>JBDLJH010000035.1:0-5121 GCA_039714395.1 Pseudomonadota bacterium | reverse complement strand
AAATAACGGGGTCAGGTCTTTCCGTGCCACATTTCTCTAACTCTATGCTACACTCCTCTCATGGCAAGACCACTAAGATTAGAATTGGCGGGCGGTTTATATCATGTGACTTCACGAGGTGACAGGCGTGAAGATATCTATGATGATGATCAAGACCGTGAGAAGTGGCTAGAAATATTGGGCAACACATGTAAGCGCTTTAATTGGCGATGTCATGCGTATTGTTTGATGGATAATCACTATCACATCGTGATTGAGACAGCGGAGGCCAACCTTTCCAAAGGAATGCGGCAGCTCAATGGCGTTTATACCCAGTACTACAATATTAAGCATGATCGTGCCGGTCATGTGTTTCAGGGGCGCTATAAAGGGATATTAGTCGAACAAGATGCGTATCTGCTGGAATTATCTCGATACGTCGTGTTGAATCCGATCCGTGCCAAGATGACAAAAGCCATAGGTACATGGAAATGGAGTAGTTATAAATCCATGATTGGTGAGGTGGCTTCACAACCCTGGCTTGAAACTAACTGGATTCTCGGCCAATTTGGCAAGCAACGTAAAAGAGCGATTGATAAGTATATTGATTTTGTGAGAGAAGGGGTTGGCTTGCCATCAGTATGGGATAACTTACAAAATCAAATATTCTTAGGAACAGAGAAATTTATCGATAAAAAGCAAAAGCTCATTAATGATAAAGGGTCATTAAATGAGGTGCCAAGACTCCAGAAAAGGAAGATACCTAAATCGCTGCCTTATTACGATAAAAAGTATAAAGATCAAAAACAAGCAATAACTCAAGCTTACTTATCAGGAGGTTACACATTAAAAGAACTCGGTGAGTATTTTGAAAAACACTATTCGACGATAAGTCGAATAGTAAAAGGAAATGAATAATGTGGTACAGAAAGACCTGACCCCACTACAGATGCAGTGCCAGCCACACACTCTTTTCCTGCTGATCGGTGGCTTCTACACGATGGCGGCAGTGAGCAGGGATCAATAGATAATCTCCCGGTATGAGCTGACGGGATTCCCCATTTTCAAATAACAGGGTCGCGCTGCCGCTGAGCAGGATCACCCATTCATCCCATTCCTGATCGTACCACTCACCCTCAGCGGTGGCGTGGCCATCCGAGACGATACGCTCCAGCCGCAGGCCGTCACGTTGTAACAGGGTTTCGAGAATCTCCTGTGGCAGTGATTCAGGGATATCCTGAAAAAGATTACTCTTCTTCATTGATGTGATTCAGAAGCCCCAGTTGGTGGGATTGGGGTAGGGCTGTTTGCGGTTAAGGTATTTGATCCCTTTGATCAGTCGAACCAGATACCAGATGAAGGTGATTAGTAGCACCAGTTTGCCGATCAGGATCAGCATTAGCACAAGGCCGATAAAAAAGAAGAGAAAGGCGATCCAGAAGGTACGGATCTGTAGTTGAAAGTGGCTCTTTAACCACTCGGGGGCGTCATCACGATAGATATAGGCGATGATCACACCGATAAGTGAGGAGACCAGAAGCAGGGGTGCGGCCAGCAGCAGGATATAAACCAGCATGGCGATGTTTGCGCTTTTCTCCTCAACGGTATCGCTGTACTCGGTCATCGCTTGTTCCTGATTGATGATGATGTGTGACAGGGTCTGTGCGTGGCGCTCCTGACCCTGACAGTTGTGCTAGTTGCTGCCGCTCTGACTATTGTCCTGTGGCGGAGGTGAGAAGCCCGGAGGCGGTGCGGTATTGGGGCCATAGTAGGGACCGCCTCCCCAACCGGGGCCGTAGTTAGGTCCATTCCACGGGCTATTGTTGTTCCATGGCCCATTGCCCCAACCTGAGCGATTGTTCCACGGGCCGTCATTCCACGGGCCATTACCCCAAGCTGAGCGATTGTTCCACGGGCCGTCATTCCACGGGCCATTACCCCAAGCTGAGCGATTGTTCCACGGGCCGTCATTCCACGGGCCATTGCCCCAACCTGAGCGATTGTTCCATGGGCCGTCATTCCACTGGCTATTACCCCAACCTGAGTTATTGTTCCATGGACCGTTATTCCACGGACCGTCGACGGGAGCCCACCAGGCACTGGCACTCTGGCTGAATAGTGCCGCACCGGAGAGTGCGAGCAGCAGGGCAGAGGCTTTAATAATCTGTTTCATTCGAATTCTCCTAAATGATGGATATTCTTCAAAGGGAAATCGATTCCCTATTCACAAACTAGTCCCTAATCCCCCCATTTAGCAAGTTCGACGAGCTTATGTCTGTTGCTGCCCTCTTATGATCGTGGCAAAACGGGCAAGTAGGGAATGACTATCCGGGGAGGGGTGTCGGGTCGCAAACAGGGCGTTGACGTCGCGCCCCTCCTGCTGCAGTTGCTTACGGTAGAAGTCGATAAAGTGGTGGATGATCGCCTCGTCGAACTCCGGGTGGAACTGTATACCCCAGGCGCATTTGTCGTAGGCAAAGGCCTGGTGTGGTTCCATTGTGCTACTTGCGAGTAGCTGTGCCCCGGGCGGCAGCCGGCGCACCGACTGGCGGTGCGCCAGCTGTGCTGGGAATTCAATGGGTAGCGTATTAAGCAGGGGATCTTGCCGGGCCACGGGTTGTAGCGTGATGTTGATGCTACCGACCTCGACCCCGGCGGGATTGTCGTCAACCTCGCCACCCAGCGCGTGTGCCAGTAGCTGGTGGCCAAAGCAGATGCCGAGTACCGGCAGGTCGTAGTGGACGGCATCGTGCAGCCAGGCCGCGGACTCTTCCATCCAGGCATCGCCATCGGTGACCATGGCGCCGGAGCCGGTGATCACCGCGCCGCTGAAGGCACCAATATCTGGCAGTGCCTCGCCGAGATAGGGGGCAACCACCATGACCTCATCAGCATTGAACCCCATTCCCGTGGCGATCCAGTCCTCGTCATCACCGGGGGTGGCAGCCAGAGCGGGGATCTTCTCACCAGCCTTGATGATGAGGCAGGGCTTCATCCTGAAAAGGCTTCTTTGGTCTGCAACCAGGCGAGCTCCTCTTTGGTGCTCTCACGCCCCAGTGTGTCGTTGCGGTGGGGGAAGCGGCTGAAGCGGCGTACGATCTCGCGATGATGTCTGGCGTAGCGCATATTGTCTTTTAACCCCGCTGCCTCGTAGAGGGCGATGGAGCGGTCCTGATCATCGAGGTTCTCGCTGTGCATAAAGGGCAGGTAGAGAAAGGCTTTGCCCGATGCGTTCAGCTCACTATCCCAGCCACGGTCGATGGCGCGACGCGCCACCTCGCGGGCCTGGGCCTCGGTGGAGAAGCTCTGCGCCTGCTTGCGGTACATGTTGAGTGGAAACTGGTCCAGCACGATCACCAGGGCCAGGGCACCATCAGCGTCGCTCTCCCAGTGTGCCAGCCTGCCATCACGTGCGGCCTGCCAGGTGGCCTCGAAGCGCTGGCGGATCTCCTTATCGAACTGGGGTGTGGAGCGGAACCACAGCGGGCGTACCCGTTCGGAATACCAAAAGTGTAGTATATTAGTCGGGTATGTCGAGAGCGCCATTACACACTTATTTTATCTGTCGATATTGCAACAAGAGAAGGTAAGCCCCCCAGCACATTGCCAGGATCATGATGAGTTCACCGCAAACATCGACCAGTGAGGCGATGCGGTGATCCTGCTCCAGCACGCGCAACTGACCGAGCAGGTTGTACCAGTCGTGCATCCACGGACGACCCTCACCAGTACCGCCTCCCAGCAGCATCAACTGGCGGTCGCGGGCATCGTTAATGTAGGGGGCGACATCCATCATGCTCTGGCCCGTCCACCATAGACCGATGGAGGCTCCAAAGGGGTTGCGCTGTTGCCACAAAAAAGTCCCCATCACGATTAACGGCATCATGACCTGAAACAGGCTGCCACCGAGGATGGTCATAAACTCACCTAGCGGTATAAAGATCATGTGGCCCGCCTCGTGGAAGACAAGGTTGATGTTGTGCATGAAGGAGGCACCGATGGCATTGCTCTCTATCTCCATCCAGATAAAGCTCCAGCCCCAGAGAAAAAAGAGGGCAAAGGCGGCGAGGCGTGACCAGAAGTGAAGGGGGTCTACCCGTTCCTCAATGTGAAACAGCAGTGGGGTGATGCGGCCCCATAGAGGTGGGGTATCAGGTTTGCTATGGTCAGTTGCGGGCACTCTTGTCTTTGATTTGAAACGGCGCTGCATCCATTTGGAGAAGATGAGCCCGCAGCCGGGGCAGATATCGCTGGAGCCGGTATCTGAGGGCTGTCGCTGGTAACCGCACTTGGGGCAGCGCTTATACAAGCGGTGATGCCTCTATTTCGCTTAGAAGAGTGACCTCAATATTCTTACCCCACAGCGTTGATATTAGCTCGCGCTGTGTCTCACCATTGCCGCTGCTGTAAAAACTGACGCTGCCGGGAGTCGTGCTGTCGTTGAGCAGGACGCCCTCTTCAAGGCGGTGTTTAAGGTGGTGGGCGATGGCAGTGGCGGTGTCGATTACCGTTACTGAGGGGCCGACCAGATGTTCGATGAGTGGTTGCAAAAAGGGGTAGTGGGTGCAGCCCAGCACCAGGGTATCGGCCTGGCGTTCAAGGATGGGTGCAAGATAGCCCTGTAGCAGGCGGGAGGTTTCAGGGGTGTGCAGGGCGTGACGCTCCACCTGTTCAACCAGGCCGGGACAGGGCTGGATCACCACCTCTACATCGCGGGCGAAACGTTGTACCAGCTCATGCATGCGGTTGCTCTGCACCATCCCCTCGGTGGCCAGAATACCCACCACGCCGCGTTTGCTGCCAAGTACGGCCGGTTTTACCCCCGGCTCCATACCGATCACCGGTACCGCAAAGCGCTCGCGTAGTGATTCCACTGCAGCGGCGGTGGCCGTGTTACAGGCGACCACCAGTGCCTTGCTGCCCATATCAATAAGTGATTCGGCGATGCGGTTAACCCGTTCGCGCACAAAGGCAGGGCTCTTGTCACCGTAGGGGAGGTGGGCACTGTCGGCGACATAGAGCAGTGACTCGGCGGGTAGCTGGCGGTGGATCTCACGCAATACCGAGAGGCCGCCAACGCCGGAGTCCATTACGCCAATGGGCGCATGCTGTTGTGAAGGGATTTCATTAACCATAGGGCAG
>JBDLJH010000034.1:0-8714 GCA_039714395.1 Pseudomonadota bacterium | reverse complement strand
AGGGGAAGATTGGCGACCAGGATTGATAGGGCAAAATGTTGTAGGAGCGCTTCCAGCGCGATTTGATTAAACATCGCGGCAGAGCCGCTCCTACAGTAGTGCAACATGCCGCCGGATTGCTACACTGCTTGTGACAATCCTGGGGAAATACGGAGATCTGTAAAGTTCACGTCTGACTGACAGTGATAATGAGTCTCGGTCAGATCACATCGACCCTCATTCTGGTTTTATGTCCGATCAAGTCCCGACTTTTACATATAAACTGTGTCTGCTTTAGTACAACTAAGCCTCATCATCCAGTGGACGACAACTCTTCAAGAGGCCAGCGTGGCGAGGCACCAAAACCAAGCGGCTCTGTCTGCCCCGCCTTGAGTCGCAGATAACCGGCGTAGGCGATCATCGCCCCGTTATCGGTACAAAACTCTGGGCGTGGGTAGTAGACCTCAGCCCCCAACTCCTCCCCCATCAAGGCAAGTCGCTGGCGCAGCCCTTTGTTAGCACTCACTCCGCCTGCAACTACCAACCGCTTCAGATGGGTCTGCTTCAGGGCACGCTTACACTTAATCGCCAGGGTATCGACCACCGCATCCTGAAACGCACAGGCGATATCGGCCTGGGTCTGTTCACTCTGGTCACTCTTCTGCCAGGTGGTGAGGCTAAAGGTCTTAAGGCCGGAAAAGCTGAAGTCGAGACCCGGGCGGTTGGTCATCGGTCGCGGAAAGCGGTACTGATCGCTACGCCCCTGCTCGGCCAACTTAGCCAACACCGGGCCACCGGGATAGCCAAGCCCCAGCATCTTGGCGGTCTTATCAAAGGCCTCACCGGCGGCATCGTCCAGTGACTCACCCAAAATGGTGTATTGCCCGACCCCCTGCACCTCCACCAGCATGGTATGGCCACCGGAGACCAGCAGGGCGACGAAGGGAAAGGGCGGCGGAGTCTCCTCCAGCATGGGTGCCAGCAGGTGTCCCTCCATATGGTGTACCCCAACAGCAGGTACCCCCCAGGTCCAGGCCAGACTCCGCCCTACCGATGCACCTACCAGCAGTGCGCCGATCAGGCCCGGCCCGGCGGTATAGGCAACACCATCAATATCACTGCGACTTACCCCCGCCTGCTCCAGTGCCTGGGTGATCAGCGGCAGCACACGCCGCACATGATCACGTGAGGCCAGCTCAGGCACCACGCCGCCATATTCGGCATGCATCGCTACCTGACTGAACAGGGTGTGACTCAGCAGGCCACGCTCACCGTGATAAAGGGCGATACCGGTTTCGTCACAGGAGCTTTCTATTCCCAAGATCAACATGGCGCGCATTCTCCCCCGCAGGCGATGGGAGGTCAAAGGGAACAGGGAAATAGCCTGATATGTAGTAATTCAAACTTAAGGGCAGACTGGAAAAACAGCATTTTATAAAATCTAACAGAAATTCTTACAATACGATGACCGCAAGTACGCTGAAGCGGTCTGAAATTGGTTTCAACCTTATATCGCCATTCGACATCGAACCTATACCCTGTCTCGGAATCACCTTGTCGTAGGAGCGCTTCCAGCGCGATTTCATAAATCATCGTGGCAAAGCCACTCCTACACTTGGCATTGCATTTTTGCCGCGGTGTATTTAGAATTGCGGGTTCCCTCCCCCATGGACACTTGGGGGGAGTAAATTTAACAGATTTTAATGAGGTGATAAGGCATATGCCTTCTGTACGCGTAAAAGAGAACGAGCCCTTCGATATTGCCCTGCGTCGCTTTAAGCGCAGCTGTGAAAAAGCCGGTGTACTGTCTGAAGTACGTCGTCGTCAGGCTTATGAGAAGCCCACCGCCGTTCGCAAGCGCAAGCAAGCCGCTGCCGTTAAGCGTCAGCAGAAGAAGACCTTCCGCGAGCAGAACCGCTCCAAGCGTCTTTACTAGTCGTTCGTCAGAATAGCACCAATAAAGTCGACTCCAATGGCCGATACCCTCAGAGATCAGCTCACTGCGGATATGAAGGATGCGATGCGCGCTAAAGATAAAGAGCGCCTCGGTACCATTCGCCTGATCCTCGCTGCAGTAAAGCAGCGCGAAGTGGATGAGCGTATCGAGCTGGACGACACTCAGGTGCTGGCAGTGCTGGATAAGATGGTGAAGCAGCGTCGCGACTCCATCAAACAGTACAATGATGCCGGACGCGGCGAACTTTCTGCGGTAGAGGAGAGTGAGATCGTCGTGATCCAGCACTACCTGCCTGCCGCCCTCAGCGATGAGGAGATTAATACCCTTATCGAAGAGGCCGTCGCATCCAGTGGTGCCGCAGGGATGAAAGATATGGGCAAGGTCATGGGGCAACTCAAGCCCAAACTGCAGGGCCGCGCCGATATGGGTCAGGTCAGCGGTAAGATCAAGGCCCGTCTTTCCGCCTGAAACACTCTTCTACTGCCACCTTTAGAGCGATCCCGCTACAATAGGGCATGGCAGGAAAAATCCCACAACACTTCATCGACGACCTGTTAAACCGTGTCGATATTGTCGAGTTAATCGACGGTCGTGTGCCGCTAAAAAAGGCCGGGCGCGAATACCATGCCTGCTGTCCTTTCCACAACGAAAAGACCCCCTCCTTTACCGTCAGTCCGACCAAACAGTTCTATCACTGTTTCGGCTGTGGTGCCCACGGCACCGCCATCGGCTTCCTCATGGAATACGACCACATGGAGTTCGTCGAATCTATTGAGGAGCTGGCGAAGAGTGTCGGGGTAGAGGTGCCGCGCGAGGTCTCGGAAAACCGCGCACGTCAGGATAAGCGTGCCCCCGATCTCTATGAACTGATGCAACGGGCCACCAACTTCTACAGCCAACAGCTACGTCTACATCCCGAATCAAACCCCGCAGTCGACTATTTAAAGGGGCGAGGTCTCTCCGGCGAAGTGGTTCGGGATTTTGGCATCGGCTACGCCCCACCCGGCTGGGATAATCTATTCAAGGCGATGGGCGGGCAAAACCCGCAGCTACTGATCACCGCTGGGCTACTGGTAGAGAAAGAGGGAGGCAAACGCTACGACCGCTTTCGTGAGCGCATCATGTTCCCCATCCGCGATCGCCGCGGAAGGGTGATCGCCTTCGGCGGCAGGGTTCTGGGTGACGATAAGCCAAAATACCTTAACTCCCCCGAGACACCGATATTCCACAAGGGCCGCGAACTCTACGGCCTTTACGAAGCACGCCAGGCATTTCGCGAACTGCCGCGCCTACTCGTAGTCGAGGGCTATATGGATGTCGTAGCGCTGGCACAATATGGTATCCGCTATGCTGTCGCCTCGCTCGGTACCGCCGTCACTCAGGAGCATTTGGAGCAGCTATTTCGTGCCAGCGACGAGGTGGTGTTCTGCTTTGATGGTGATCGTGCCGGACGCGATGCCGCCTGGCGAGGCCTGGAGATCGCCCTGCCACTAATGCGCGATGGTCGCCGCCTGCGCTTTATGTTTATGCCCGACGGTGAAGATCCCGACACCCTGGTGCGACAGATCGGTACCGAGGCCTTCGAGCAGCAGTTAGAGAGCGCTCCCTCACTGGATGAGTTTCTTATCGAACAGTTCAAGCAACAAGGTGACTTTAAGCGCATGGACGGCCAGGCCCGACTGGTGGAACAGAGTCGCCCGTTGCTGGCCAAACTGCCCGAGGGGATCTATCGCCACAAACTGCTGGAGCGCCTGGCCCCGCTGACAAACATCGCCCCGGAGAAGCTGGCACAAATGCTCGGCCTGGGTGGCCCAACGGCCCCCAGTCGGCATCGTCACCCGTCGGCAACACGACCCGGCACAAGTAAAAAACAGCCCTCACAGCTGCGCCATGCGATCACTCTACTGCTGCAACACCCTGAGCTAGCCACCAGCGCTGGTGATGCGCAGCGCTTTAACGCCCTACAGCAACCCGGTGTTGCACTTTTTATCGAGTTACTTGAACTCCTCCAGTCCAATCCCCATCTTTCCACCGCAGCACTGCTTGAGCACTGGCGCGGACGTGACGAAGAGCGTCATCTATTTACCCTGGTACAACAGGAATTGCTGCTTAATGCCGAACAGGATGATCTGCAAAAAGAGTTTCTTGGATCGGTGCACGGCCTGGAGCAGCAGATGCGGCGTCAGCGCCAGCAGGAGTTATCTCAGAAGCCCTTTGGCGAGTTAAGCGCCGAGGAGCGCACGGAGTATCAGGATTTGTTACAGAAATTGTGACGCATGTAACACTTTGCCACACCTTACATGGCGCTATCGGAAAGCCCGTCTATATTCATATACAGCAGAAACTTAAAGTTACCCACAGACCACGTGCAGAGTTGCACAGATAGGCTATAATGTGGAGTTTTTCTACGCCTTCACAGGCCATGAACGTAGTGAGTAAGCCACGCGATGATGCAGCAACAGGAATCACAACTTAAATTACTTATCGCCCGCGGTAAAGAGCAGGGCTACCTGACCTATGCCGAGGTGAACGATCACCTGCCGAGCGATATCGTCGATCCCGAACAGATCGAAGATATCATCAGCATGATCAACGACATGGGCATCAGCGTTCATGAAGTTGCCCCCGACGCCGACTCCATGAAGATCAGCGGTGAGGCGGTAAGCACCGACGAGGATGCCGCCGAAGAGGCCGCCGCAGCGCTAGCCTCAGTCGATAGTGAATTTGGTCGCACCACCGACCCTGTCCGCATGTATATGCGTGAAATGGGGGCCGTGGAACTGCTTACCCGCGAGGGTGAGATCAAGATCGCCAAGCGCATCGAAGATGGCATGAACCAGATGCGAAGCGCCCTGGCCAGCCACCCTGAAACCATCTCTGATCTGCTCGAGGTATTTGCTAAGCTTGAAGCCGAAGAGGTTCGCCTGGCCGATGTTGTCGTTGGCTTCATCGATCCCAACGAAGTCGATGCCCCCATTGCCCCACCCGCCGCCAAAACAGACGACGACGATGATGAAGAGGAAGACACGGGACTCGATATCGAGGAGGTTCGCGAGCACGTCACCACGCTGACGAAACTGCACAAGCGCACACTCAACGCCATCAGCAAACACGGCAAAGAATCCAAACAATTCATCAAGCTACAGGAAGAGATGGTCGCCGCCTTCATGGAGTTCCGCCTGGCTCCCAAACTGGTTGAGCGCATGGTGCAAAAACTGCGTGGTCTGGTTAGGCGCATCCGCAGCCACGAACGTACGGTGATGGATCTGTGTATTAACGTTGCCAAAATGCCACGCAAGGAGTTCATCTCCAGCTTCCCCAAGAACGAGACCAATCTTGACTGGCTAAAGGGTCATACCAAGTCCAACAAGCCTTACACCAAGGCGCTCAAAGAGCAGTCTGAAGATGTACTGCGCATGCAGACCAGGCTGATCACACTGCAGAATGAGTGCGGTATGACAATCATCGAGATCAAGGACATCAACCGTCGTATGTCTATCGGTGAGGCCAAGGCACGCCGTGCCAAGAAAGAGATGGTCGAGGCCAACCTGCGTCTGGTTATCTCCATCGCCAAGAAATACACCAACCGCGGCCTGCAGTTCCTCGATCTGATTCAGGAGGGCAACATCGGCCTGATGAAGGCAGTCGATAAGTTCGAATACCGTCGCGGCTACAAGTTCTCTACCTACGCCACCTGGTGGATCCGTCAGGCCATCACCCGCTCCATCGCGGATCAGGCCCGTACCATCCGTATTCCGGTACATATGATCGAGACCATCAACAAGCTCAACCGTATCTCCCGCCAGATGCTGCAGGAGATGGGCCGCGAAGCGACCCCCGAAGAGCTGGCCGAGCGTATGGAGATGCCCGAGGACAAGATCCGCAAGGTACTGAAGATCGCCAAGGAGCCTATCTCCATGGAGACACCAATTGGTGATGATGAAGATTCGCACCTGGGTGACTTCATTGAAGACGGCAACGTCCTCTCCCCGGTCGAGTCTGCCACCGCTGAAGGTCTAGGCGAGGCCACACAGGGCGTACTGGAAGGGCTCACCGCCCGTGAATCCAAGGTACTGCGCATGCGCTTCGGTATCGACATGAACACCGACCACACCCTCGAAGAGGTTGGTAAGCAGTTCGACGTCACCCGCGAGCGTATCCGTCAGATCGAAGCCAAGGCACTGCGCAAACTGCGCCACCCCAGCCGCTCCGAGCAACTGCGCAGCTTCCTCGACTCCGAAGGGAGCTAAGCTCACTACTAACTAGCAGCAAACAGAAAATGGCACCCTCGGGTGCCATTTTTCATTCTCCCTTCAGAAAACAGTCAGGATTATGCAGTTCCGCATGACAATTTGAGCACAACAGTCGGCATTTCTCTGCCTCATCCAGAATAGACTCCCACTTCCTATTGGATAACGAACGCAGATCGAGTTGAAACACCTTCTCTTCAGGCTTAGCGTGATGGAACTCCAATGCCGAGTAATTTCGGTCATAACCACAAGCATCACACCTTCCGCCGTTAAGCTCAATCAGCATGATCTTTCGCTCACGGCCCCTGCGTTGTTGTGCCTGATACGACTGGTGTGACTGATTAATATAGTTATTCTTGCACCGTCTTGAGCAGTACTTCCTCTGACGACCAACCAACTCCTGCCCGCAACTTAAACACTGTTTCATATCATTCCACCCTTAAGATTATGATTACCTTCATAACCCTAATCATTATTTACCGTCATACAAGAGACTATCTAATATTTTTTACGTATAATCGCCTGCTTCGGGCCTATAGCTCAGTTGGTTAGAGCAGGGGACTCATCAAAAATGGTGCGCCCATACCGAAAGGTATGGAATGAACGGGATGAATTCAGGGAACCCGTAGCAGTTCGGCTGCCGGCAACCCTGAGCCAAGCCGAGGGTACACCCTCGGAAGGTGCAGAGACTACCTGAGGACTTCAGTGTCCTTAATAACAGGCTAGAGCGTCCCGCACCCTAACAACTCAGCTTACTGCTGGGGTTGAGGGTGATGAGATAGTCCACTTCCGTTAGAAATACCGGGGTAAGTGAATCCCTTGGTCCTTGGTTCGAGTCCAAGTAGGCCCACCAACCAAATCAAAGCCTTACAGCGCTTATTGTTGTAGGGCTTTTTTTATTGTTTAACTCCACCTCCCCCACTCTCAATGATTAACCCTGTCTTACACAGACCGCATAGATTCAGGCACTCCATCGAATACATGCGCTATACTCTTCATTAGTCACTGATTATATGGATCACCCCCTTGAAATTTCGTCTCTTCGTGCTGTTCCTTATATTATTTTCCCTTGGATTTGTCGCACAACAGTATGCAAGCTACACCTCTCTTAGGGAGGAGCTAAGCGTACTTAAAGAAGAGAGTGAACGGTTTGTCACTCTCATTGAGCAGGCAATGTTTGAAGAGAGCACGATACTGAAGCAGCTAAAAGAAACTGAACAACGTCATCATAAGCTGAGGATTTTGTTACCAAAGGAGTTGCAGGAAGAGGCCATCGAACAACAGGTGGCCAAGCTTGCAAAAAAATACCGCATCAAGGTTCTGGCGACAAAGACCGCTATCAATAGCCGGTCATTTTATCAAGAGGCCACCCTTAATATTACGCTGGAGGCCAGCGATCTCTCGGCCAAAAAATTTATCCGTAAGCTTAAATCTATGCCGCGTCTCATTAACATCGTGACACCGAAACGACGTGGTAAAAAGAGTATTCACCTATCCATATCAGTTTATGCGCGAACACAGGAGCTATCAGGGGATTTCGACCTGCCTCACTGTATCGATATGCCAACTGGGATCTTGCTGCCGCCACTCCATGAGCGACTCGCTTCACTCTATACTGACTATAGTCGGCACTGCCGTTATATTTCTAACTACAGCGAACTCTATCTTAAACTACTCCGCATCCGCACCTTGCAGGAAGATATTTCTCAGTTACAGGCGATTATCGACAAACTGACCGCAGCAAATAAATAGCCTGGGTGGCATGATGTCGACCGCATACATCAGCCATCCGGTATTTCTGCAGCATGAAATGGGGGAACACCACCCGGAGTGCCCGGCACGCCTGCACGCGATTGAAGAACAGCTCGCGGCTGCAGGCCATCTTAAACAACTTCACCCCTATAGTGCACCACGCGCCAGTCGGGAGGCGATCCTGCGCTGTCACCACCATGACTATCTGAGCCAGCTGGAACGGGTAGCACCAAAGCAGGGATATCTCCAACTCGACCCCGACACGGCGATGAATCCTCACACACTGGAGGCGGCCTTCCGCGCTGCAGGGGCCGGAATAAAGGCGACCGATCTGGTTATTAGTGGCGAGAGAGAAAATGCCTTCTGCGCGGTGCGCCCACCAGGGCATCATGCCGAACCGGAACGTGCGATGGGCTTCTGCTTTTTTAATAACGTTGCCATTGCAGCTGCCCATGCACTGGCTGACCATGGGCTGAAACGGGTGGCCATCATCGACTTCGATGTCCATCACGGCAACGGTACCGAGGCGATGTTTCGTAATGACAACAGGGTGCTCTACTGTTCCAGCTTTCAGCACCCCTTCTATCCCGGCACCCGGCTCGATGAGGCAGCTCCGAATATTGTTCTCGCTCCACTTCACAACGGTGACGGCAGCGAGGCGTTTCGCTCCATCTATCGCGATAAACTACTACCGGCAGTGGAGGCATTTGCCCCGCAAATGATCTTTATCTCCGCCGGTTTCGACGCACACATAGAAGACGAGATGTCCGGGCTTG
>JBDLJH010000033.1:0-12670 GCA_039714395.1 Pseudomonadota bacterium | reverse complement strand
AGAAGGGGGTTATCGGAGGGAAGTTACCGCGAAGCGGTTTAGTTCAACAGTGTAATAGACGGATTCCGTATATCTCCATATTTAAGGAATCCGTATAGTATTTATTTAGGGGATTGCATTTCATCCGTGTTTGCATAGTTGCATTATCCTTGGTATATGGAAGGTTATAGCACGAATATGGAGTGGTAACAATCATGGAAGAGAGTAATAGGAACCCGCAGGTAGCAGTAAAGGAATTTTGGGATCGCTATATAGAACTTCTTGTTAAACATAAGGTTAAGCATACTTCTGCACATTGGTATGTGAAGCGTGCTGAACAGTATATTAGTCATTTCCCAAATAACAAATTACTCAGTCATACTCCGCTTCAGGTAACGGAATATTTAACTAATGTCGGAAAGAACAGCTCTCTTAAGGACTGGCAATTTACACAAATAGTCGATGCTATACGGATTCTATTTTGTGACCTCTTAACGGTGGATTGGTGTACTGATGTAGATTGGTCGTTCTGGCTAGAGTCTTCTCGTGGTCTATCTTCAACACACTCCACGCTAGCACGTGAGGTTGTGATCGATGAAACACCGTACAAGAAAATACGACAACGTCCTGTAAGCGCCATTCGTGAGCATTTCCATGATGAACTTGATCGACTTGTTCGGGAAATACGCCTACGTGATTACTCTATAAGAACGGAACAGACATACGAAACCTGGGTTGTTAAATTTATGACTTTTCAGCCACATAATGAAATCGATGATTTCTCTGCTTTGGATGTTAAGGCTTTTCTTGAACATTTAGTGGTGCATGGGAATGTTTCTGCGAGTACCCAAAATGTTGCCCTTAACGCCCTTAATTTCTTCTTTAATGAGGTTATTAAGAGGCCGATTGGGGAGCTGGGAGGATTTGCTCGTGCGAAACGGGCAAAACGACTCCCCACAGTATTATCTTCTCAAGAGGTTAACGCGCTCCTGGATGACATGGATGGTGTTCAATATTTAATGGCTGCATTGCTTTATGGTTCTGGCATGCGGCTTATGGAGTGTGTGCGATTGCGTGTTCAGGATTTGGATTTTTCATATCATCAAGTCCTGGTTAGAAATGGTAAAGGGAAAAAAGATAGGGTGGTACCGTTACCACAGAAGCTTGAGCCGTTACTGAGAGAACACTTACTGGGTGTAAAGAAGCAGCATGAAGATGATCTTGACGATGGTTTTGGCGAGGTTTTTATGCCGGATGCTCTAGCCAGGAAATTTACTAAGGGAGCTGTCGATTGGAGCTGGCAATATGTATTCCCTAGCGGGCGCTTATCTGTTGACCCACGCAGTAAGAAACAACGTCGTCATCATGTGGATGAGAGTAGTTTACAAAAAGCGGTAAAACGCGCATCTCGTAATGTGGGCATAAATAAACGGGTTAGCTGCCACACCCTACGCCACTCTTTCGCTACCCACTTACTGGAGAATGGCTACGACATCAGGACTGTGCAGGAACTGCTGGGGCATGCCGATGTCTCAACCACTATGATCTACACGCACGTACTCAATAAGGGTGGCCAAGGTGTGCGCAGCCCTCTCGATTAATGCGTTTGTAGTAATTCAAACTTAAGCTGGCAGATTGAAAAACAGTATTTTATAAAATCTTCACCCTGTCTCGGATTTCATTTTGTAGGAACGCTTCGATCGCGATTTAATTAATCATCGTGGCAAAGCCACTCCTACGCAGTGCATCATACTGCCAGATCGCCACTTCGCTTGTGCTTGGCATTTCTCCATGCAAGCACGGCTATGACAGATTTATAAATCAATGTCCTACGTATAGCTTTTCTATCTGCGCCGTATAGCGTTCAAGAATACGTGAGCGGCGTAACTTCATCGTCGGTGTCAGCAGGCCGTTCTCCACGCTCCATGGCTCCAGCCCCAAATTTACGCGAAAGATATGGGCATAACCGGGGAGGTGAGTAAGCTGTGTTTCGATGCGCTCCAGTACAAGCTGCTGTACCTGCTGATCATCCAGCTCCTTTTCGATAGTGCCCTCAAAGTGCATCTGTTGCAGCAGTTCGCCGAGCTTCTCTTTATTAAGTATTAGCAACGCCGAGAGGAAGGGTCTGGCCTCACCGATCACCATCACCTGTTCAAACAGGCTGTCCATGGTAATGGCCTGCTCCAGCTCTGCCGGTGGCAGTTTCTCTCCATTAGAGAGGACAATGATCTCCTTCAGCCGTCCGGTGATCTTAATGTGTCCACCCTCATCCAGGATCACCTTGTCACCGGTGTGCAGCCACCCTTTATCATCGATAATTTCGTGCGTCGCCTGTGGGCGGTTCCAGTAGCCCAGCATCACATTGGGGCCGCGCACCAGCAGCTCACCCTCATTGGTGGTTCGTGCCTCAACGCCTGGCAACAGTGTGCCAACACTATCTGGTACGTTGTCATCCAGCCGGTTGACGCTAATCACGGGGCTCGATTCCGTAAGCCCATAACCCTGCACCACCGGCAGGCCCAGACCGATAAAGATACGCGCCACGGCAGGTGACAAAGGCGCACCACCGCTTACCGCCAGTCGCAGCCGACCACCCAGCTTTTCCGTCACCCTGGTTGCCACGACACGCTTTAACATCGGCCACAATAACTGGCCGGGGCTCCAGTGCGCACGATGTTGCTGAAACAGAAAACGTTGCCAGCCAACATTTACGGCCATCTCAAACAGACGACGCGCCAACGGCGGGCGCGTTGCCAGCTGCTCCTTGAGCTTGTTGTAAACACGCTCGAAGATGCGCGGCACCGTCACCAGTACGGTCGGATGTATCGTTTGAAGATCTTCTGCCAGCTCCTGTATCGAGCGGGCGTAGGCCACTGTCGCACCGGTCATCATTGGAATAATGTAACCGGCAGTGCGCTCCAGTGTGTGGGAGAGCGGCAGGAAGGAGAGAAACAGATCATCATCATAGATTGGTACCTGTTTCTGTCCTGCTGCGGCATCAAACAGGATATTGCTGTGGCTCAGCATCACTCCCTTGGAGCGTCCCGTGGTACCGGAGGTGTAAACAATGGTGGCCAGATCATCGGGGGCGGCCTGGTAGCTTTGCAGCGGGATCGAGCTCTCCGGCAGCCAGGTGTTGAGGCTACAGAGCTGCCCGGTATAGTGTGAATCGTCCACCCACTTCAATGAAATCACCCGCTCAATGGCTGCTAGTGGCAAGGTTGCAGCGATCGCCTGCCACTGCCCGGCATCCTCTACCACCAGCAGCTTCACCCCGGCATCCTTAAGGATGTAGGCAACATTCTCAGGATGATCATCAACGTAGAGCGGTACCGTCACCAGCCCAAGCCCGATCGCCGCCTGATCAAACATCACCCACTCGCGACTGTTGTGCAGCATCACCGCGACGCGGTCTCCCGGCTCCAGCCCCTCACCCTGCATCGCCACCTGCCAGCGTGACACATGCGCCGCCATCTCACGCCAGGTGGAGGTGTGCCATTGACCGCCTTCCTTGTCGAAATGAAGATAGGCACGCTCATCCGGATGGCGCTCGACACGCAGGCGGAATAGCCCGGCCAGGGTCTGTGCCTGGTGGGGGGTAATGAGATCGCTGCTATGTTTCATCGCCACTCTCCTCAGTGTGCCCCACCCGGATGACCCAGGTGGGAATGGTAAAATAGCTCCGGATGCCGCCACCCCTCATCGAGATCAAAGCGATGGCCATGGTGTTGCTGTAACTGTTCGAGGTGATGACGCTGCTCATCGATTCCGCTCTGTTCGAGATAATGGATCGGTCCGCCACGGAAGGGGGCAAAACCGGTGCCGAAGATCACTCCGGCATCGAGCAGGTCGATATCACTCACCACCCCCTCACGCAGACAGGCCAGCGCCTCATTACTCAGGCGCAGCATCAGGCGATCACTGAGGTCAGCGGGCAGGTGGTCATTGCGCAGCACCTCGGGGCGCTGTGGTTTGCCATCAAGGTAATGGTAAAAGCCGTGTCCACTCTTCACCCCCAACTCTCCGGCAGCCACCTTATCGCGTAGGCGCTGCGGCACATCCATATCGAATGATTCCGCAAAGATTTTTGCGACCGAGAGGCAGATATCCAGCCCCACCGTATCAGCGAGATGGATCGGCCCCATCGGCATGCCGAACTCCAGCGCTGCTTTATCGATGGCGCTAGCGGGTACCCCCTCGGACTCCAGAATCACCGCCTCCAGCAGGTAGGGCATGAGGATGCGATTGACCAGGAACCCCGGCGAACTTTTCACCGGCAACGGCAAGCGGTCGAGGTGGCGGGTAAAGGCGGCGGCCTTGCGCAGACTCTGCTCGCTGCTCTGTGCACCACGCACGATCTCCACCAGCTGCATCTTCGCCACCGGATTGAAGAAGTGAATACCGACTAAGTGCTCAGGCTTGTGCAGTGCCCCGGCCAGGGTTTCCAACAGGATACTTGAGGTATTGCTGGCGAGTATTGCACCGGGCTTGAGGCGGGGTTCAATCTCGCGAAACAGCTGTTGCTTGGCCTCGATATTTTCAAAAATTGCCTCAATCACCACATCGGCACGGGCCACCCCTGCACCGTCGAGATCCGGTATCAGACGATCCATCGCCGCCTGAATCAGTCGTGGCTGCCTGAGGCGACGTTTGAACAACTTGTGGGCACGTGCCACGGCACGCGCCAGGGTCTCGGGCTTGCGATCCTGCAGGGTGACCCGCAATCCCTGTAGCGCCGCCCAGGCAGCAATATCACCGCCCATCACCCCACCACCCACCACGTGCAGGTGCTGCGGGGTAAAGAACTGTTTATCACCCTCACCCTTGAGGCGCTCCTGTAAAAAGAAGGTACGCACCAGATTTTGTGCGGTGGTGCCGGTAATCAGCTCTGCCACCGAACGGGCCTCCTCAAATATCATCTTCTCAGGGGTGCCACCATAGCGCTGCCACAAGCTCAGCAGGGCAAACGGTGCGGGATAGTGCTCCTCGCGCACCCGCCTCTTCAACTGACGACGCATCATCATGGCAACCACCGTTCTTAACAGCGGCAGTGTGAGCAGTCGCTGCAAGCGGCGTGGCCGATGGGGGGCGGGCTGCTGCTGTAACTGTAACCGTGCGGCGTTCTCCAGATGGCGCGTCGGCACGCAGTTATCGACCAAACCAATCCGTTTGGCGCGTCGGGCATCCAGACTTCGCCCACTTATCATCAACTCCAGCGCAGCGAGGGAACCTACCAGGCGCGGCAGTCGTACTGTGCCGCCAAAACCGGGGTGTATACCAAGGCGTACCTCGGGCAGGGCAAGGCGGGTTGTCGGGCCATCATCGGCGAGACGATAGCGGCAGGCGAGCGCCAGCTCCAGGCCGCCCCCCAGGCAGTAGCCGTGGATCAGGGCGAGGGTTGGACAGGAGAGCGCGGCGATACGATCCATCACCTTCTGGCCACGTTGAATCAGCTGCATCGCCGTGCTCTGGTCACCCAGCCCGGTGAAGGCACGAATATCGGCCCCGGCGATAAAGCCGCCAGACTTGACAGAGCGAAACACCACCCCGGCCGGGGGGCTGCTCTCTAGCACATCCAGCAGCGTCTCCAGCTCTTCCAGCACCGAACCACTCAGTACATTGGTGTCGCTACCGGGGGCATCGAGGCTAAGCCAGAGGATGCCATTTTCGTCTTCGACACGTTGCCAGTTTTGCTGTTTGTCGTTCATCACGGTCCCTCTCCGCGCTGCAACAACATCGCCCCGCCCTGGCCGCCACCGATGCAGAGGCTGGCGATGCCACGCTTAGCATTGTGGCGCTCCATCACCCGTAGCAGGTGCAGCACAATACGCGCGCCGCTGCCCCCCACCGGATGGCCGAGTGAGATACCGCCGCCATCCACATTGAGCCGTGCATGGGGGATCTCACCCACCGCCTTGCTGCGCCCCAACTCCTTACGGCTATAGCCGTTGTCCTGCCAGACGGCGCGGCAGGCGAGTATCTGCGCGGCGAAGGCCTCGTTGATCTCCCAGTAGTCGATATCCTCAGGCTTGAGGCGGCGGCGTTTGAGGATGGCGTTCATGGCGTGGGCCGGACCAAGCCCCATCTGCGCCGGGTCTAGCCCCGACCAGTGGCTATCGACAAGGCGTCCCAACACCGGCAAATCATGTTTCTCCACCGCCTCGGCGCTGGCGAGGATCAGCCAGGCAGCACCATCGGTGATCTGGGCACTGTTGCCCGCAGTGACCCGGCCATAGTGGCGGTCAAACACCGGCTTAAGTCTCGCCAGCCGCTCCACCGTGGTGTCAGTGCGCAGGCCATCATCCTGCTGATAAACCCTACCGTGGCGATCGTAGAGTGGAGTGATCTCCTCCATCCATCCCTGTGCATGCGCCTGTGCCAGGCGGCAGTGGCTCTCCACCGCATATTCGTCCATCGCCCGGCGTGTAATGTCGAAACGCTCAGCCAGAACCTCGGCGGTCTGGCCCATAGTAAGTCCCACCACCGGATCGGTAAGGCCGCGCAGCAGGCCAATCACCGGTCGGAGGTAGGCAGGCCGAAGCTCGGCCAGGGCACGGAACCGCCCAGCGAGGCTGCGCGCACGGCTCCAGTTATAAAGCCAGCTTGTCATCATCAGGTTCCACAGCACCGGGGCGTGGCTCATCGCCTCGGTACCACCGGCCAACACCAGGTCGCTCTGACCGCCGACAATATTTCGCGCCGCGCTATCCAGCGCCTGCATCCCCGAGGCGCAATTGCGCTGCACGGTAAAAGCGGGCACCCGATCACCACAGCCGAGTCGTAGCGCGACAACACGGGCAATATTGGCCTCATCGGGACCGGGCATTACACAGCCCAGCACCACCTCATCAAAACTGGCAGGGTCGATGGGGTGACGCAGCAACAGCTGCCGGCCGGCCTGTACTGCCAGCTCGGAAGCGCTAAACGGGCCAACCCCCTGTGCCTTAAGAAAGGGGGTTCGCAGGCCGTCGACAATATAGACCGGACGGGCACCCTTATGCGGCCGTTGTTGTGCCATGGCACACCTCCTCTCGCCAGTAGTCATGGGGGAAATCATCGACACCAATGGCCGCCATGCGCAACTCACGCGCCTGTCGTAACTTTGCTACCTCGTGTTCGCTGAGAATGTTTCGCGTTATCGCCTCCTCAAGCCTCTCCTCTTCACCGTTGGTGACGAGTCGCCCGGCCTTAATCGCATGGCGCAACTCGCGCTCCAGCGGTTCGGCATCAATGGTGCGACGTAGCGCCTCCTCCAATACGGCTACCGGCTCATTGCCATCACTGGGTATAAACACCCCCTCCGTGAGGCGATCGCGCACTTCCGAGGGGGCCAGCAGTAAACTGGCGCACTGATGGTTGAGGGCATCATTGGGGCTGGCCCAACGCCGACCAAGTGGGAAGATCATCCGCCGTAGCAGCCAGGCCAGCGGCCGGTTGGGCAGGTTACGCAACAGGTGGTGAAAACTCTTTTGCATCGCAAACAGCGAGTCCTCCAGCGCCCACTTTGCCAGCGGCAACTCCCCACTCAACTGACCGTTATCCTCATACTGCTTAAGCACCGCCGAGGCCAGATAGAGCTGAGCGTGAATATCACCCAGTCGTGCCGAAAGGTTTTCACGCCGCTTGAGGTCACCCCCCAGCAACAACAGGGTAATATCGGCAAGCAGGGCGAAGGCACTACTCATACGCGTCAGGCGTTGGTAGTCGTGATGCAACGGGCCACCACCGGGGGTGGCGACCAGCCAGGCACCACTTAGTCCCATAAAGAATGTACGGGCGGCATTGGCAAGAGTGTGGCTGATGTGTTGGCCAAACAGGCGATCGAACTGTGTTACGCCCTCCTGCTCCTTCAGCATCAAGGACTTCAACTCATCAAACAGGTAGGGATGACAGCGCAGGGCACCCTGGCCAAAGATGATCATATTGCGGGTGAGGATGTTGGCCCCCTCCACCGTGATACTGACCGGGATCGCCTCATAGATACGCCCCAGAAAGTTGCCCGGGCCCATGCTGATACCGCGTCCGCCAAGGATATCCATGCCATCATTAACCACCTGACGCATACGTTCGGTAAGGTGGTATTTCATCATCGCCGAGATCACCGAAGGTTTCTGCCCCTGATCGACATAACCACAGGTGAGCTTGCGCGCCGCCTCCATCAGGTAGGTATGACCAGCGATACGTGCCAGTACTTCCTCGATACCCTCGAAACGTCCAATCGGCTGATTGAACTGGGTGCGTACCCGGGCATAGGCACCCACCGAGCGACTGACTAATTTTCCACCCCCTGTACTCAGGGCCGGCAACGAGATGGAACGACCTACCGCCAGTGTCTCCATCAGCATGTACCAGCCCTGTCCGGCATATTCCACACCGCCGATAATCCAGTCGATGGGAATGAAGACGTCATGCCCTTCATTAGGGCCGTTCATAAAACTCTGGTTAAGCGGGGCGTGACGACGACCAATCTTCACCCCCTGGGTATTAGTGGGGATAAGGGCACAGGTAATGCCGTACTCTTTCTTTCCATCCAGCAACTGCTGCGGATCGTAAAGCTTGAAAGCCAGGCCCAGCACGGTGGCCACTGGCCCCAGAGTGATATAACGTTTACGCCAGTTGAGGCGGATCCCCAACACCTTCTGCCCCTCGAACTTGCCGTAACAGACGACACCGCTATCCTGCATTGCCGCCGCATCGCTGCCCGCCTCCGGGGCGGTAAGGGCAAAGCAGGGTACCTCTTCACCCTTTGCCAAACGCGGCAGATAATGGTCGCGCTGTGCCTTGGTACCAAGGTGCAGCAGCAGCTCTGCCGGACCAAGGGAATTTGGCACCATTACCGTAACGGCAGCACTAATCGAACGGGTTGCAATCTTCATCACCACAGTCGAATGGGCCAGCGCTGAGAAGCCTAGTCCACCGTATTTTTTAGGGATTATCATGCCGAAGAAACCCTTGTCCTTAATGAACTGCCAGACCTCAGGCGGCAAGTCGTGCTCCACCTCGGTGATCTGCCAGTCATTAATGAGTTGGCATAACTCCTCCACCGGGCCTTCGAGGAAGGCGCGCTCAACGGCGCTAAGTTGTGGCTCCGGTTCACAGAGAAGTTGCTGCCAGTTCGGTTTACCGGCGAACAGTTCGGCATCCCAGCCCACCGTGCCCGCTTCAAGTGCCTCGCGCTCGGTTTTGGAAATGGGCGGCATCTGATGCTTCATCATCCGCCATAGCGGTGCGGTGAATAACCGACGGCGCAGCCTGCCCGTATTGAGCAGCACCACTACCACTGCCCCTAACGCCAGTACAATCAGGGAGGCAGGGTGGGCGACATTCACCACCACCAGGGCCAACAGGGCTGACAATGACACCGCACTCCAGCCCCACAGAGGGGCCCGATGGTAGGCCAACAACCCGATCACGCCCAGGGTCACAGTGATGATCAGCAGAGTGTTCATCGCTTTGCCCCCCCAGCCTGTTTCGCTTCTACCCCCTCCAGTTTCACCGCCACACCATCGATAAAATCAGGAAGGGAGTGCGGCTGATCACCTTGCGGGTAGCAGTCGTTTTCATCATTGCAGACCAGGCCATCCTTCCACGGCAGGCGACGATAGACCGCCAGGTCGTCCAGCCCCATTACCGGGTATTTGATGATCTCAAAATAGGGGGAGTAGTCAAAATCACTGGGGGTAAAGAGGCGATGGTTCCGCTTGAAGAAACGCAGCCGCCCTCCGCCCTCGCGGCGTACCACCGGCAGGATTGGGTAGTGCACCTGGGCAAAGGCCGAGGCCAGCATCGAGGAACAGACCGTACTGGTCGGGATACCTGCATTATGTGCAAACAGGCTGGAGCGCCAACGCCTGGGCAACAAGTTATAGGGAAAGAGAAAGCGGGCCAGATCCAGCAACTGCCTTACATTATAGTCATTACCCAGATGCTTCAGGGCATAGCTGATAACGGTATCGGAATCCTGCGGTATCAGCCCCTTGGGGCGACAGATACGAAGGTGGTAACCGTGGTATTTGCTTAGCGGTACAACAATCGTCCCCTCATCCAGCAGCGCCTCAATCACCAGCGGCTCACGTGGATCACCCTGATAGTGATAGCGCACATAATCCTGCAACTGGTCATCTTGAATGTCGTGAATACGACCGATAAACAGCGCCGCGTGCGACCAGCTGCTGTGGGTGACGTTCTTAATCACCTCACTGATACGACTCTTCCCCTCCACCAGCAGTACGTCACAGGGGCGGATTTCGTATTGCAGTTGTTCGAAGTTGCAGAGCATCGACTCGTCGGGGATCTCCTCCTCGACCAGCCAGTGAATCAACCTGTTCTGCAACCATCTGAGAATATTCATACCAGCCTCCCCTAACGTTAGAATTGGCCGCCCTGATATCCTGAGTATAGCAGTCAGGTATAGATTGCACTTTGTGGGGGAATTGGTGATGCTTGGGACACAATGGAGATAACGGGATTAAAGATGGCCGATACACTAGATGAGTTAAGTCACCGCCTGGCGGAGTTTGCCCGGGTGCGCGACTGGGAGCAGTTTCACTCACCGAAGAACCTCTCTATGGCACTCATTGCCGAGGCGGCTGAACTGGTGGAACACTTTCAGTGGTTGAGCGAGGAGCAGAGTAAGCACTTACCAGCAGAGAAACTGGAAGAGGTTCGGCTGGAGTTGGCCGATATTCAGATCTACCTCATCCGCATTGCCGAACGGCTTGGGGTAGATCTGGTCAGGGCGGCACAGGACAAAATGGCCATTAACGAGCAACGCTACCCGATAGAAAAGGTAAGGGGCAGCGCCCGTCGCGCCTCGGAATATGAGAAATGAGGCGTCGAGACTAACTAGGCAGGCGCTGCACCCATTTGCCCACCGCGCTGGCAACAACTGACCACCTAAAGCGGTGAAGGCTAACCGGGGTGCTGCTATTGACCAGCTAGTAGCATAGTGTCTATGCAGGGTTTCTCGCCAATTTGGCTAGTCAGTTGGAAGAAAAAGCGTGATTTATCCTTTATTTTTGTTCTAGTACAAAGATACTAGAGTTATCGCTTCCTGGCAGCTTAATTGGTTTCTCGTTTTCAACTAAGATTTGCCATACCCCTACATGCAGTGTTCCTCCAGCCCCTTTCGATTTATGAAAACTTACTAGCAACCCATCACCTCTGTATGTGGCTCCCCAATAAACCTTCTTTTTGATCCAAGCCAAAGCATCATCAATTGAATCGAAGTTTTGGTATCCCTCTTCCAATACGCCTCTGGTGATTCCGTCATGTTCCTCCCAGTGGCTATCTGGGCCAGGATAATAAAGCCCCAAACTTCCTTGCCAGCGCTCCTTTCTCGGTAGCATTCTTACAGATCTAGTGGAGCCGCTCCAAGTGAATGAGCGCCCTAACTCTGAGGTGGCATGTATACTAATTTCACCGTTCTTTATTGTCGCTGATATCGTCATCCCCGTAGACATTACCGATTCAACCTTATTGCTTGGCTCTGCATGGACACATCCAGTTAACACCACAACTAACTGCAACAAAATAATTCTTACGAACTGTTTTGAACTCATCATCTATTGGCACCCGCACCATACTGGATTGTTTGGACCCGCACCTGGAGTTGAATTACTCATATAGCGTTCCATCCTTTGAACCTGGAAATCTGAGTTCGCCTACACGAAACTAAAATGCTTTTTATTTTTGCCTTTGTTTCCAGCTAGTTAGAAATTCTTTTTTCTAAGAAAATAGATTAGCGTAAAAATTCGTATAAAGCGCTTTTAGAGAAACGAATCTCTTAGCCTAAAGCTTCAAGCCCCTTCTGTTCAACAAGGTTTAACAATTTCAAAGAAGGCCCATTGGGTTTTTTCTTGCCTTGCTCCCATTTCTGTATCGTTGATGGACTGGTGTTCAGATAAGCAGCAAACACGGCCTGGCTGGCCTTATTACGGCTTCTGATACGCTTTATCTGGGTGGCCGTGAATTTCTTAATGGGTGGCAAACACAAAGCGTCGAATTCACGCATACTCTGCGTATCCATGACACCCGCTTTATGCAGGCCCTCGGCAGTTTCATGTACCGTGTCCAGTATGGATTTATTTGTCATCACTTGTTACCTCAATCAATTCGCCAGCCTTCATTGCTTTAGTCAGAGCAGCGTCGGTATAACCTAAAAACTTACTCGCCAACAAACGTAAGGCTTTTAGCTCTTTATCATTAATATTGGCTCGCGTACTCTTGGCAAAGCCATAAAGGAAGAAAGCCTTGTCTTTCACTCGGAAGGCGATCAAAGTTCTCGCGCCACCTCGCTTGCCACGTCCAGATAAACTCACGCGTTTCTTAACGACATGACCACCAAGATCGGCATCAACCAAGCCATCCTGTAACTCATTGACCGCTACCAGTAAATCTTCGTCCTTCAGATTCTCTTTTGCTGCCCATCGACTAAATAGTTTGGTCTTGAATACCCGCATACGCTTCCTTGCTAAGCCTGAATCACATTGTAGCACCTAGTGCTATAGATGGCATCTGTGTTTCTACGTGTATGGCTACGAAGTGACGCTACGATTGAGCTGAAAAATTGAGGGTACTAAGTGCTTTTTTGAAGGATTTAACGCTGAAATTAAGTAACTATTTGTTCTATCAGCTTTTTATCGTATTCAGGGAGGCCCGACAACACACGACTTAGGGCGATATGACCCCG
>JBDLJH010000032.1:0-14168 GCA_039714395.1 Pseudomonadota bacterium | reverse complement strand
TGCTTTGTTTAGTTTGTTATTCGATCTGGATTTGTAAACAGGATACGATGCCGCTATAAAGTAGTAAGTATGGGTGATTAATGGACTAGTTCACCAAACCATTACTAACCATAAATAAAGTGCCGTTATTCCTATGAGATCCCCCGATCCTATGAACAGATTGCTCGTGCTGCTGCCTCTATTTCTAGGTGCCAGCACGGTATTGGCTGCTGCCGAGAGTGACTCTGACGAACTGCAACAGCTAATGGCACTGCTTGATGAGCAGACCGAGATTGCCACCAAGACCAAACTCAATGCCGATTATGTGCCCGGCCTAGTTACCGTTCTGCACGGCGATGACCTAGCCAATCGCGGTGTCCGCACAGTATGGGAAGCCCTAGCTCTGGTGCCGGGTATTGAACTGTCGATAGAGGAGACGGGCCGTAAGCAGATCGTGGTGCGGGGTGTTGGTCGTACCTACGCCTCGGGTAACGTAAAACTGCTGCTCAATAATGTCTCGATGAATTCTGCTCAAAATGGCATGGCCGATCCGGTGTTCAATATTCCGGTGCAGCAGGTAGAGCGAATTGAGGTGATTCGTGGCCCTGGTTCAGCAATTCACGGTGAATATGCCTTTGCCGGTGTGGTGAACGTGATCACTCGAAGTGGCGAGCAGGCGCTATTTACCTCATTGGCCAAAAACAACGGCTATACCGTCGGTGGCAATATCACCCAGCAGGCTGAAGATGGCAGTTGGCGAGTAAACCTGAATCTGGCAGCTAGCGGAAGCGATGGTGCGACGGTGAACAGTGGCCCTGATGCGATCTACTCTACCTTTCCTACGCTTACATATTCCCCTGGGCCGACCAACGAGATGGCCGATTATCAGGCGGCGCTGTTCAATTTTACCCATGGCGATTTTGACTTTAAACTACAGTGGTCGGAGAACGGATATGGTGATCACTTTGGAATTAATAATGAACTGCCGCCACCTACAAAAAATATTGTCAGCCGTTATAGCTTTACGACGGCAGAGGCTCAGCAGACCTTTCGTCCAGGTGATAAATTAGTTGGCCACGTCACTATAGGCTGGCAGGAGAGTCGAGAGACCAAGGATGACCTGTTTGCTTATCAGTGGGGTCTAGGGGAACCAGATATCATCGTTGATTTAAGCTATGGAGAGGAGCGCTTGTATGGCGGCGTTGACCTGATCTGGAAGGGGATTCAGAGTCACACTCTTTTTGCCGAGCTGACCAAGTCCTATATACATGTGAATGAAGCTTGGCAGAAATATAATATCGATATCAATACCGGGCTGCCGTCGAGCGACATGTTCGATTGGGGCGACTATAAAATTAGCAAAGACAAATCCCGCCATATCGGCAGTCTCACCTTGCAGGATGAATACAATGCTAGTGATAGGCTTACGATAACGACTGGCCTACGCTATGACACCTATAGTGATGTGGGGGACAGTATCAATCCACGCCTCGCTGCAGTCTGGCAGCTAGATCGTAACCAAACCCTGAAGGCACAGTATGCCCGCGCCTTCCGCCCCTCAAGTTTCTACGAACTGGGCGGCAGTGTGAGCAGCATTGATCCGGCCACCGTCGACAGCCTAGAGCTGGCCCACATCTATCGCACACCAAATATTACTACACGTGCGGTGCTGTTCGGTTCGTCAATCGATAATCTGGTGGTGTTTGATGAAACTGTGGCCCTGGGTTACAGCTCTATTGAGGCTGAGACGATGGGGCTGGAGCTGGAGCTGGAGAAGCGCCTGTCACGGCAGTTTAAAGTGGCGGGTGATGTTTCTTATGTGGATACCTATGACGTCTCAACTGGAGAACAGCTGGCATTTTCCAGTAGCTGGCTGGGCAATCTCGGCCTATTTTACCAGCTCCGACCTCAGCTGTTGACCAACCTGCAACTTCGTTATGTTGGCTTGCGCAATCGCGAGTCCAGTGATAGTCGCTCCGCTCTCGAATCATACAGTAGTGTAGATGCAACTATCAGCCACCTTAATCTTGTTCCGGGAATGACCCTGCGTGCGGGTGTGAAAAACATGTTTGATCAAGATATTCGCTATCCAGCGCCAGTGAATACCTACGTTGGGGATTATCCACGCCCAGGCCAGCAATGGTGGGTAGACCTTAACTACAGTTTCTAAGCACTACCTATGACTACCATGGAATGGAATAAGTGATCAGGAATCATCTCAACAGAACAATAAAGCTTCTGCTGTTGTTGGTGGCGTTTCTTGCGCCGCAGCCCCTTCTTTTTGCCGATACTTTGTCAGAACTGCGACTCTCTATTGGAAGCAAGTTGTTCCCCAGTATGCTCGCGGCTGATCTGAATATTAAGAAAAAACAAGATGGCGATGGTGTGCTGCAGTTGTTCGTGGTTTATAAAGACTTCCCCCATATAGCAGAAATCATTACTGACAAGCTGGCCGTGATCTCTGATATTAAGGGAATGCCATTGCGCGTTACTCCCATCTCTTTAAAGGCACTTGTCGATTCCGATATAGATCCGGTTGCTGGCATCTTTCTCGCGGAAGAACTCCATGCAGATTTGGCAAAGGTTATTGCCTTTGCACGCAAGAGGAAGGTGATGGTTTTCTCTCCCCATGAGGGTGATGTAGAGCAGGGTGCACATGGAGGTATCCTGGTGCGCGATCATATTCTTCCCTATATCAACAGCAACGCACTTCAGGTGTCTGGTATTCAGCTTAAGGCATTTTTTCTCAAGGTGGCTGAGCAATATGAGTAGATTTCAGCAATGGTTTCAGGCCAGTGGTGATGCTCAGCAGCATCTTGCACGGTTATTCCTGCTTCTGGTCGGGGGGGTGCTGCTGCTGATTACTGGCTACTGGTTGATGGTTCTTGAGCCTCAGCTCCATGAGAATGCACGCTCTAATGCCAATGTACTGGCACAATCACACGTTAAAGCAATAGCTGATGTCTTGAGTGAGAATGATCGTCATCCCAAACCGGAGCACTTGAATCAGGTACTTGATGAGATCCTGATTCTGACGGAACAGGCTAGCGGGAAACACTTTGTGCAGCGAATTGAACTGGAACTGGATTACGATGTTCTTGGCATGCAATCCGGCCTCATTCCAATGCAAAGAGGTGCTGCTGCATGTGTAGAGTGCTTTGTTACCACTCTCCCTCTCTATGATAGTCGCAGTCGTGAACTACTGGGTCTGGTGCGTTTCTATGCGAGTGACCATTTTTATCGAGAATTGAGTAGCTCGGCACGCTTACACCTTCTGCTTGCCGCTTCCCTGGTGGTGATTATTCTCTCTCTAACGTGGCATCTTATCGCCGGTATGATGCGTAAGATTCGGAGCAATGAACGCACTCTGCAGAGCCTTTTTGAGGCATCACCCCTGCCAATGGTGTTAACCAGACCAGATTCAGAGCAGGTACTTCTGGTTAACCAGGCTGCGATGGACTATTTTAAGGTGTCGAAAGATGACATTTCAAATGCCCGCACGGGTGATTTTTATGTCGATAAGAGTGATCAGCTGCATATCCTGGAAGAGCTTCAGCGTCACCATCAGATCGATCAGTATGAATTCGAGGTCAGGACGGCACCTGGTAATAATCGATGGGTGACCTGTTCGGGAAAAATTATTGATTACAAGGGATTGCCTGCTGTCATTCTTGGCCTGACTGATGTCTCTACCTTTAAGCAGAACCAGCAAGCGCTGTCACTTGCTCGAGATGCTGCTGAGGCTGCTGACCAGGCCAAGAGTGAGTTTCTCGCCACCATGAGTCATGAAATTCGCACTCCAATGAATGGCATCCTGGGGATGGTTCAATTGTTGCAGCGTACACCACAAAATGAGCAGCAGAGTGGATATCTGAATGCCATCGCGACATCGGGCGAGGTATTACTGGACCTGCTCAATGATATCCTCGACCTGTCAAAGATCGAGGCCGGAAAGTTAGAGCTGTCTCTCACGGACTATGACCTTCATCATCAACTTGATGGCTTGCTTATTTCACTCTCTGAACGAGCACGGAGGAAGGGTCTGGAATTGAGCATGGAAATAGCCCCGGATGTGCCGAGCTGGTTGCATGGTGATTCGAAAAGAATACGCCAGGTGTTGATCAATCTAATTGGTAATGCACTGAAGTTTACTGAGAGCGGCAGCGTTACCGTCACCGTTGAAAAGCTGCAATCTGCGGGGGATGCTGTAGAGTTACAGTTCGCCGTACAAGATACGGGTATCGGAATAGATGTTGAGTCACAGAAACATCTGTTTGAGAACTTCAGTCAAAGTGATTCAAGTATTTCACGGCGCTATGGCGGCAGTGGTCTGGGCCTTGCGATTTGCAAACGTTTGATCCATGCGATGGGTGGAGTGATCGGGTTAGATAGTGAGCCGGGGCAGGGTAGTCGTTTCTTTTTTAATATATGGTTGAGGACTGCAGAACAAGTAGCTACTTATAATATAGAAGAAGACTCGGCTCCGGTTCGACTTGAGCCGCTTTCTGTTTTGGTTGCTGAGGATGTGTTGATTAATCGTCATGTTGTACGTTCCCTGCTAGAGAGTGAGGGGCATACCGTATTTGAGGCTGTAAATGGTATGGAGGCTGTCACTTCTCTACAACAAAATGATATTGATGTGATCTTGATGGACCTGCATATGCCAGAGATGGATGGCATTACTGCTACCCGTGAGATACGCAGCCTTACTGATCCGATGAAGGCACAGGTACCTGTTATCGCTTTGACCGCCAATATTCTTCAAGAAGAGACAGAAAACTGCCGCAGTGCAGGTATGGATGGTTTTGTAATGAAGCCTTTTACCATTGAAAAACTACTGAATGAGCTGAGTGTTGTCCTACAAAAACGCGATCCTACCCATCTCAACTAACCAAGTAAGGATAAACTACAATTTCACTGCACCATCCCAATCTGATGGGATCCCCAGCTCTATAAACTGTTCACAGCGCTCGATATAAACCTCGACTGCCATATCCTCCTCATTGCGCTGCTTCAAATCCTGGAACAAGGCCAGTGCCTCGGTAAACTTCTCTTGTTGGAAGGCTTCCACGGCTTTATTGAAATTCCCTCTCAGCTCAAGTCTTTGTTGTCGGTCTGAGTCGTTCAAACCATCGAGCACTTCAATAATTTCTACCCACTGCTGTTTGCCCTTGACCCGTACCCGATCAAGGCGGCGAATATCGAAGTTGTCGGGATGCTGCAGTTTATCGTAGGTCGCGAAGGAGATCAGAATGGGCGCGTTGTAAAGTTTGGTTAACCCCTCGATTCGTGATGCGAGATTAACCGCATCGGAGATCACGGTTCCCTCCATCCGTTGTGGTTCGCCGATGGTGCCGAGCATTAGCTCACCGGTATGAATGCCGACACCGATTCGAAGCTCTACGGTCTCTTGCCCAGTTCCCTGCTGTTGTTTGTTGAACTGACGTGCCTGTTTCTGCATATCAATCGCTGTTGCCAGAGCATCGTCGGGGCCACCTGGGAAGAGCGCCATTACTGCATCGCCAATGTACTTGTCGATGTAGCCGCCGTGGCGACGCACGATTGGGCCTACATTCTGCAGGTAGCTGTTGATGAAGTTGAATATTTCCTCTGGCGTCATTGACTCGGAGATGGTGGTGAAGGAGCGGATATCACTGAACAGTACCGTCATCTCCTTACGCACATTATCGCCCAGTCCCAGTTCGAGGATACTCTGTTTGTTGAGGGTAGAGAGGATCTCTTTGGGTACAAAGCGGCTGTAAGCTTCAGTCAGGTCAAGCTGATAGTCGTAAGCCGTACGCAGCTTTTCCCGTGCCACACGCACTGAGCTGGCCATCGAGTTAAACGACTGTGTAAGCCCGCCGATTTCGTCACGCACGGAGACAGGGATCACTACATCCAGATTGCCCTGCTCGATACTGTCGACACCACGCAGTAGGCGCTGCAGAGGCCTGAAGAGACTGAGGCGAAAGAACAGCGGGAAGGCAATGACCACCAGTAGCACGGCACCGATAACAATCTTGAGTAATGGCAGCGCCATTTCGTGGATGTAGGCACGGTAGTCCTGGTAGCGGTAGCCGATCTCGTAGTCTGCCCCGTCTATCTCGATAGTGTAGGCAATATAGTAGTGGTCGGTATCGTTGCCGTTTAGCTGACGGAACTGCCATCCGCTCTGCCAGTCCCTGATTTTGCCACTCAGCATCGTTGCTTTGATGCCTCTTGCTAGCAGCAGTTCATCATCGTGTTCAATGTAGGCGATATCCTCGGGCAATGTGGTGTAGTCGCCAAGGCTAAGCTTGTCGTGGCTGCGCTCAATCTCTACCTGTTTTAATGAGAGGTATGTGTCGTGGTACACATCGAGAGTGATCGCCGAGGAGAAACCGAGTAACACCAGGATTGCCCCCAGTGACATCCCCACCATCTTTACCAGCAGGGTGGAGGGTTCCAGCGCATTGTTGAGATAGACGACGGTGAAGAGTAATACGAAGACCATCAAGCCGGTACCGAGCAGGTGGCCGACTACACCCCAGCTGGCAAGATCGAGGTAGGCAAGGATAATAAGCGCTACCAGTACCACCGGTGAGATCAGGATCAGCGACAGTTTTTTGATCGCTGAGATCTGGTTGCATGTGACTAGCAGCTTGTCACCATCTTCTGTCTTCGCCCGTTGTCTCAGGTTTTTCACCTGGCGTGCCAGCACCACCATCACCCAAAGTAGCTCGATACCAACAAGAATGCCGATCTCATGGGTGCCGAGGTAGACGAACAGGTTGCCATTCGGATCGAAGACCGGCTCAATCAGTGTGGTGTGATAGAGATAAAAGAGGTAGACGAGGAGCGAGACCACCATAGAGAGCCGAAATACCTTTTGTGCCTCAGTGGTGAAGAGAGTGCGCGGATAGTGGTAGGTGAACTGAATCAGGAACAGGATAAAGAAGACTACGCTGTGGAGTGCCCACCAGGCCACCCGCACCCCCTCCAGGTCGAGTGAGGAGAAGATGTAGAAAAAGGCGACAAAGACCACGTTGACGCCTAGTAAAAAGGTGAGCAGATTCCTTGTCGCCGGGAGTTTGCCTGGCATACGCAGCAGAAACGCAACGAGTAGCATCAGCATGAGTGCAACATTGAGTACACTCAGCGAGAATGGGGTCAGATAGAATTGCGTCATACCACTACCCGTGATTGAAATCTGCTGTTATCTTTATTATCACTATTCATACTCAGGTGGAAGCCTTGTCCGATCTGTTGTTATTTCTGCTTAACGGCCTATGGGCGGTGATCACCCTCATCTTTCTTGTGCCGATTGCAACAACCTACTTTCATCGTCAACAGCTTGACCCGACCGAGAATAGTAAACAGGGTGAGCGGCCGCTGGTTTCGATCATTATCCCGGCACGTGATGAGGCACGCAATATTGGGCAGGCACTACAATGTATCACGCAGCTCGATTACCCAGAAGAGCGCCTCGAGGTGATTGTTGTCAATGACCGCTCGACCGATGGTACTGCCGAGATTGTTAATCAATACTCAGCTGAGCATGCCAATATCCGTCTGCTCGACGCACCCCCTCTGCCAGAGGGCTGGAGCGGCAAGTCGCACGGCTGCCGGCACGGCGCCAACGCAGCGCACGGTGAATGGATTGTATTTATCGATGCAGATACCTATGTGAAGCCGCAATTGATTGAGTCGGCGATTGCCTATGCCGGGTCGAATGAAATTGAACTCCTTTCGTTGATCCCATTCCAGATCGTCGCCTCGTTTCAGGAGCGGATCAGCCTGCCGGCGATCTTCCTGGGTTTCGCCTCGGTCATCGATTTCCGGCGTGTGAATGACCCCGATGATCCGCAGGCGGTTGCCAATGGTCAGTTTCTGCTCTTCTCGCGTAGCGGTTATCAACGTATCGGCGGACATGAGGCGATCAGACATGCGCTTTCAGATGATCTCGCGTTCGCCCGTCGTGCCAAGGAGCTTGGTCTTAAATTTCGCTGTCTCTTCGCCGATCGCCTGATCGAGACCCGTATGTACCGCTCACTTGCCGAGGTGTGGGGTGGCTTCTCGCGCAACAGCGTCGATATTATGCGTGTCACCTCGCTATTGCCGCTGCTTATCAGGGCTTTGCGCTCACTGCTTCTCGCAGCTGGGCTAGTGCTGTTGCCGGCGGTAACACTGCTAATTGAGGGTGTGATCGTTACACCGACAACAGCCATTAGTTTCGCCACGCTGTTTATCCTGGTCGCCACCTTCCTGCTGACCTTGAAAGAGCTGCGTATACCGTTGTGGTATCTGCTTGCAACACCCTTTGGTCTTGCCGTACATGGCGGGCTGCTGATTAATTCATATATACAGAAAAAACGGGGAAGACGTGTATGGAAAGGCCGAGCCTACTGATTCTGGTCGTTGCACTGTTGCAGTGTGCACCATTCACTACTGCTGCCGAGCCTGACTCTTCCTGGAACTGGGTGGCCGGTCGTGAAGGGATCGAGGTCTATAGCCGTGATGTCGAGAGTTCACCGCTCGATGAATCTCTTGCAATCACAAAATTCGAGGCCAGTCTCACGAGCGTGGTGGCGTTGATTCTTGATATTGATAATAACCACCGCTGGATTGATTCTGTCGATCAGAGCCGTGTCATTGAGCGCATCAGCGACACCGAGAGCATTAATTATACCGTCAGTAACGCCCCCTGGCCGGTCAGCGACCGCGATGCGGTGGTGCGTACCCGCGTTACACAAAACCCGGACACTCTGGCTGTGCTGATTACCTCAGAGGCATTGCCTGAATTTATTCCACAACGGCAAGGATTGATCAGGGTGGAGGCAATCGCTTCCAGCTGGCGATTGTTACCGCTGAAGGGTGGGGGGGTGGAGGTTCGTTACCAGGTGCATAGCGACCCCGGTGGTAACCTGCCCAACTGGTTAGTCAATGCTGTTATGACGGACCAGCCCCTCAACACCCTTTACGGTATGCATAGGGAGCTTACCCGGCCACCCTATAGCGATGCGCATCTCTCCTTTACCAGGGAGCCGGCGAGCTACCTGAAATAGGTGCAGGCCTTCGCCTATCATTTACTCCCCCAATCCTTATATTCACCCGTGGCAGTGCGTGGTGTATGATACGCGGCTTGCCGATTAACCTGTGACGGTCACTAAGCGATGTTGGAAATAAACCTAATTGTTTGCAAAATCAAGGATATGCGAGAGCGAGTGGATGCTCTTAGGGGGTATCTTTGACTATGAGGTCAAGAGCGAACGACTGACTGAGGTAGAACGCGAGCTGGAAGACCCGAAGATTTGGGACAAGCCCGAGTATGCCCAGGAGTTGGGGCGTGAACGCTCGGCGCTGGAGAAGGTGGTCTCTACCGTTGATGATCTGACCTCTGGTCTGGGTGATGCCAAAGACCTGCTGGAGATGGCCGCTGAGGAGGATGACGAGGATACCGTAAGTGCGGTGGAGTCTGACCTCAATGAGTTCGAAAAGCGGCTGCAGGAGCTGGAGTTCCGCCGCATGTTCTCCGGTGAGATGGATGCCAATAATGCCTATCTTGATATCCAGGCGGGTTCTGGTGGTACTGAGGCGCAGGACTGGGCCAGCATGATGTTGCGCATGTTCTTGCGTTGGGGCGAGCGCCGCGGTTTCAAGACGGAGCTGATGGAGGTCTCCGATGGCGAGGTGGCGGGTATTAAGTCTGCCACTATCAAGTATGAAGGGGAGTATGCCTTTGGCTGGTTGCGCACCGAGATTGGTGTGCATCGTCTGGTACGTAAATCACCCTTCGATTCGGGTAATCGTCGTCATACCTCCTTTGCCTCGGTCTTTGTCTCACCCGAGATTGACGATAGTATCGAGATCGATATCAATCCGGCAGATCTGCGTATCGATGTCTACCGCGCCTCCGGTGCCGGTGGTCAGCATGTAAATAAGACCGAGTCAGCGGTGCGTATCACCCACAATCCCACCAATATTGTGGTGCAGTGCCAGAATGACCGCTCGCAGCACAAGAACAAAGATCAGGCGATGAAACAGCTCAAGGCCAAACTCTACGAGTATGAGATGCAGAAGCGAAATGCAGAGTCGCAGGCGTTGGAGGAGACCAAGTCCGATATTGGCTGGGGTAGTCAGATTCGGTCCTACGTGCTGGATCAGTCACGTATTAAGGACCTGCGCACAGGAGTCGAGACCAGTAATACCCAGGCGGTACTGGACGGCGATTTGGATGATTTTATCGAGGCCAGCCTGAAAAGCGGCCTGTAACGAGAAACGGTTGAGTAAAGATAATGAGTGAAGAGAATCAGGTCGAACCTCAAGACGAGAACAAGTTGATTGCGGAGCGTCGCGCCAAGCTGGCCGCGATTCGTGAGAATGGCGTCGCCTTCCCCAATGACTTCCGCCGCAATGTCGTGGCCGGTGAGCTGCACGCCAAGTACGGTGAGATGAGCAAGGAGGAGCTGGAGGGCGAAAACGTTCGCGTCTCGGTCGCCGGTCGCATGATGAGCAAGCGCATTATGGGTAAGGCGAGCTTTGCCCAGGTCAAGGATATGTCAGGCTCGGTACAACTTTATGTACAGAAGGCCATGGTCTCCGACGAGGTTTACGATCAGTTTAAGAGCTGGGATATCGGCGATATCCTTGGTGGCGAAGGTACCCTGTTCAAGACCAATAAAGGTGAGTTGTCGGTGAAACTCGACACCATTCGCCTGCTGACCAAGTCACTGCGCCCGTTGCCGGAAAAATTCCACGGACTCTCGGACCAGGAAATCAAGTATCGTCAGCGTTACCTCGATCTCATCGTTAACGATGTAACCCGAGATACTTTTAAAATGCGCTCGCAGATCGTTCACTATATTCGTGAGTTTATGGTGGCCCGCGACTATCTTGAGGTGGAGACACCGATGATGCAGGCGATCCCCGGTGGTGCTGCCGCCAAGCCCTTTACCACCTTCCACAACGCCCTCGACATGGAGCTGTTTCTGCGTATTGCACCAGAGCTCTATCTGAAGCGTCTGGTGGTCGGCGGTTTTGAGCGGGTGTTCGAGATCAACCGTAACTTCCGTAACGAGGGGCTCTCTACCCGTCACAATCCAGAATTCACCATGATCGAGTTCTATCAGGCCTACGCCGATTATAAGGATCTGATGGATCTGACCGAGGCGATGTTGCGAGGTCTGGCGGAGACGGTGCTGGGCAGCACGATTGTTAACTATCAGGGCGATGAGTATGACTTCGGTAAACCATTTACCCGCATGACGGTGAAGGAGTCGATCCTTCATTTCAACTCCGACATTACCGAGGCGCAGCTGGATGATATCGAGCAGGCGCGAGCTGTGGCTGAGCGACTGCAGATTCCGCTGAAGGACTCCTACGGTCTGGGCAAGGTACAGATCGAGATCTTTGAGAAGACGGTGGAGCACCGCCTCATGAATCCGACCTTTATTACCGCCTACCCCACTGAGGTCTCACCTCTGGCTCGTCGTAACGATGAGAACCATTTTGTCACCGACCGTTTCGAGTTCTTTGTTGGTGGTCGTGAGTTGGCTAACGGCTTCTCCGAGCTTAATGATGCAGAAGATCAGGCTGAGCGCTTCCGCAAACAGGTCGAGGAGAAGGATGCCGGTGATGAGGAGGCGATGCACTTTGATGCCGATTACATCGTCGCCCTGGAGCACGGCCTGCCGCCAACAGCAGGAGAAGGGATTGGTATCGACCGGCTGGTAATGCTGTTTACTGATGCTCCTTCGATCCGCGATGTGCTGTTATTTCCGCATATGCGCCCGCAAGTCTAACTACTACTTTTGATATTTGAGGATTGAAAATGTCTCTCCGTTCTTTGTTGCTACCGCTACTGGTTTTTGTATTGGCAGGTTGTCTTGAGCAAACACCTTATACCAATGTCGATAACGATGAGTTGAAGAGCCTTATCGCTGATGGGGTCCCACTTTATGATATTCGTCGCCCCGATGAGTGGCGCTCAACGGGTGTTATTAAGGGGAGCAAACGACTCACCTTTATCGATGGTCGCGGTCAGGTTTCACCACAGTTCCTGCCAGAATTTACTCAACGAATAGGTAAAGATGAACCGGTTATTCTTATCTGTCGTACCGGCAATCGTACCGATGCTCTGGCGCGTCATTTGGTGGAGAAGATGGGCTACACAAAGGTTTATAATGTACGTCGCGGGATCACAGGCTGGATTAGCGAAAAGCGTCCTGTTGGTCGTACCTGATTGATAAACCGAACATCCATTATTAAGAAAAAAGGCCTGCTAATGCGGGCCTTTTTTATTTGTTTCTAAGATGGTTACTTCGACTATTCACTACGTTGCTCGAATGCATAGGGCAGCTCAAGCATTTTAAGTTGTGGCCCGTTTTCGTTTTCCAGAAATAACACTTGTTGTTCAGCACTACTGATCTCGGCAACTACCAGTAGTTCGTTGCCACCATCAGGTGAGGGTGCAGCACGAACGACTTTACCGGCTCCCTGTCCACTTGCGGATTCAGGGGAGAAGAGCTCGGTACCCGGGGCGGGAAGCTCTTTAGAGTCACTTTGTGCACGATACATGCGGCGTTTTAACTTACCAAGGTACTGCATGCGGGCTACGATCTCCTGTCCCGGATAACATCCCTTTTTGAAATTGACGCCGTTAATCAGTTGCAGGTTGAGCATCTGTGGTACAAAGGCCTCAACGCTACCGCTACTGATATTGGGAATGCCTGCACGAATTTCGAGCAAATCCCAGGGGGCGGAGCCGACAGGCTGGGCCTCTGTTGCTAAGTTCTGCCACAGGGCCGTCAAGCGCTCGGTGGCAGCAAGGCAGATAAAGCGTGGTGTATCGCCTGGGCGGCGAAGTACGGTAACGCCATCAATGGTGAGGCTTTGATCTGGATCTGAGGGGAAACTACCTAACGCCTTGTTGATCAGGGTCTCGGCTTGCGGGCCACTGAGGCCGAAGGCAGGTAATTCATCACCGACACTATCCAGCTTCACATCAGAGCGCATCACAAACATGGTAAGGCGTTTCTGCACCGCCTCAAGTAATTCATGAGGCAGCTGCAGATAGTAATCATCATCACGCATAAAGAGGGTAAAAAGCGCGAGCATTCGTCCCTTGGGGGTGCAGTAGCTGCTCAGTTGATGGTGACCGGCATCAACATGGCGTACATCGTTGCTGGTCTGTCCCTGGAGAAACTCTGCGCTATCGGAGCCACTGGCGCGGAGCAGGGCAAGATGGGTTAAAGGGGCTATTATGTTGGTATTGGTGACGCTCTGCAGTTCGGTCTTGGCATTGCCAAAATCGGCTACGCGTCCCTCGTGAATAGTTGCTCCCTGCTGTTGCAGGAAGTCTAGCCAGTTGCTCTGTTCGTTGCCCATGGTGATTTTCCAGAGTTAATTAGTGGGCTAATCATAGCGAAATATGAAAGCCGTGGTAAGTTTAAGTATAGATAAGGTGATAATGGACTGAATCATTGAAGCATAATAATAAACGACCGCGTTTTCTCAGCCTGTGGCAGATACGACTGCCCATTGCAGGATTCGTCTCCATTCTCCACAGGGTTAGTGGCGTTTTTCTGCTGCTGTTACTTCCCTTTCTGCTCTACCTGCTGCAACTCTCTTTAAGTAGTGCCGAAGGCTTCACCCAGTCTCAAGACATAATGGAAAGCTGGCCTGTACGTATTCTGGGTTTGTTGCTGCTGTGGATGTTTATCCATCACTTGTTTGCCGGGATTCGCGTATTGCTCATCGACCTGGAGTGGGGCAGTGAGCTGATTGCGGCACGCCGTTCAGCATGGCTGGTGATGATTGCGGCGCTGTTAGTGGTGATCGGGGGGACGATGCTATGAGCCATTATCACATTTCTGGTCTGGGTGCCTGGCTGGTACAGCGCCTTAGTGCGGTCTATATGGGGCTGTTCGTGGTGGTCGTGGCAATCATTCTACTCATCACTCCCGAGATCGACTATATCCGCTGGCGCGGCCTTTTCACCCAGCCGGTGCTCGCTATCGCCACCACCATGTTCTTCCTCGCGCTGCTGTTGCATGCGTGGGTCGGGATGCGTGATGTGATCCTGGACTATGCTGGGCCGTCGCCGTCGATGCGCTTGCTAATACTGTCGCTGCTGGGGGGCTGGTTGATCGCACTAGGGATATGGGAGATCCGAATCATGATGATGGTAATGGTGTAATGGATATTGCAAG
>JBDLJH010000031.1:0-22428 GCA_039714395.1 Pseudomonadota bacterium | reverse complement strand
GAAAGACCCACACGGGCCTACAGAGAAGTGTTGACGATAAATTTAAGAAGGGGGTTATCGGAGGGAAGTTACCGCGAAGCGGTTTAGTTCAACAGTGTATTAGACGGAATTCCTATATTTAGGAATTCTGTCTATATTTGACCATACATGGTTAAATATATACTTAAATGCCTATATTTAGCCATGCGGTTCTTGTAGCCTTTTAATGATTCGCTTCTTTAGCTTCATGTTTTTAGCGATCTCGTAATTCATTTCCCATACCTTTTCCTCGGACAGCCATTTTGCACCAGCAGCCTTGACCTGTTGTCTCAGGTCAACCTCATCATAATTGATTTTGACCCAGACATTTATGTGGGGGGTGCGACTAAAAAAGGGTTTTTCCGCGACAATTAGTTCAACTGTGGTGTAGCGCTTCTGAAGGAGTTTGTCGATACGATAGCGCACACAGACCAGTTTTTCGCCGTATTGCTGGTACAGCTGTTTACTACCCATTTCGCCCGGCTGAATGGTCTTTGTAATATCCATATACTATCTCCTTATTATGAATTCCCTTTATCCAGGCAGACATTTGGGGTGGTCGAACACAGGGGGGCAGCTGCCTAATAACCTGATATTGATGAGAATGTTACAGCCCGGGCATAAAATCAAGCGATCTGATATGAATGACTGAAGGTTAAGGGCAGAGCAGGTTTGAGCCACCCTGTTTTGATGTTACAGGGTCGCGACCAGCGTAGCCACAAGCTTCTCCTCGCTCACGGTGAATGGCAGTATCGCCGCTATCTCGCAGATACCCCGCATCTTCTCCGCATGCTCCAGCTCACCCTTTGTGGCGAGGATGATCACCGGGGTATCGGGGGCAAACTTCTGCATGCTCATCAGAAAGACATCGAGGTTGCTGATGTGGATGCCGCTGTAGTTGTTGCTATAGCCGTAGACAAAGTCGGCGATGACTAGATCGGGTTTCTGCTTTCTCAGCTGGCTCACTGCCTTACGGGTGGAGGTGAGTTGCACCTCATCGAAACCGAGCCGGGTGAACAATCCAGCAAGTTTAGGGTGTAGCGGCGATTCGATAATGGAGAAAAGCGTTTTCATCTCCACTACTTTCTGGTGAATAGCGCAATAGATTCCATATGGGCGGTATGGGGGAACATATCCATTGCCCCGGCCTTCTCCAGGGTATAGCCATATTCGTTCACCAACAGCCCGGCATCGCGAGCCAGGGTCGAGGGGTTACACGAGACGTAGACGATGCGCTTAACCCCCAGCCTGGCAATATGCGGGATCGCCTCCATTGCGCCGTCACGGGCCGGATCGAGCAGAACCTTATCAAAGCCCTTATCTCCATGGATGGAGGGTACATCGGCGTGACAGGAGGCATCACGCCGTGGTGACCACCAGGGCAGCGTCTCAACCTCCTTGGCCAGATCGGCCACATGAAACTCTACATTAGTAATGCCATTAAGCTCGGCATTCTCTTTTGCCCGCTGCACCAGAATATCCAGCCCTTCTACTCCGACTACCTCTTTGGCACGACGTGCCAGCGGCAGGGTGAAATTGCCGATACCACAGAAGAGATCCAGTACCCGTTCGTCCTCCTTCACCTCTAGCAGTTCGATAGCATAGGGCACCATCTTGCGATTGATATCGGTGTTGACCTGGGTAAAACCAACCGGGGTAAAGTTAAATCGCACATCAAACTCGGGCAGCGCATAACTTAACTGGATCTGCTCCGGCCATAGTGGCTCAACCGTATCAGGGCCTCCCGATTGCAGGAAGAAACAGAGGTCATGCTGTTTGGCGTGAGCAATCATCTTCGCCTTGTCTTCATCGCACAGTGGGTCGAGATTGCGGAACACCAGTGCAGTTTGAGTATCATCTACCGCCACCTCAATCTGGGCGATACGGTTGCTCGCCTCAAGGGAGCCGATGAGTTCGCTCAGCTCCTCCAGGTGCTCACCGACGCTGGGATGCAACACTTCGCAGCGCAGCATGTTGGCGATATAGGGGCTGCGCTTTTCACGAAAGCCGATCAATACGCGTCCCTTGGCGGCTACATCCTTCACACCCATGCGCGCCTTACGACGATAGCCCCAGTGGGGGCCGGTAAGCGGCGGCAGGATCTCTTTAGGGCTCACCTTGCCGATACGCTCGAAGTTATCCAGCAACACCTGCTGCTTGGCGAGAATCTGCTCATTAGCATTCATGTGTTGCAATGCACAGCCACCACAAAGTCCAAACACGGCACACTTAGGTTCGACCCGTAGCGGTGAGGCCTTATGGATCTCCTGTGCGACACCCACATCATAGGTTTTTTTCTTCTCTGCATAGATGAAGCTCACCTCTTCACCCGTCAGTGCCCCCTCGACGAACACCGTCTTCTCATCGACACGGGCGATACCGCGACCGTCATGAGAGAGAGATTCGATGGTGACCCGCACCGGGTCTTTTGGAAGTTCTTTGCGTCTACGTCGTCTGGCCATGTTTTTTTCCTGAAGAAGATTTTTTTGCCATAGAGCACACCGATCCCAAAGAAGGGCTTAAGGTGTCTGCTCTTTGTTGTTAATTTAAGGGTTTCTTTGCGCCTTAGCGTCTTAGCGCGAAACCGTCTCAATCACTCTGCAGGGAAAACCCCGGTAGAGAGGTAACGATCACCACGGTCACAGATAATGGCCACGATTATCGCGTTCTCTACCTGTTTTGATAGCTCTAATGCCGCCGCCACGGCACCGCCTGAGGAGACACCACAGAAGATCCCCTCCTCAGCGGCGAGACGACGTGTAGTGACTTCTGCCGCCTCCTGACCAATATCGATAGTCTGATCGACACGACTCGCCTCAAAGATAGAGGGGAGATACTCCTTAGGCCAACGGCGTATACCGGGGATGGAAGCCCCCTCCTCCGGCTGCACACCCACGATCTGAATATCGTTATTTACCTCTTTGAGATAACGTGAAGTGCCCATAATGGTGCCGGTCGTGCCCATGGCACTAACAAAGTGGGTAATTTTATGTTCCGTGTCTCGCCAGATCTCGGGACCGGTGCTCTCGTAGTGGGCCTGCGGGTTGTCGGGGTTGGAGAACTGATCCAGCACCTTGCCTTTGCCCTCAGACTGCATCTGCAGCGCCAGGTCACGAGCCCCCTCTATACTTGCCTCACGGGTTACAAGAATGATCTCAGCACCATAGGCGTGCATCGAGGCACGGCGCTCCACACTCATGTTCTCCGGCATCACCAGAACCATCTTGTAGCCCTTGATCGCCGCCGCCATCGCCAGGGCGATGCCGGTATTGCCAGAGGTTGCCTCGATAAGAGTGTCACCGGGCTTGATCTCACCACGTGCCTCGGCATGCTGAATCATGGAGAGTGCCGGCCTGTCCTTTACCGACCCGGCCGGGTTATTCCCCTCAAGCTTCACCAGGATGGTATTGCTGCTGTTGCCGGTGAGGCGCTGCAGGCGTACCAGCGGCGTATTACCGACAAAGGATTCGATGGTGGGAAAGGGCATAAATGTGATTCTCGTCTCAGTTTTACCAGGTCGCGATTATAGCAGCTTGTAGTGCAAGGCAATTATGGCTAAATTCAAACTATGTATTTCATTAAGAGGACACAGGGATGGGTTCTGCACTCAACACAATAGACACTCATTTAGCACTGGAACGGGCAGGCGGCAATCAGGAACTGGCCCGTGAACTCTACCAGATGCTGCAAAATGAGCTCCCCAATTACCATGACACCATCAAGCAACACTACGACAGTGGTGATTATGCAGCCCTGTTGGAAGTGGTGCATAAGCTCCACGGTTCAGCCACCTACTGTGGTGTTCCAGCACTTAAAGAGGCTGCAGCCACACTTGAAGGACGTCTCAAGCAGGGTGACGAAACTACTTATTCCAGCGGTATAAGCAACATACTCAATGAGATCAGCTGCCTGCAACAGACTCCAAAGCTAGAACTCTAGTCCTCCCTGCTTCCTTTTGAGTGTGCCATTTATGGCACACAAACAACACCACAAACCCTACTCTAATTCCATATTTATCAGTTTGTTAGCGTCACTACTTGAACAACAGGATTATATTGGTAAACTCCTGTTGTCATGAACAATAAAAACAGATCACTATTTTTGATGGCAAACATGCTTCCGCTGGCTCTGCTGCTGTTCTGTAGCAGTGTGCAGGCCACTGTAACGGAGCAACAGGGCTCCGATGAGGCAAAGACCTATCAGTTGAAGAGCATCGCCGTGGTGCGAAGCAAGCCCGAGGGAAGCATCGTTGATATCTGGAACGGTAACACCCTCTTTACCTCCAATCAGGTTCAGGGCGACTGGGTAAAGGTTACCGGTCATTTCCCCGATGGCAACCGGTGGCAGCCGAGCAGCCAGAGCGCCTGGATCAACCGCCACTACATCAGCACGGTTAAACGTCAGGCGCCACCCAGACCATCCAATCGCCCTAACGGGGCAATTCGCTACATTGAGATAAATAAGTCTAATTTTGAGTTACGTGTTGTAGAACAACGTGACGATGAGAAGAAGGTCCTGCTCAAGACTACCGTGGCAGTGGGCATGGATCGTTGTCTGCCCAAGGAGAAGGGTGGCAAATGCTACTACACCGATCCAGGTGAATATCAGGTTCGATGGAAGGTGCATGATCCAGAGGGCATAGAGTGGTGCATCCCCAAGAGCATGGAAAAAGAGTATGCCAGCTCCATCTCACGCGGTAAGCGCTGTTTTCGCGGTTCTATCGGTAAACATGCCCTGAATATCGGCAAGACCTATGCCATTCATGGCACCAGCAACCCGAACAGCCTGGGCAAGAAGGTATCCCATGGCTGCGTGCGTACCGCAAACAATAAAATAGCCAGGATCTACGACATGATGGATGTAGGCGATAAGGTCTATATCGTCGAGTAGTTACTACAGTGCCGCTTTGACATATACGTCGAAGCGGTGCTTCTTTCCCTTAATCTGCATCGTCGGTTTTCTCTCGCTAAGACAGGGTGCGTGATCGGGACGCTTGACCACCACCCGCTTTTTAGCGATGCGTAACGCTGCGCTGAGCAACTCTCCTGCCATCTCATCAAATCCCAACAGCTTCTGAAACAGCCGCATCTCCTTCTTTACCAGCGCACTCTTCTGTCGGTGCGGAAACATCGGGTCGAGATAGACCACATCGGGAAAATCGCACTTATCAAGCTCATTCATCCAGCCAATAGCATCGTTCTGCACCAGCCTCATTCGCTGGCCTATCCACTGCCCAAGCTCAGCATCGGCAGCGGCACGTTTAAGTCCATCAGCCAGTAAGGCCGCCACTACCGCTGAGCGTTCCACCATCGTCACCTGACAGCCCAGCGATGCGAGGACAAAGGCATCGCGCCCCAGCCCGGCAGTGGCATCAACTACGCTGGGATTGTTACCCCCCTTGAGTCCCACCGCTTTGGCGATAGTCTGGCCACGTCCACCGCCGAACTGGTGCCGGTGGCCAACGGCACCGCCAAGAAAATCGACAAACACCGGGCCTGGTGCATCATCAGCAATCTCAACCAGTTGCAGGTGTTCGGGGGTAAGTTGCAACTGAATGGGGGCACTACTGTCACGGGCAAATGGCAGGCCCGTCTCATCGGCCAGGTGACGTGCTGCGGTCTCCATAGCCTCACTGCTTGCTGTGACCACTACCTCAACCACTTCGAACTCACTCATAGCTAAGTGAAGAGCCAGGAGACCACTATCACAGCAGCGATCACAGCGACCAGATCTGCCGTCAACGCTGTCCACAGCGCGTGGCGTATACGCTTTACCTGTACCGCGCCGAAGTAGACCGCCAGTACGTAGAAGGTCGTCTCGGTGGAACCCTGCAGGGTTGTAACCAGGTAACCGGTGTAGCTATCAGGGCCAATAGCCGGGTCGTCAATAATCGAGGCCATCACCCCATAGGCACCAGAGCCGGAGAGTGGTCGCAACATCGCCATCGGTAGCGCCTCGGGCGGCATGCCAAGGGCCAGTGTCCATTGCCCGATAAAGCCAACCACCGCATCGAGGGCACCACTGGCGCGGAACATTCCCACCGCCACCAGAATCGCCACCAGATAGGGGATGATTTTAATGGCGACCTGAAACCCCTCCTTCGCCCCCTCGACGAAGACCTCGTAGATACTCACCCGTCGCAGGACCCCGAAGAGCAGAAAGCCGACCATCAGCCCCGGCAGAATCCACGGTGCGATCACCTTGCCGTAGAGCACCGTGATCGGGATCAACGTGGCCAGGCCTGTGAGTGCCAGTAGCGAGACCCACAACGGGTAGGCCCCCTCCCCCTGGTCGAGTTGCAACACCTCATCTGCTGGCCCCTTATCCTGTTCTTCCTCTAACGAGGGCACAGCTTCTACCGGGGTGATGGGAAAGAATCGACGATAAAGCAAGGCTGCTGCAATCGCAGCAATGGTGGAACAGGCCGTGGCAAAGAGTGTCGTTGGAAGAATTCCCGCCGGGTCGGCAGAACCGGCCGCAGCACGTATTGCAATCACCCCTGTGGGCAGCAGGGTGACACTGGAGGTGTTAATGGCAAGAAACAGCACCATGGAGTCACTCGCCGTCCCCGGCACACGGTTGAGCCTGTTAAGCTCCTGCATCGCACGAATACCGAAGGGCGTCGCTGCATTACCCAGCCCCAGGGCGTTGGCCGAGATGTTGAGGATCATCGCCCCCATCGCCGGATGTTCAGCGGGCACATCGGGAAACAGGCGCACCATTAGCGGACGGATCAGGCGCGCCAGAATGGTCAACATACCACCCGCCTCCGCCACTTTCATCAGGCCCAGGAACAAGGTCATCACACCGACCAGACCCAGTGCCAGTTCTACCGAGCCGGTGGCCGAATCGACCATTGCCTTCGACAGGGCATCCATTGGGGAGATGTCACCGCTGTAGCCGACTAGCTGCTTCCAGCCGGCAACGAGAAAAGCACTGAGAACAATAATAAGAAAGACGGCATTCATATGTGGATGGTAAAGCCTTTGCTCCTAAACATGAAGCAAGGGCTTTATGGAAAATAGGGCTATGTCGCGCTATGGTGGAAAAAGAGTCATGCCACCAGGAGAAGGGATGAAACGCCGCACCATCACCGTTGACGGCAACGAAGCCGCCGCCCGTATTGCCCACCTCTGTAATGAGGTTGTCGCTATCTACCCTATTACCCCTGCCTCGCCGATGGGTGAGCATGCCGATGCCTGGTCTGCCGAGGGCAAAAAGAACCTGTGGGGGACGATACCTCGCATTATTGAGATGCAGAGTGAGGGCGGTGCCGCCGGGGCCATCCACGGTTCACTGCAAAGCGGCGCACTTACCACTACCTTCACCGCCTCCCAGGGGCTACTGTTGATGCTGCCCAATATGTACAAAATCGCCGGTGAGTTGAGCCCCGCGGTATTTCATATAGCTAGCCGTTCACTGGCCGCACAGGCACTCTCTATCTTCGGTGATCACAGCGACATCATGGCAGCACGCAGCACCGGATTTGCCATGCTGGGTGCAAGCTCAGTACAGCAGGTGATGGACATGGCGCTCATTGCCCAGGCGGCAACACTACAGAGTCAGATTCCGATACTGCACTTTTTCGACGGCTTTCGTACCTCACACGAGATCGCACGTATTGAGGAGGTGGATGAGACCATTGCCCGCGCCATGCTCGATGATGAACTCATTGCGCAGCACCGTGCCCGCGCCCTCAATCCAGAACACCCGGTAATACGCGGTACCTCACAAAATCCTGACGTCTATTTTCAGGCCAGAGAGACTGTTAATCCTTACTACCTGGCAATGCCACGGATCGTTCAGCAGTGTATGGACCGTTTCGCCAGGCTAACCGGACGCCATTACAAACTGTTTGAGTACAGTGGTGCGGACGATGCTGAGCGGATCATTGTATTAATGGGCTCAGGTGTGGAGACCGTGCTTGAAACCGTGGAGGAGCTAAAGCGCGCAGGTGAACGAATCGGTGTACTGGCGGTTCGGCTCTATCGCCCCTTCGATGCCGAGCAGTGTATCGCCGCCCTCCCCGCTACCACCCGTGCTATTGCAGTGCTCGATCGTTGCAAAGAGCCGGGAGCGGATGGCGAACCACTGTATAAAGATATTGCCACCGCGCTGATGCAACAGGTTGCTGCGGGCAATGCACCTTTTAACCAGATACCGAGAGTGATCGGTGGCCGCTACGGTCTCTCCTCCAAGGAATTTACGCCCGGCATGGTAAAGGGCGTGTTCGATGAATTGAATAACCCAGAACCAAAGAACGGCTTTACCATCGGCATTAATGATGATGTCACCCATAGCAGTCTTTCCTGGGATGAGGATTACCGTACAGCGGCCACCAGCCAAACCGTTAATGCCCTGTTCTACGGGCTCGGTTCAGACGGCACCGTTAGTGCCAATAAAAATTCAATCAAGATCATCGGTGAATGTACCGACCTTCATGCCCAGGGATATTTCGTCTACGACTCAAAAAAATCGGGGGCAGTGACCGTCTCCCATCTGCGCTTTGGGCCTCAACCGATCCAGTCAAGCTACCTCATCGGTGATGGCGATGCGCAATTTATCGCCTGCCACCAGAGTATCTTTCTCGAACGCTACGACATGCTCGACAAGGCCGCTGAAGGCGGCACCTTTGTGCTCAATAGTGACAAGCCGATTGATCAAGTATGGGCGACACTACCACGCAAGATGCAGCAGCAGATCATCGACAAACAACTGAAATTTTATGTCATTGATGCCTACCGCATCGCCGCCGACAGCGGCATGGGGCGACGCATCAATACCATCATGCAGTGCGCTTTTTTTACCCTGGCAGAATTGCTGCCGATGGAACAGGCAATTAAGGCAATCAAGGCCGCTGTCGAGGCAAGCTACGGTAAACGAGGCAGCAAGATCATCGAGATGAATTTTGCTGCCATCGATGCCAGTGTAGACGGCCTGCAACAGATCACCATTCCCGATAGTGTAAATAGTAAAATAGAGAAGCCACCGACTGTTGCCGCCCACGCACCGGAGTTTATCCAGCAGGTCACCGCCGAGATCATCGCCGGACGCGGTGACAAACTGCCGGTCAGTCGCCTGCCTGCTGACGGCAGCTACCCCAACGGCAGCAGTGCCTGGGAGAAACGCAACCTAGCACTGGAGATCCCGGTATGGGACGAGGAGCTATGCATCCACTGCGGCAAGTGTCCCTTTGTCTGTCCCCACGGCGTGATCCGCAGCAAGGTGTTCGACCCGGCATTGACCAGCTCTGCACCGGAGAGCTTCAAGCACGTACCGGTCAGAGGAAAGGAATTTCCCGAGGGCTGGCACATCAGCTATCAGGTGGCCCCTGAGGACTGCACCGGTTGTGGGCTTTGCGTCGATATCTGTCCGGTCAAGGATAAGCAGATCGACGGGCGTCGTGCCATCAATATGGCTCCGCAACCACCGTTGCGCGAGCAGGAGAGTGATAACTGGGAATTCTTCCTTACCCTGCCGGAATATGATCGTACCGCACTTCACATGAGCAAGATGAAAGAGGCGATGATCACCCAGCCGCTGTTCGAGTTCTCCGGGGCCTGTTCCGGCTGCGGTGAGACCCCCTACCTGAAGCTGGCAAGCCAGCTGTTTGGTGATCGCATGGTCGTAGCGAATGCTACCGGCTGCTCCTCCATCTACGGCGGCAACCTGCCGACCACCCCGTGGGCGAAGAACAGCGAGGGACGCGGTCCTGCCTGGAGCAACTCCCTGTTTGAGGACAATGCAGAGTTTGGTCTGGGGATGCGGGTGGCCATTGATAAACAACGCGATTACGCCTTCGACCTGCTGGCACGTCTGCACGATGAAATTGGCGAGGAGCACATAGAGGCTCTGCATCACGCCGATCAAAGCAGCGAGGCAGGTATTCATGATCAGCGTGAACGGGTCGACGAACTACGCACGCAACTGAAAACAAGCGAACGCCCTGAGGCGCGCTGGCTGGATGCGGTAGCGGATCAATTGATCCGCAAGAGTGTCTGGATCGTCGGAGGTGATGGCTGGGCCTACGACATCGGTTTTGGCGGACTGGACCATGTGCTCGCCTCGGGACAGGATGTGAATATTCTGGTTCTCGACACCGAGGTCTATTCCAACACCGGGGGCCAGACATCAAAGGCGACGCCTCGCGGTGCGGTAGCCAAATTCTCCGCAGGTGGAAAGCCGACGGCGAAAAAGGATCTGGCTATGATCGCCATGAGTTACGAGAACGTCTACGTAGCGCAGGTAGCTTACGCCGCCAAAGATATGCAGACACTACGTGCCTTTGCCGAGGCAGAGTCCTACCCCGGCACCTCCATCATCATCGCCTATGCCCCCTGCATCGCCTGGGGCAACGACCTGGCTGATAATCACCAGATGCAGGACTTGGCAGTGCGTAGTGGCCACTGGCCGCTGCTGCGGTTCGACCCTCGTCGACACGAGCAAGGGCTGAATCCGCTACAGCTCGACTCCAAGGCACCCAGCATTGCCTATCGTGATTTTATTGGTAACGAGACCCGGTTTAACATGCTGTGGCGCTCTCACCCGACTGAGGCCGAGCAGTTTCTCAACGTCTCACAGCAGGAGGCGACATCACGCTACCACCACTACCAACAGCTGGCCGCACTGAACGATGGTGTCACAGACAAAGAGAAGGAGTAACACGTGGATCTTCGTACTCGATACCTGGGGCTGGAACTGGCAAACCCGCTGGTACCCTCCGCCTCGCCACTGTCACACGATCTCGATATAGCAAGACGACTGGAGGATGCCGGTGCCGCGGCACTGGTTATGTACTCACTGTTCGAAGAGGAGTTACATCAGCACCTTGATATGGGAGCGGAACACCACTTCGCCCATGCGGAGGCACAGAGCTTTCTGCCGGTGCATCCGCACTCGGGCACTGCACTGGATAACTATCTTGAACAGATAGCACGGTTGAAACAGGTACTTGATATACCTGTTATCGCCAGCCTGAACGGTATCTCTCTCGACGGCTGGGTGGAAAACGGCAAATTGTTAGCCGAGGCCGGAGCAGACGCCTTGGAGCTTAACGTCTATACCATCGTTGCCAATACCGAGATAGACAGTCACCAGCTGGAGCAACAATACCTTGCCCTGCTGTCGGAGCTTCGTGGTGTGGTCGAAATTCCGATCACGGTAAAACTCTCTCCCTACTTCAGTGCCCTGGCTAACGTAGTGGCATCACTGGAGTCTGCAGGGGCCAACGGCGTCTCGCTGTTTAATCGTTTCTATCAGCCCGATATCGATATCGACACCCTGCGCATCTCACCGCGCCTGCAACTCTCCCCCCCAGGCGATACCCTGCTGAGCATGCGTTGGCTTGGCATACTGCACGGCAAGGTCGGCCTCTCACTGGCAGCCACAGGGGGTATTCATCGTTCCGAAGATGCAATTAAGATGCTACTGGCCGGTGCCGATGTCACCCATCTGTGCAGTACCCTGTTATTACATGGACCAAAACGACTGACAGAGATTCTTGATGGCATAACCCGGTGGCTGGAGGAGAGTCCCTATGACTCGATTGATATGCTGAAGGGAACTCTGGCCCACCGTCATAGTGGCGAGAACTCGGCGTATGAGCGGGCCAGCTATGTGAAGATGCTGGGTGGTTATACCCTTAACTCAACGCAATGGGATTAACTCTTTGCAAGTCGATCATTGAGGGCCATGGCTGAACTGAACACCTCACCGCTGTGTGCAACCAGCTCCACCAGAAACGGTTTATCATCAGCCGATGCAACAAAACCGACCATATAACCGAAGCTGTCCCATTTGGAGTGTTCACAATCGGCGTCTAGTTTACGACACAGGTGTGCACTCACCTGCGTAGCGGCATCAGCAAGTAGTTTGCGGTCATGTTTAAGCCATATTTGAAATTGGTTCTGCCCGTACTCCACTATCAGGGCCGGCTCACAATGAGTGAGTTTGGCATTCTGTACCTGATCGTGGGTCAGTCCGGTGAGAAGTGTCAGACCATGTTCGCCATGCGGGCGAAACTCAATACTGTTGCCCTTTTCATTTTTCTCATTGAGCCACTCCAGAATATCTTTTATTTGCGAGAATAACAGTTCTTCACGCTGCTCAACCACCTTACCAACAGAATTAACGATGCGTAGGTCGAAGTAGCTGATCTCCATCGTACGCAGCTGCCGTTCCAGCTCAGCTTCGTGCTTAAAGGGTGTATGCATTCTCTTCCCCCCCGAGTTAATCACCGGACTACTAAATCCTAGGTGTGAATGGCGAGTGGCGCAAGTAGCCTAGGAGTCAAAGATACGCAACACTCCAGAGGCCTTATCGTGACACTCCTGATACTCATCTTCACAAACGGAGTCCCTGACGATGCCTCCACCGGCAGAGAAGTGGAACATGCCATTCTGATGTAGTGCGGTACGAATGGCGATATTACTGTCCATATTTCCATCGTAACCAATATAACCAATGCTGCCGCAATAGACACCGCGACGCTGAGGCTCAAGCTCTTCAATGATCTCCATTGCACGCAGTTTGGGGGCACCGGTAATAGAGCCTCCGGGAAAACAGCTGCGCAATAGCGTGAGCGCATCTTTCCCCTGCTCCAGCTCACCTTCAATAACACTAACCAGATGGTGCACCGTGGCATAGTGTTCGACATTAAAGAGTTGCGGTACACGTATCGTGCCGGGGCGGCAGCACTTACCAAGATCGTTACGCAATAGATCCACAATCATCAGATTTTCTGCCCGATCCTTACTGCTCTTTGTTAGCTGTTCAACCATCGCCTGATCCTCAATGGCATCACGGCATCGAGGACGTGTGCCCTTAATCGGGCGGGTTTCCACCTGTTTTCCCTTAAGCCGGAGAAAACGCTCGGGAGAGGAGCTAAGTATTTGCCCAAAGGGTGTATTGAGATAGGCCCCAAAGGGGGCGGGATTGTTGCTGCGAAGTTTAAGGTAGCCAGACCATGGAGAACCGCTAACGGCTGCAGAGAAACGTTGTGCCAGATTGACCTGATAACAGTCACCCTCTTCAAGGTAGTGTTGAATGCGTGAGAAGCCTGCACAGTAATCATCGCGTGTCATATTTGCAGATACTTCACCGCACGCGGAAAACGGGGCATCGGGCGCAGGAAAACTACCAGCCGTTGCCGCCTCAAACATCGACACCAGTTGTGGCCAAAGTGTGTGAGTAGCCGCATCATGCCCCTGGGAGAGTAGCTGACAACGCTGTTCCTGGTGATCACACACCAGTGCCCAGTCATAGATACCCACCACCATCTCAGGGATAGCCAGATCGTCTTTGGCTAATGCATCGATATTCTCAATGCGGCGTGACAGGTCATAGCCAAAGTAGCCAACAGCGCCACCACAAAAAGGGAGAGCCAGATCGTTCGTCACAGCATCTGTTGCAAGATACTGCCTGAGCAGAGTGAAGGGATCGTCAATGGATGATGTAGTGCTGCCATGACGATAAATCTCAGTGCTATCCCCCCGTGTTATCAGCGTGGTATGTGGGCGGGCAACAATTATATCGTAACGCCCCAACTCCCCTCCCAGCCCGCAGCTATCCAGCAACATTGCCCACGGTTCATTGCTAACGACGGCAAATAGACGACTGCAATCTTTGCTGTAGGGAAGTTGATGCTGAAGCGGTCTATTCATGATGACGGAAGTAATCAACGTTTCAGATTTGTGAGAACGGAGAGACAGCGAGCAATTGAATTAGTCGATGTAGTCTTACCCACCAACTCATAGTTACCTGAATATATATCGACACTATATAACAGAGACAGGATGCAATTCGAGTCTTTGAGAAATTATTATCTTGTGATGGAGAATGGCCAGGCAAATTTCTAGCCGGCAAAAAAAAGGGCCTACCAATTTCTTGATAAGCCCTTATTTATCCGACCATTATTGGTCGGGACGAAAGGATTCGAACCTTCGACCACCACGCCCCCAGCGTGGTGCGCTACCAGACTGCGCTACGTCCCGATGTTAGTGCTATTTCCCTCTTCAGGAAGCCGCGCATAATACACTAGATGAAAGCGGATGAGAATATCATCCGTAAGAAAATTTTGGAGGTGCCCTTAACCTTAGCGTTTAAGGATATCCAGCACTTCTTCCAGCTCAGAACGGAGCTGACGGATGATCTGCTGACTCTGGTCAGCATCGTGCTTCACATCTTCGCTCTCAAACTGCTGGCGGGCACCGCCAATAGTGAAGCCCTGCTCATAGAGCAGTGAGCGGATCTGACGGATAATGATTACATCCTGACGCTGATAGTAACGGCGGTTGCCACGACGCTTAACCGGCTTGAGCTGGGAAAACTCCTGCTCCCAGTAGCGCAGTACATGTGGCTTGACGTTACACAGCTCGCTCACCTCACCAATGGTGAAGTAACGCTTGCCAGGAATTGGCGGTAATTCGTTATTGTTGCTGGGTTCCAGCATACGCCTCTACTCTTGCTTTTAATTTTTGCCCTGGCCTGAAGGTTACTACGCGGCGCGCAGTAATAGGAATTTCCTCACCAGTCTTAGGGTTTCTTCCCGGGCGCTCACTTTTGTCGCGCAGGTCGAAATTTCCAAAGCCTGATAGCTTCACCTGATATCCGCCCTCTAAAGCCGTGCGGACCTCCTCAAAAAACTGCTCAACCAGCTCCTTGGCCTCTCGTTTGTTGAGCCCCAGCTCTTCAAACAGAGATTCAGCCATCGCTGCCTTTGTTAAAGCCATATTTATTCTCTTAATGCTGCCCCGAGTTCGTCTGCAAGGGTCGTGACTATCTTTTCGATAGCGGAATCAACTTCATCGTCAGTAAGAGTGCGCGATTGTGCCTGTAAGGTCAAGCCCAATGCGAGACTTTTTCGTCCTGAATCAATATGTTCCCCCTCATAGACGTCAAACAGCTTTAAGTTCTGCAAGGTATCTGGAGCGGCCTTACGGACTGTTTCGGCAACCGCTGAAGCAGGAATATTTCTATCTAGAACTAAGGCGATATCCCGACGAATCGCCGGATATTTGGAGATTTCGCTGAATTTTGCCACAGTTCCAGAAAGTAGTGCCTCTGCCTCGATCTCAAACAAAAAGGTCTGTCCGCTAAGGCCTAACTGAGACTCCAGCGAAGGATGCAGGGCACCCAGCCAGCCTACCGGCTTGCCATCAAGCACAATGCGGGCGGACTGCCCTGGATGGAGCGCAGGGTGTGATTCGGCACTAAAGGAGAAACTATCCAGGTGACCGCTCAGGCCCAGCAGCGCCTCCACATCACCCTTAACGTCGAAGAAATCGAGTTTCTGCTCGCTGGCGGACCACTGCTCCGGTTGTACATTACCGTAGACCACACCGGCCAGAACATTATCCTGCTGGATTGCATCACCCTCTAGCGGCAGGAAGCGCAGACCGTATTCAAACAGTCGTACCCTGCCCTGCTGACGATTGATATTGTGCTGCAGTGCGGGTAGCAGACCGGCCCAAATGGTGGTGCGCATCACCGACATATCGGCGGAGATGGGATTGGCCAGGGCAATAGGATCACGCTGCGGGTCAAGTAGTTGCTGCATCTTAGGTTCGACGAAGGTGTAGGTGATCGCCTCCTGATAGCCCCGCTCCACCAGTACCGCTGCCAGGTCGATCTTACCCAGCATGGCCTCGGGACGCTCACCCATGCGTAAAGTACCCTGTGGACGGATACTGGGCAGGTTGCTGTAACCGATGATACGACCAATCTCCTCAATCAGGTCTTCCTCAATGCTGATATCAAAACGGAAGGCGGGTGCAGTCACCTGCCACTCCTCACCATTCGCCTCGACCTGCATATCGAGTCGGCAAAGAATCTCATCAATGGTCTCTTTCGCCACGCTGGTACCCAGCACGCGCTCAACACGGGCGTGACGCAGGGTAACTTGTTGGGCCCTGGGCAGATGCCCAGCAGAGACAACCTCGCTAACCGGGCCGGCACTACCCCCGGCGATCTCAATCAACAACGCAGTAGCACGCTCCATCGCCTGTGCGGCAAGCTCAGAGGAGACACCACGTTCAAAACGGTGTGAGGAGTCGGTGTGCAGGCCATAACGGCGGGCACGACCAGCGATAGAGGTGGGACTGAAGAAGGCACTCTCGAGGAAGATATCCTGAGTGTCGTCGGAAACTGCAGAAGCGGCACCACCCATCACCCCTGCCATAGCCAGAGCGGCCTTATCATCAGCGATGACCAAGGTATCGGCATTGAGCTCAACCTCATCCTCGTTGAGCAGCTTCAGCTTCTCACCAGCCGTGGCGAGACGAACCTGAATAGCACCGCTGAGTTTAGCTAAATCGAAGGCGTGCATCGGCTGGCCCAGCTCAAGCAATACATAGTTGGTCACATCAACCACTGCGCCAAGGCTGCGAAGACCACTACGACGCAGGCGCTCCTGCATCCACAGCGGGGTCTCGGCACCAACATTCACACCGCGAATAACTCGACCCAGGTAGCGCGGGCAGTCGGCCTGCGCCGTCACGGTGATCGGCAGGGTATCGTCGATGGTGGCAGTAACAGCATCAATAGCCGGTCCCTGCACCTCGGCATTATTCAGTACACCGGCCTCGCGGGCGATACCGGCAATACTAAAACAGTCACCACGATTCGGCGTCAGACCCAGCTCAATGGAGACATCATCCAGCTGCAGGTAATCGCGAAAGTTTTCACCCACCGGCGCATCGGCAGGAAGCTCCATCAGCCCATCAGAACTCTCTGCCAGACCCAGCTCAGAGGCGGAGGCGAGCATTCCGTTGGAGGGTACGCCGCGCAGTTTCGCCTTCTTGATCTTGAAATTGCCGGGCAGTTTGGCTCCGACAATGGCACAGGGCACGCGCAGACCGGCACGCACATTGGCCGCACCGCAGACGATCTGTAACGGCTCGTTTTCACCCGTATTGACCTGGGTAACACGCAACTTGTCGGCGTCCGGGTGCGGCTCTACGCTCAGCACCTCGCCCACCACAACACCGGTAAATTCACTGGCCACCGGCTCGACGGCATCGACCTCAAGCCCGGCCATGGTCAGCTGATGACACAGCTCATCGGTAGAGACCGAAGGATTTACCCACTCACGCAACCACTGTTCGCTAAATTTCATGCACTATGTGGCGAGCCGCAACAAACGGCTCGCGCGCTCCCGCTTAGTTGAACTGTTGTAGGAAACGAAGATCGTTTTCAAAGAAGAGACGCAAATCATTGACGCCGTAGCGCAACATCGCCAGTCGCTCGACACCCATGCCAAAGGCAAAACCGGTGTACTTCTCACTATCGATACCGGCGTGTCGGAATACCTCCGGGTGCACCATGCCGCAACCCAGCACCTCAAGCCAGCCGGTATGCGAGCAGACACGGCACCCTTCACCGCCACACATCACACACTGAATGTCGGCCTCCGCGGAGGGCTCGGTAAAGGGGAAATAGGAGGGACGGAAACGCACCTCCAGATCGCGCTCGAAGAAGTTACGCAGGAAGTCATCGAGAATGCCTTTGAGGTCGGCAAAGCTTACCGCCTCATCCACCATCAACCCCTCTACCTGATGGAACATCGGGGTGTGGGTCAGGTCGGAGTCACAACGATAGACTCGTCCCGGTGCAATCACACGCAACGGTGGCTGCTCCTGCTCCATGGTGCGCACCTGTACCGGCGAGGTATGGGTTCGCAGCAGCGTATTCGCATTGAAGTAGAAGGTATCGTGCATCGCACGAGCCGGATGGGTCTCGGGGATATTGAGCGCTTCAAAATTATGGAAGTCATCCTCAATCTCCGGCCCCTCGGCCACAATAAAACCGAGCTGTGAGAAGAGTTCATTAATACGCTGCAGGGTCAGGGTGACCGGGTGTAAACCACCCGACTGCTGCCCACGCCCCGGCAGGGTCACATCGATCTTTTCCGACTCCAGGCGGGCATTCAGCTCGGCATCTTTCAGCGTCTGCTTACGTGCTTCAATAGCCTGTTGTACCTTGCCCTTGGCCTGGTTGATCGCCTGACCGGCAGCGGGCCGCTCTTCAGCCGACAGCTTGCCCAGCGTTTTCATCTGCTCGGTGAGCAACCCCTTTTTGCCGAGATACTGCACGCGGATCTGATCCAGCGCCTGCAACTCTGCGGCCTCGGCGACCAATTTCTCCGCCTCGCTTACGAGTCCTGTCAACTCATCCACGCAACTTCTCCGTATTACAGGTGCCGCCATAGAGGCCACACCTTTAAGAAAGCTTAAAACTGAAAAAGGGGGAAGACGTTTCGGCCTTCCCCCTTTCGGAGCCAATCAACCTGCCATTACCACTAGCGCACCAGGCGCCAGTGAAACGAAAAGTTGATTAAGCGAGTGCCGCCTTAGATTGTTCTACCAGTGCGGCAAAACAAGCTTTGTCGGTTACGGCAATATCGGCGAGGATCTTACGATCAATCTCAATATCTGCCTTCTTCAGACCGTTAACGAAACGGCTGTAAGACATACCACACTCACGAGATGCCGCATTGATACGGGCAATCCACAGGGCGCGGAACTGGCGCTTGCGCTGGCGACGGTCACGGTAGGCGTACTGGCCTGCCTTGATAACTGCCTGCTTGGCGACGCGAAATACATTTTTACGGCGGCCTTTATACCCTTTAGCCTGGGCAATGACCTTCTTGTGCTTGGCGCGTGCGGTGACGCCACGTTTTACTCTTGCCATCGTTACTTACTCCTCAACTGTAGGGCAACATGCGACGAACCATACGGACGTCAACAGCGGCGATCATTTCCGGCGAACGAAGCTGACGCTTACGCTTGGTCGGTTTTTTGGTGAGGATGTGACGACGGAAAGACTTATTACGTTTAAAGCCTCCGGCACTACGTTTGAAGCGCTTGGCAGCACCCCGATTGGTTTTGATTTTTGGCATGATTACTCAACTCCGCATTTCAAAGTGATAAAAACGCAACGTTTGTGACTGGACACCTCTAAAAGGGCGGACAGTAGCGCGCTCGAAGTAGAAAATTCTACTTCTTCTTTTTCGGGGCAATCAGCATCACCATTTGGCGGCCTTCCATCCTCGGGAACTGTTCAACCGTTCCCAATTCAGCAAGATCGCCCTCGACGCGCTTTAACAAATCGCGACCGAGTTCCTGGTGGGCCATTTCACGGCCACGGAACCGTAAGGTTACCTTGACCCTGTCCCCGTCGGTGAGGAAGCGTGTCAGGTTGCGTAGTTTTACCTGATAATCTCCCTCTTCAGTTCCTGGACGGAACTTAATCTCTTTTACCTGAACCTGCTTCTGCTTCTTCTTGGCGACCTGCTGCTTTTTACGCTCTTCAAAGATGAACTTACCGTGGTCCATGATTCGACAGACGGGCGGCTTGGCATCGGGTGAAACCTCTACCAGGTCAAGATCGGCCTCTACGGCAATCTCCAACGCCTCTGAAGTCGGTATAACACCAACCTGTTCTCCGTCTGCGCCTATAAGGCGTACCTCAGGGACCCGAATATCTTCGTTAAGTCGGGTTTGCTTCTCTTTAGCAGCGATGTTGTCATTCCTCCAAAGCAGTTTTCAGTCCGCGGTTCGCAATTTCAGAGTTCAGCAACTCGGCAAATGCCTCAATAGACATAGCGCCAAGGTCTTCACCCGTTCTGGTGCGTACCGCTACGGTTTGTTGCTCTACCTCGCGATCCCCAATGACCAGCATGTAGGGAACACGGTGTAATGTGTGCTCGCGGATTTTAAAGCCGATTTTCTCATTTCTCAAGTCTGATTTGATGCGAATGCCCTGTTTTTTAAGCTTTTGCTCAATTTCAGCGACAAAATCGGCCTGTCGGTCGGTAATATTCATCACTACCGTCTGAACCGGCGCCAACCACAGTGGGAAGGCACCGGCGAAGTTTTCGATGAGAATACCGATAAAACGCTCCAGCGATCCGAGGATCGCGCGGTGCAGCATTACCGGCACCTGCTTGCTGCCGTCCTCGGCAATATAATGCGCATCGAGGCGGCCCGGCATGGAGAAATCGACCTGAATGGTGCCGCACTGCCACACCCGGCCCAGGCAGTCCTTGAGCGAAAACTCGATCTTCGGTCCGTAGAAGGCCCCCTCGCCGGTCTGCAGATCCCATGGCAGCCCCTTGCTGTTGAGCGCCTGCTCCAGGGCATGCTCCGCCTTGTCCCATACCTCGTCAGAGCCAACGCGCTGCTCGGGGCGGGTGGAGAGCTTGATGATCACCTCATCAAAGCCAAAATCGGCATAGACCTTATATAGAAGGTCGATAAACTCTGAAACCTCAGGCTGGATCTGCTCCTCGGTACAGAAGATGTGGGCATCGTCCTGGGTGAAGTTACGCACCCGCATCAACCCGTGCAGCGTACCGGAGGGCTCATTGCGGTGGCAGGAGCCGAACTCGGCCATGCGAAGTGGCAGCTCACGATAGGATTTGAGGCCCTGATTGAAGATCTGCACGTGGCACGGGCAGTTCATCGGCTTGACCGCATAGTCACGGTTCTCCGAGTGGGTGGTGAACATCATGTCACCGAACTTGTCCCAGTGGCCCGACTTCTCCCACAGGCTGCGATCCACCACCTGCGGCGTCTTCACTTCGGTGTAATTGTTTTCGCGCAGCACATCACGAACATACTGCTCGACCTGTTGGTAGATCATCCAGCCGTTGTCATGCCAGAAGATCATGCCCGGGGCCTCTTCCTGACTGTGGAACAGATCCAGCTGACGGGCGATCTTGCGGTGGTCACGCTTCTCCGCCTCTTCCAGGCGGTGTAAATAATCTTTCAGGTCGTTCTTGTTGGTCCAGGCGGTGCCGTAGATGCGGGTCAGCATCTCGTTATTGGAGTCGCCACGCCAGTAGGCACCGGCCACCTTCATCAGCTTGAAGGCCTTGAGTTTGCTGGTAGAGGGCACGTGCGGGCCACGGCAGAGGTCGGTAAAATCACCCTGTTTGTAGAGCGACAGCACCTCACCGTGGGGGATCGCCTCAACCAGCTCCGCCTTGTAGGCCTCACCCATGTTGCCAAAGAACTCAATCGCCTCCTCGCGGGGCATCTCAGAGCGCTCCAGCGGCAGGTTCTGCGAGACGATCTTTGCCATCTCCTTCTCGATCTTCTTCAGATCATCGCTAGTGAAGGCGCGCTCGTAGGCAAAATCGTAGAAGAATCCATCCTCGATCACCGGACCAATAGTCACCTGCGCCTCAGGAAACAGCCGCTTCACCGCCTGCGCCAGCAGGTGAGCGGTGGAGTGACGGATGATCTCCAGTGCCTCATCACTCTTGTCAGTGATAATGGCAAGGCTGGCATCTTCTTCGATGAGGTATGAGGCATCGACCAGCGTATCACCCACCTTACCGGCGAGGGTCGCCTTGGCCAGGCCGGAACCGATATCGGCAGCGACCTCTTTTACGGTTACGGGGTTGTCGAACTGGCGCTTGGAGCCATCGGGAAGGGTAATGACAGGCATTAGCTATATCCTTTCAGTGGTGATCCATACGAGAGATCACGTGACAATAAAAAAGCACCGTGCCGGGCACAGTGCTTGGGATTCGGGTTATTCAGGGGGTATCTCACCACCCTATCTCATTGATTTGAATAGTATCACAGGCAACCGGTGGGGTGAACAGTGTCACATAACTGAATAAAGCGGCAACTATCCGCCCCACCAGCGGTCACATCGACTATAGAATGGCCGCGAATCTCTGTTAGGGCTCGATATTTTTACTATGAGCCCCAATCTTTGCTAACGTAGCCTCAAATTTAAACCATTACAGACAGGATGCCTCATGAAAAAGAACCTGACCCTACTTGCCTCCATGCTCACCCTCACCCTCTCCGCTAATCTCTATGCCGCAGACATGAAGAGTGAGATCAGCAAGGTACTCAAAGAGAACCCGGAGATCCTCTATCAGGTAATCCAGGAAAATCCTGTCGAATTCATGGCCGTAATACAAACCGCCGCCAAACAGGCACAGCAACAGGCTGCTATCAGTAAAAAGCTTCAGGAGCAGAAGGAGTTCGAGGCCGCGTTTAGCAAACCACTCAAGCCCGAAATTCGCAAGGATGAGGCGATCCGCGGTAGCAAGAATGCCCCATTAGTGCTGGTGGAGTATTCCGACTTTCAGTGCCCCTTCTGCCAACGCGGCTACAACACCGTCATGCAATTGATGAAAAAGTATGAGGGCAAGATCCAGTTCGTCTACAAACACCTGCCCCTCGACTTCCATGCCGAGGCAATGCCGACTTCACACTACTATGAGGCACTGCGCATGCAGAGCAACGAGCTAGCCTTTAAATTCCACGACGAGGTCTTTAAGGACGTCTCCAAACTGAAACAGGGCGAACCCTACATGAAGCAGGTTGCCAAAAAGGTCGGTGCCGATATGAAGTTACTGGCGAAGACCCTGAAAGATCGTAAAGATGAAAT
>JBDLJH010000030.1:0-23948 GCA_039714395.1 Pseudomonadota bacterium | reverse complement strand
CTGATGCGTGCAAACATCGAAATATCTTTAAACCTCAAGGTAAAGTGAGTTTCAGCGAAAACTTCGACTCTTAATATTTTCGAGTTTTTCAACAGAATCGTCGCATAGAAGAAGTCTTAATGGATAACCCACCAGGTCAGATAGTGGCTAAGAAGCAGTGATCGCCAGGTGAGAGGGACCAAGGGCAGTTTCCACCTGTGGATTCAACCGGTCGAAGCAACACACACATTAAATCTCTCAGCCGTGCCTAAGTAGGCACAGTGAGGGTTAAGTCTTCTTTTGAATATACGTGGCCGTGCCTACTTAGGCACAAGGCATCATTAATACAAACGAATTTAACCAAAGGAACTTCAAGTAACGGGAGAGTAGTAAAAAGGTCAATTCCTCCTCTATCTGATGGGGTATCAGTAGAATCAGCTGTAACCCACTGTTTTTTTGTATTAATGAAAAAGACAACAGAAAGATAGAGCGGTTGTTTTTTTGAAAAGGCACGTGCAGTAACGGGGGGAATAGCTAAAAAGCTGCTTTCTCTTCCCATGTGCATTTTGATTTATCTTTCGTGATTTTCTGTGATAGCGACAATTCAATTATGCGGCGAGAAAATCTACCAGCACGATACAAGCAAGGGGTTATGAGATGGATCACCCTAATTCGGTAATCGCTTCTTGATCGATGAATCCGAATTGGCGGGTGGCAGGTAGCAGGATATTGTCAGCGTAGGGGCAGCCGGTGGTGCCAGGGTCGATCTGTTGCTGCTTGTCGGCGGCATTTGGGGTGTGGCCGAGGCCGTCACGCAGTCGCTCCAGCAACGGGGCATAACCCGGTTGCCAGGCGGTGACATCGCCGAAGCGTTTGCGCAGGGCCGCCAGGATGGCCATGCCGGAGTAGTCGAGGTCACCAAAGAAGTAGAGGGGACCTGGTGGGGACGCGTCCTGATCAAACCACCACTCCTCAAAGTGCTGGTGCTCGGTATGGCTCTCATGGCTGTCCTGGTAGTGCAGCAACGCGGCTTGCCGGACACGAATGCGCTCTGCACCACCCCGAAACCCTGCGGCATAAACCAGTGCAAGCCCGCGTGCTGCGGCATCATCACCGATCACCGTGCTGGCGTAGTTGTCCTGATTCTCGATGAATAGTACGCCACAGCATTGAACCGGCAGGTGGACGGCAATCACAAGTGAACGGGGTTTAAGGGGCAGACTGGGGAAGAGGGCACGGATCAGATCTTCACGTTCATCAAGGCGCTTGGAGTCGCCATTGAAGTACAGGGCGGCGAGCTGGCGCAGGGTGTGCGGGGTGTCGATCTTACCGAGGCGGGCGAAGGTGGTTACGACCCGTTCGTCTTCCCAACCGGGGAGAGTGATACGACGTTTGATCAGGGGGGCTATTCCATTGGGGAAGGCGTCGGCATGTCGATGTACGGCTTCGCGCCAGCCACGCAGGGCTGGCTCCTCGCGGGGACGTGTCAGCCAGTGGCGCAGGGTTTCTTCTGACTTGGGGGCGAAGGCGAGGCTAGCACCCTTCCACTCGGCATCGTATTCCCCTCGTTTACCGGGGCGAATTGCGAGTAGCTGCTCTTTCTCCATGAGTCGCACGAAACGCCACAATTGATCCGCCTCTTCATCAACTCGTTTGAGGGAGGGGAGGTACTTCTCGGCGTTAAAATAGAGGCGCTGTTGACGTGCCTCACCCGCTTGCAGGTCGAAGCGATCAAGCACCGCATGGAGCAGTGCCATTAGCTGCGCCTCGTCCGTCAACCAAGGGGGCGTGGGTAGGATAGCCATCGAGCGTTTACTCCCCCTCCAATACGTCGCTCATGAAGTCCAGCTCCGCCTGTTGGTAGATGCTGCGCCGGTGTTGAGCCCACAGCTCACCGATGCGTTCGCGGTTGCCTACCTTGCGGTCTACCAGTACGCGGGTATGCAGCTGGCCGCGGGTCCGTGCGCTTGGTATCTTGGCGAAGATAAATTCGTTGCTAATGAGATCCATAAAGGGGCCGCACTTGCTGGTGGGCATGATGAAGGTCAGTTGCAGGCCGAGTGCCTCGGTAAGATAGCCGATCACCTCACGTGAGCGCTGCTCGTCCATGTGCATAAAGGCCTCGTCGACCAGCACCATGCGCAGGTGGTTCTGCCCCTCGGCAAAGCGAAAGGCGGATGTGATGGCGGCCGAACGGATGATATAGGCCGGTGTCTCCAGCTGGCCACCGGAGCCGGTGCCATATTCGGAGAGCGGGATCGGCTCCTTCCCCTCAACCTCTTTGTAGATCTCATAGCGGCGATAGTGACGGTAGTCGGCGATGCGTTCCAGCTCGCGTAGTGCCCGGTGCTCATCCTCTTCGAGCAGAAGTTTCATCAACTCGTCCCGCACCAGTGTCGAGCGCGGTGTCAGCTCGGCGTTAAACAGCAGGGTCTCCTCGCCGAGTGAGGGGATCTTCATCACCTCCTCGAAAAAACGGGCGTAGTCGCGGTACTCGGAGACCCACTCACTGGCGAAGCGGAAGGTCTCACGGTCGGCACCAAAGCGGTGGTGCTGAAGTTCGCGATTGAGTACCTCGATCTGCCGCTCACCATCCTTGATCGCCTGATGGATCTGGTGGCAGAGGTGGGTAACGAAGGTGCTGTTAAAGCTCTCCTTCAGCCCTTGTAGCTCTTGATGCTTATCGACCAGAATATTATTTTTAAGCAGGTTGTAGACGCGATCCAGTTCCTGACGGACGCCGCAAATGGTGTTGAACAGGGCGCTGTCGTAATCGCCGTCGAAGCCGGTGTAGTAGACTGCATCGCCCGGACGGCACTGGCGGTTATGATCCTGAATCGCCTCATCGAGGTCGTGTTCGGTCTTGTGCAGATGTTTCTCCGTGGCGGCGCGACGCTCGTCTCCGTGTTTCGGATCAATTTCAGTAGCCTCAGCATCAGCCCGCTCCAGCTGAGCCTCGGGGTCGAAGTCGGTCCACAGTTGAGCAAGTTCACGCAGTGCCTGTTCGCACTGGTCGGCACGGGTTGCGGACTGCTCCTGTAACTTGGCGAGGCCGCTTACCGCGCGGTCGGCCTGTTCGCGCTTTGCCACTACCTTGCCCTTCTCGACGTTAAGCTCTCCAAGCTGCTGCTCCAGCTGCGTGGTCTCCTCTTTGAGTCGTTGCAGTTGCGCCTCAAGATCCTGATGTTCGCCAAGATCGAGGGCGTCGAGAAGGGCCTCCAGGCGAGAGAGGTCTCGGCGTACGGCCATCATCGCACTAATGGTGTCGGCATGGCTCACCGGGACGAGGGCATCGATGGCACCGAGCAGACGGCCACTCTCCTGCATGCGTGTATCGGCCTGATGCCATTCGCCTTTGATCTGTATCAGTTCGGCCTGTTTGGCCGCCAGGGCACGCTCGCGTGCGGTAGCACCAAACACCAGATCACCATCGGCCAGGTCGCAGCGGAACATGGCGTAGTTACCCGAGCCCATACCATCGGCGGTGAGGCCACGGCGGGTATGGCGCAGCGCCTCGGCGGAGTCGACGCGCAGCACGCCACCGTAGCTTGCGATGAGATAATCACGGGCCACCGCGTGGCTGAAGGTGAGAATGTGGACCATCGAGTCCTTGTTCAGCTCGATGCGGGCGGCATCCTGCGCCGCCTTGTGTCCCTGAATAACCCGTGCTCGATTGTCACGGCCGGGGAGGGCTCGCACGATGCGGATCGCTTCCGCCTCGTGTGCGGACTCCACCAGGATGCCGAAACGGGCACCGCCCATGTAGCCCTCGATGGCCGCCTGCCAGCGTGCATCGCTCACCTCAATGTGGTCACACAGTACGCGTGGCTCGGCCTGCGGGCACTGCTGACGGATCGCCGCGAGGGCACGCTCTACATAGCTGGGGTAGCCGACCTGTTTTGACTCCAGACGGGTGATCTCCCCCTCTTTTTGCCGCTTCTGCCCCTCCAGTGTCTCGTAGCGCCGCCGCCGTTCACTGTGCAGCGCCTGTAGCTGATCACGACGGTTTGTTGTCCCGCCGCTGTCACCATGCTCGCCGCGCCAGTGTGCCAATAGGTTGTTCTGGGCGCGTTGGGCATCGCGGGTCTGATCGAGCTGCGCTTCCAGGGCGGAGAGGTCGTTGGTGAGGTCCTGCTGCTGTAACTCTGACAGGTCCAGCCTGGCGCGTTGCCCCTGTTTGAGTGCCGCCTGCGTTATGGCTCGCGACTCCATGTCGGTCAGCTGTGGTGCATCAATGTTAAGCGCCTCAGCCAGCAACCCTTCATTAATAAGGCGGATCTGCCCGGCATTTTTCTGCACCTGATTGTCCTGTAGCAGCAGTTCGCGGCCCAGTTCCGCGAGGCGCAGTTGCTCACCATCACGTTGGCGCTCCAGCTCGTCCTTCTGGCGCAGGGCATCAACTCCCTGACGTTGGGCCTCCAGCTGTACCTGCTGTTCGTGGGTCTGCTCACGGCGTTGGGTGGCGATTGCTAGTTCTTCATCTAGCTCCTCGGCACGCTGTGCCAGACGGCGCTGCTCGCCCTTGGCATTCAGGTAGTCCTGCTGGCGTGTGATGGCCTCACGGCGTGCCAGTGTGTAGTCGAGGGTGGTGAGCTCAAGCCATTGCTCGATGTAGTGCTGGGCATGGCCGCCTGCCTGCTCCAGCAGGGCGATTCCCTCCACCAGGGCGTTGGCCTCGCGCTCCATCGAGTGGATAGTCTTGAGTTGCGCTGCGACGGTGCGGATCGCCTCGCCCATGTCGCGCCGCTCCAGTATTTCATCGGCCACGAACTGGTTGATACTGCTGATCGGTTTATAAGCCATAAATCGAGAGAAGGCGCGGGCGGCGGCCACTGCCTCGCGTTCGGTGACCTGCTCACTGCGCCCGCGTAGGGCGGCGTAGAGACGTCGCAGGTAACCCTTCTTGGTGTCGTAGCGCTCTACTCCACGCTTACCGAACTCGGTGACGAGGTGTCCGGGGAGGTCGTTCAATGGCGTAATGTAGCGCCCCGCCTTGTCCTCGCGCTGCAGGTGGTCCAGGGATAGCTCAACACCAGGGAGGATAAAGAAGACTGCCTCATCCTGACGGGCGGTGGCCTGGCTACCGCTTTGATCAAGCCAGGCGCGCACTGCGATTAGCGCGGTGAAGGGCTCGGCGTTCTCGCCCGCGGTGGGGTGGAAGATGGCAGCAAGATAGCCGTCGCTGGTGTCGAGGCGCGCATAGCTGCCGTCATCGCAGCCCAGTACATAGGAGGCGAGGGTACGTACCCGTTTGCCACCGCGCCCGCGCTGGCTGGTTTCATCCTGTCCCGGATTAAATTGAAAGAGATTTTCGTGGGCGGCGGTCATCACCGTCTGAATGGCGTCGGCGGCGGTGGTCTTGCCTGAGCCGTTGCCACCGGAGAAGAGGTTGACCGGGCCGAACTCAAACTCTCCGTTGGGTAGGTTGCCCCAGTTGACGTAGATGAATTGTTTAAGAAACATCGGCGTCCTCCTCGCTCTCATTCTCTGCCTCGGGCTCAGCGGGCAGCCCCTGCTGCAGCGCGGCGATGGCATCACCGCCAACGAAATCGACGATCATCGGATGGATACGCAGCCAGCTCTCGCTGCTGTCGATATCTTCATCCTGGAGAAACTCGATGAGGCGCAGTTGCTTGAGGTGCTGGAACATCCGTTTACGATCGGTGATTTTGTCGGGTAGCGGACGGCCAAGTAGGTTCTTCATGGCGATGCCGAGTGACTCGAACGACTCGGTGACAAAGCCGTGTTCGTCCAGCTTACCCTCGCGCAGCGCCTTGTCGTACTGCACTCGCAACACTAGTAGCAGCGCCACCTCGTTTTGCGTCAAGCGGGCGCGCAGGCTGCCGGCGAATGCCTGCTCCGTCGCCCCATCCATGCCTGGGAGCTGGCTGCCCGGCGGCAGCAGGCGCAGGTACTCAAAGCGTCGGTCCAGGTGGACCGTGATGCCGTAGAGGTCGAGCAGCTCACGGGCCACCTCCTCCACGCGCAGGAAGCGGTCAAAGAGTTCGCGCTCGGTCTGGTTCTCTTCGCGGCAGACAACGCCGTAGTTGAGCAGGCGTACCAGCAGCTCGCGCAGCTCATCTAGGCTTATCGCCGAGGTCTCGAGCCGCTGCTGCAGATAGTCGTCGAGTGTGTCCATCTATTAGATTAGTCCGGGTGTGGGGTGGTGGTTGGCGGCGCATCGTCGTGCGTCACCTCTAGCAGTTCAATTTCAAATTCGTCCATCGCCTCGTAGAAGTCGGTGCGTATGCGCTGGCCGGTCGGCTCGACCCGAAAGCGGTAGTTGCCGTCGGTGGCGGTGCCCACCTCAATGGCGTGGGCGGCACGCATTAGGTCGCGGGCATCACGTACTGGCAGGTTGCCGGTGCGCACCGCATGACCACCGGCCAGTGCCTCGACGAGATAGTCGCGCAGTTCACGATTATTGAGGGTGAAGGCGCGATCCATCGCCTGTTGCACAAATAGTTTGCGTCGCTCCTCAGGGTTGTCTAGCTGCTCCGTCTCCACCGCCGTGTTGACCGTGCGGCGGGCACGCCGGGTGTGCAGGCGCAGCCCCTCAGGATCGGCAAAACCGACATTCAGAGTGGAGAGGTGCTCGCCGAGAGTGGTGAGTAGGGAGTTGTAGTCCTCCTCATCCAGGGTCGCCAACTGCTTACAACCGTTGAGCAGCTCGTTGCGTGAGGCACCGCTAAAGGTGAGTTGGCGGATGATGAGGTCGGCGCGGCGGGTAAAGCCGTGCAGGGCGCGGCGCAGTGCTGGTAGCATCACCTCGCAGGAGGCGTGCAGGCGTGCATCTATGCCGTCGAGGATGGCAAGGTAGAGCGAGCGCTTCTCATCGGTGAGCAACTCCGGGGCGGCACGACGAAGTTCGCGTTCGGCCTCGGCCTTAAAGGGGCGGTGCTTGCGTCGTGCCTTGCCGATCAGCTCGGCGATCTCATCACGGTACTTCTCCACGCTGTCGGCCGAGAGGCGGATCGCCAGGTCAGGCATAAAGCGTTTTTCCATAAAGTCGAAAAACTCATCGGCGGCGTGCTGCACGATCTGTTGCGCCTCAACATCGCGCACCAGTTGCCGTTTACGCTCATCCAGCTCGGTGATGATGTCGGAGAAATCGGCGACGATGCGCTCGGAGAATTCATAGGCATCGAGTAGGTCGTAGACCTCGCCGCGATCCAGAAAGGCGCGCAGGGCGTTACGGGTGTTACGGGTATTGCGATGGCGGGTACGAAAGCGCCCGCCCGCCGACTCCACCATCGGTTGGGTGAAAAGGCGGCCCACACGGGTGAAGGCGTAACTGCTCTGCAGGGTCGCCTCATCGGTCTGGCGTTCCAGCCAACCGTGTTCCAGCAGCAGGTTAAGCACCCAGTTGGCCTGCTCTCGCTCGCCGCGTGCGGCCCCCACCTCATCGTCACCATCTAGCAGCGGGGTACGGGTGACAGACTCGGCAAATACCTCAAGCACCTGCTCACGGTCAAAGGCGCGGCTGTAGTCGGCGTGGGTAGTATAGACGCTGCTGTAGAGCGCGCTCAGGCAGGCGACAACCTGCTCGCGGTATTTGCCAGTGAGCGGACGAAAGAGGTGAGGATGGTCTTCGGTAAAAAACATCTAGTGTACGAATAAAACTGGACAAACTGTACGTAAAATTATCTTCCTTGTGATGAGCATTGATTGAAATATCCTTATTTATCAGTGTGTTGTAAATACATTTGGTAGTGTGATTAGGGCTCCAAAGACATCGGCGAAGTATATCAAAACATATAAACCACAGATACATCTGTGATGTATCTGTCTGCTTTGTAAAACGTTGTTATTTAAACCTAGGCATATGTTGGTAAGTGCCTAGGAGTTAATGAGAATGGCTCTATGAATAGGGATTCAAGAAGAGCTCAGGCTATCAATATTGATAAGTCACTGCCGGTTGTCAGATCGAGATGTTTGACCGATCTCAGGCTTCCAAAAGATCATCTAGAGATGTTGACCAAGGAGGGGGGGGCTGATTGGTCGATGGTTTGATTTAGTCCTGCGAACGAAAATTGTGCTTAATTAGGTAATCCATCCAGATATTATTGTTTCTGCAAGACAGCTGTGCCGGCTAGTTTCAATTATTTCTCCCAACCTGTGACAAATTTTGTTCGATAAATATTGCATCGCTGTAGATTTGTGTATAGGCGTGATGTGGCTGAGGGGATAATCATTGAGTTATGTCGACGTTACATCTGCCTGATTGTATGCATATCCATGCAATGTTTGTTGTGTAACAGGTATGCAACCGCAGTGGTTTTTTGTCTTCTGCGGATTTTAATCATGTGACGTTAAAGCTGAGGTGGATATTTTGGTACAAAATATAGTAACGAAAACGGATGGCACGAAAAGCGGATACTTGTACAGAGCTAGTAATTTAATTAAACGTTTTGAACGTGAAGTTGGAGCTTTCGATATTGTAAAGGGTGAGTTTGTTTCTTGGCTTGTGTCGCAGAAACCTAAGTGGAGGGGGGCTACTTGGAGATACAATAAATCAGCAATCATGCACTTTTTCGAAGTCAAAGGGTTTGAGGGGCTTCGTAGAGTACTGTTCGATATAGGAAGTGAAGGGTGCTACGTTGCGCAAAAAGGTGTGGCCAAGAATTCTGTCAAACATAAAACGTCATCATCAAAAAAGAAAAGTGTCTCTGCGGAAGAGGAGAGACGATTGGTGGGGTACTTTGAACACAGAAAAGGTTGTCATTGGAGTTTGCGAACTATAATGTTTTTTCGCGCATCAATAATTTCCGGGTTGAGGCCAAGTGAATGGACTGGAACTGAATATATTGAGGAATTTGTTATGGATGACGGAAGTGTTGTTGGCCCTGTGTTGAAGGTGAGGAATGCGAAAGATACAAATGAACGTGCTCACGGTGAGTATAGGCATTTAATATTATCCGACCTGAGTGATGAACACATAAGGATCATTAAAGGTCATATGCAGTTAGTTAAAGCAAGCATGGGGCCAAGTGGGGTCAAAATCCCGTTTGAATCCTACTATCATGCCTGCAGAAATGCTTTATATCGTGCAAATACAACAATATGGAGGTCAGACAAAAAAAAGAAACCAACTTTGTATTCTGGGCGTCATCAATTTGCAGCTAACCTAAAGGCTGCCGGTTATTCGAGAGCAGAAGTGGCTGCCTTAATGGGGCACGCCGTTGATGATACAGCTAGTGAGCACTATGGTCGAAAGACCTCAGGTCGTACAGGGGGAGGGTTGCCAAAGGCTTTGCCATCTGAAGTGGAGAGGGTTAGAGAGGTTTATGACGTATCTCAAACCTCGCAAATGAAGCCGAAATAACTTCAGTGTTCACCACTTTATGGCCACCTTTGTTGGGTTTTAGAGGTCGAGATTTTATGTGAGTCAGTACATCTGCGCAATGCGGGCTCGATATGGGCGCAGGGAATGTTGTGCTTAAATATGTCTGGATCTTGATGTCGTAATCATTGTTAATTCAATGAGTTAGTGATGCGCTGATCTGCAAGGAAAAGTGAGTGATAGCTTGAAGAGCTATCATTCATAACCTAGAAAATTGATAGGGTAAAGTGACTTTTCTTGCTGACAATGCCTGCAAACGGCCCAGACTGTGTGAAAACTATTTAGTAAATCGAAATTGACTAAAAACGCCCTAATTATTCCGCTCTGTCGTTCATGAAATGTGGTTTGACTACGTCATTTTCCTCAGATTTCATGTGAGAGCGCATGCTGTATTTACAAATCTGAGTTTTCACACAGTCTGGGCCAGAAGCAGACTACTTACTTGTAAGGCTATTATGACCGCACTACCACCCTATAGCAGACTTTGTTTGTGTCTTTTCACCAGGGTTAGATGCTTCACCCAAGTGGCAGGTAGCAGTACCATTTAACAATAGTTAAGCCTCTGAAAACTATAAGTATTCGTTCCTTTTAATGAAGTTCATGGCCAAAGCAGGCTTACTGCTATGAAAAAGGGCTTCACAGTATTGAGTATTACTTGTTAATATCGGCCTGTGAAAATGAGAACAAATCAATCCTGGTCAAATTACGTGCTGCTATTGCTGCTCGTCACTGCATTTCTTTCAATGCAGTGGACAGCTGTGCATATTCACTTGGCCGAGCAGCACGACCACGATGGGACTGATCATCAACATCAGCTAGAAGCTCATGCCCACAACTTAAGTATCCAAGATGTTGCAGTTATTGATTCTTCACACCAAGAAAATCATTCGAACGTCTTAGACTTTAGTTATGACTATAGTGTCCCTAAGGTTGAAAAGCAGAAGACTCCTTCTGCCGTAGTTAGTACCCATATACCAGTTCCTTCGCAGCTATTTCTGCAAGCCCGGATTGAAATATCAGGCCTCATAAACACCAAATTAAGCTATTTTAGCCGATCAACAGACAATCCCCGCGCCCCTCCGCGACTCTCGTAAACATTATTTTTGATAGACCTGATATCTGTAGTATCACTGCTACAGAAAACTCTATTTATTTTTAGGGCGTATTGTCTCGCCTTAAATAATCTTGATCGAGGTATTTATGTTTACTGTTGTTAAACGATCGCGATGGATTTTAGCGTTCATGATTGCATTTTTCGCTAGCTATGCCTTTGGGCATGGCATGTCCGAAGCTGAAAAACAAACCATCATTGAGGGCGGAAATCTACGTTACATTTGGATCGGTGCTACCCACATGCTATCTGGCTATGACCACTTAGCATTTGTATTTGGCATTATCTTTTTCCTCACACGCTTTAAGGATATTGTTAAATACATCACTGCATTCACTATAGGGCACAGTATTACCCTTATTATCGCTACTTTTAATGCAATTCAGGTTAACTATTTCCTTGTTGATGCTGTTATTGCTTTGAGCGTGTGTTATATCGCCTTTCATAATCTTGACGGTTTCAAGAAGTGGTTTAACGTCAAAGCACCTAATATGATGGCGATGATATTTAGCCTTGGTTTAATACATGGCCTCGGCTTATCAACGCGATTACAACAGCTACCATTGAGTGAAGATGACTTGTTGATGAATATTATCTCATTCAACGTAGGCATCGAAATCGGACAAATTAGTGCGTTAGCTGTGATGCTCGCTCTTATAGCCGCCTTTAGAAATAGTCATGTCTTTAAGAGCTTTAGTAAAGCAGCCAATACCTTCCTGATTGTGGCAGGTGCATATCTGTTTCTTATGCAGATGCATGGTTATGAGCATACGGCTAATGCAGAGGAGTTAACTAGCAGTTCAGAGCAGAAATCAGTGGGGGAACTTGATGTTACTCAAAAAATGGATTGGAAAGATATTATCACTATAACCATTCCACCCCGAGGAGATAAAGAATATAAACTACTGCTCGCAGAAGGTTCTACGCTTGATTTTTCGTGGACCACTGACAAAGAAGCCTTGTTCTTCGACTTTCATGGCGAACGTACTGGAGACAAAACGGGTGGTTTCACTACCTTTAAAAAAGCGACTAGCAGTCAGGAAAATGGCGTTCTAGTCGCGACATTCGACGGAACGCATGGCTGGTACTGGAAAAATAATAATTCATCCCCAGTTACTATAACCTTGCGGTTGAAAGGTGAATACCTGCGCACAGACATAGGAAGTGACTCCCCTCAAGAAGAACAAGGAGAAACCCCCATCATGAATGAACCTGTGCACGATAGTCTTTAATTAAGGAGGTAACTTTAATGCAGAAGATTCAGTTATTTCTATTAGGTGGTTTCCTCCTAATGGTAATGGGGTGCTCAGAACATGGGCACTCACACAATGATGGCTCGCACAACCACGCGCCAAGCAAACATGATTCGTTAGACTAAATTACTGGAGAAATCGTATGAAAACCATAGTAACAACACTAGTATTGTCATCACTACTTTTTGGGGCACCAGTCATGGCGGGAGGAGGACATGATCATGGACACAGTCATGCCCAAGCTCCTGTAAACAAAGGAACAGCAGAGAAAAGTGCCGCAATGGCGGTTGCCTCACTCATTGCAGGAGGTAAAATTGACAAAAGCTGGTCATCAACAACAGCAAATTCATCTGAAAAGAAGGATTTTAATGGTCGCACCGAATGGGTCGTAACCTTCGTTAACGATAAAGTTACTGACCCGGCCAAACAAAAGCTTTATGTGTTCATGTCGCTGAGTGGAGAATATATTGCCGCAAATTATACTGGTAATTGAGTACATCACGGCACAAAGATAACTCACTCAGAAAATTAAAGTCGGCATGTCCTTGGCTCAACGAAGGTCATGCTGGCTTTTTTTAATGCCTGGTGATTTCGGCGTATAATGTTGCCATACATAGAGGGGGCTCTATGACTTACTATCTAGTGAAGGTTGTAATCACGACCATTTTGATTGTTGTTATTTCGGAGGTTGCTAAAAGAAGCTCTCTGATGGGAGCTGTTTTGGCATCTATCCCCTTGGTATCAGTGCTTGCCATGTTCTGGCTCTACATCGACACGAAAGATGTTTCGAAGATTAGTTCGCTGTCGTTAAGTGTGTTTTGGCTTGTATTGCCATCATTAGCATTATTCGTTTCTTTACCTGTTTTGTTAAAGCAGGGTTTGAATTTCTACATTAGTATCAGTATCTCAATAGGGATTACTGTTTTCTGTTATTTTTGTATGTTATCTATTTTGAATCACTATGGCGTAAAACTATAATCTGTACAACTAATTGTAGACTCTTACGTCAATGCAGATTATGTACTTTTCAGTTGTGTCGCATTTTTTGAGATTAGCTCTTGGTTATTGTGTTCGTAGAACAATGTCGTGAAGTAACTGATATCCGGTTCTGGCTAAACAGCGCAAGTTGCAGGTGCAGCTACTAACGTCGCCTTTGGTCACGTATGAGGCATTCTCAGAGAAGGAAGTGAAGGATTTTAGGGGGGCCGGTGTCGGGAAGACATTAAGCCATAATTAATATGTTGTCTGTTGTCTGTTGTCTGTTGTCTGTTGTCTGTTGTCTGTTGTCTGTTGTCTGTTGTCCCCAATAACAGATATTGAGAGGGCTATAGCCCCTCGACATAATTGGATAAGGTTATCTTGAACTTATCTTAAATCCCTTGGACTAATAGAAAACGATTGAAAATTGGGCATAACACTTTAATATCATTCTTATGCGTTCACTATCTGACAAGCTACTCGCGGCAATACTCGCACTAGTGTTAGGGTTTTCTCCCCTGCAGGGTGCGGTAGCGGCTGTGCTGGATACCCCTTCGCAAGGTATGGGTATGCATCAGATGATGGAGAGTCAGGGCGATCAAAATAGCGTACCCGCTAATCAAATGAGTCACGACTACTGTCAGCAAAACAAGATGGATGACGATTGTACGAGTCATGCGGGGGCTTCCAGTCACTGCTCAAGCTGTGTTGTCGGACTAATCCCAGTCACTACAATAAATATCACTCCCACTCTCATCTCGGGCCCGCACCCATCCAGTGATGGCTTTATTAGCCAGCATGCACCCTCCCTCTATCGCCCTCCCAGGGTCTAAATCTCTGCACCGATCTCTGAGCAAAAGAGATCACCCCCAACACACCTGTTAAACCATCGTCAGACGCAACAGTTGCGCCTGATGTGCAGAGGAATTGTGCCTAATGAGTAATAACAACCCTGATTTAAAAGAGGGCGTGTCGCTGACGCGTCGCCGATTTGTACAAGGCCTGAGCCTGGGCGGGGCCATGGCCGGACTGGGCCTGGGTTCCGGCTCGCTACTGGCCGCTACCCATCAACCACAAGGCATGCAGACCCTGCGTGGCACCCGCTTTGACCTGAATATTGGCCACCAGGTGGTGAACTTTACGGGTAGCAAAAGAATCGCAACGACGGTCAATGATTCACTGCCCGCGCCTCTCTTGCGTTGGCGAGAGGGGGAAACGGTCACCTTAAACGTTACCAATACCCTGCCCGAGACCAGCTCCATTCATTGGCATGGATTGATCCTGCCCAGTGCGATGGATGGGGTGCCGGGTATTGCCACCAACTTTAACGGTATTGCACCCGGCGAGACCTTTAGCTATGAGTTTCCGGTGGTGCAGAGCGGTACCTACTGGTATCACAGTCACTCCGGGTTTCAGGAACAGACGGGGCTCTATGGCCCTATCGTTATTGATCCCAAAGAGCCCGAACCGTTTACCTATGATCGCGACTATGTGGTGATGCTCTCCGACTGGACCGATGAGAACCCGGTTAATGTCTACAGAAAACTGAAGAAGCTCAGCCACTATTACAACTTCAGTGAGCGTACCCATGCCGACCTGATGAACGATGTAGAAAAAAAGGGGCTGGCGGCGACCTGGAACGACAGAAGTATGTGGAACCAGATGCGCATGAGTCAGCGCGACCTCTCCGATGTGACTGGTTACACCTATACCTATTTGATGAATGGTCAAACGCCAGGTGATGGCTGGATGGGACTGTTTGAGAAGGGGGAGAAAGTACGCCTGCGCTTTATCAATGGCTCGGCCATGACCTTTTTCGATGTGCGTATTCCCGGCCTTAAGATGACCGTGGTCGCCGCGGATGGGCAGTACGTCAAACCGGTGAGTGTCGATGAGTTTCGCATTGGCGTGGCAGAGACCTACGATGTGATTGTAGAGCCTGCCGATGAGCGTGCCTATACGATCTTCGCCCAGGATATTGCTCGCTCCGGTTATGCCCGTGGCACCCTGACCCCTGATGCCTCACTCCGCGCCGATGTGCCACCGCTCGATTCGGTGCCTAGTCTCTCCCACAACGATATGGGGATGGGAATGATGGATCATGGCGGTCACGACATGGCGGCGATGGATCACTCGCAGCATCAGATGCCGGATGGTCAGGTGATGGCGGGCATGGATCACTCGCAGCACCAGATGCCAGATAGTCAGGTAATGGCTAGTATGGATCACTCGCAACATCAGATGCCGAGTCCCCCAATGATGTCAGGGATGGATCATTCTCAACACCAGATGTCAGACAGCCCGATGATGCCGGCAATGGATCATGCCGGGCACCAAATGGCTGCCGGTTCGGTGATGGCCATGACGCAGGTAAAACCTAATCCGTCTGATTTTACCGCCGGGCCAGTTAAGCATGCGGAGACGGAGTATGGCCCCCATGTCGATATGCGGGCCGATGGTGCGCAGTATAGACTGGATGATCCTGGTGTGGGTCTGCGCAACAATGGCCGGCGCGTGCTGACCTATGCGGATCTGCGCAACCTTCATTCCACGGCACATGACCGTGAGCCAGATCGCGAACTCGAACTTCATCTCACTGGCAATATGGGCCGCTATATGTGGTCGATCAACGGGGTGAAACATTCAGAAGCCGAGCCTTTACGTTTCCGAATGGGGGAGCGGCTGCGTATCACCTTCGTTAACGACACCATGATGAACCACCCGATGCACCTGCATGGCATGTGGAGCGACCTGGAGACGGGCGACAATAACGCCCTGCCGCGCAAACACACCATCGTGGTTCAACCCGGCTCGCGTATCAGCTTCCGCGTTAATGTGGATGCCGAGGGGGGCTGGGCATTCCACTGCCACTTGCTGTACCACATGCTCGGCATGTTCCGTACGGTCATCGTCAGTTGAGAAGGAGATTAATAATGAAAAAGTTTGTCAGTACGATGATGGCGTTATCGATCACAGGCGTTGCCTCGGCGGGCGGCATGGGTATGGATGATGATCCGTTGGTGGGTAAGGTGACGATTGACCGGCTAGAGGTGAGAGACGCAGAAGGAGATAACCCTGTCGTCTGGGAGGTGGATGCCTGGATTGGAAAAGACCTGAATAAATTATGGTTTAAAAGCGAAGGCGAGCGGGTTGCTGGTGAAACCGAGGAGGCGGAACTACAGTTGCTCTACAGCCGTGCGATTTCTCCCTTCTGGGACTTTCAGGCCGGGTGGCGTCGTGACCTTAAGCCGGTGCCGGAACGCGACTGGTTTGCCGTCGGTGTGAGTGGACTTGCGCCTTATCTCTTTGAGGTGGATGCCAGTCTGTTTTTCGGGGAATCCGATCAGGTAGGTGCCAGCTTGCAGGTCGAGTATGAATACATGATCACGCAAAGGCTGGTGCTATCACCGGAATTAGAGATCAGTTTCCATGCAAAAGATGATGAGGCAACGGGAACCGGCTCCGGTTTATCCAACGCGGAGTTCGGCCTGCGTTTGGGTTACGAATTACGCCGGGAGTTTACCCCCTACATTGGTGTGAACGGGTGGAGTAAGTATGGCAATACCGCCGACTATGCCAGGACACATGGTGAGGAGACGGACGATGTACAGTTCGTCGCCGGTATCCGTGCCTGGTTCTAGTGGCAACCGTGTCACTGCATGTCACACATGCGGTGACACCATCAAGTCACGATGGGGATGGATAATCCATCATCTGACGTTTCCTTACGAAGAGGAGTAACGCTCATGAAAAGTGAACGCAAATCGATGATTGCAGCAATCGCTCTGGCACTTGCCAGCCCCGCTTTAATGGCAGATGAGCAGGGGAGTGATGAGAATGCTACAACCCCACAGCCTGGAGGCTACTACGGCTGGGGGCCTGGCATGATGTACGGGCCTGGATATGGGCCGGGTTACGGCATGGGCCCTGGCATGATGCATGGGCCTGGCTATGGACCGGGTTACGGCATGGGACCGGGGATGATGCATGGTCCGGGATATGGCCCCGGTTATGGCATGGGCCCCGGGATGATGCACCCCTATGGCAGGGGGCCAGGGATGATGTATGGCCCGGGTTATGGCCAAGTGCCAGGTAGCGAGGATGACAATGACAATCAACGCCCTTACTGGGGGCCCGGCATGATGCACGGTCCGCGATACGGTGGTGGTCGTTAATCGCTTTTTTATAAAAATTCATGTTGCACAGGGTGGTGCAACAGTGGATTACACTGATAATGATGGAGTTTTTTATGATTAAGTATCTACTGATAGGATTTAGCAGTGTGTTACTGGTGGCATGCGGAGAAAACGGGGGAGGGACGGCCTCTGCCCAACCACAGGAACCAGCGACGGTAGCGACTGAGCGAAACACCGACTTTGCACAGGTCTCGCGAGGCGGGAACCTGTATCAGAAAAATTGTGCCGAGTGTCATGGCGCAAATGGACAGGGCGATCCTAACTGGCGTCAGCGTGATGCGGAGGGGCTCTTTCCTGCACCACCTTTAAATGGTACCGGCCATGCGTGGCATCACCCGCAAAAGATGTTGCACCACGTAATCAAAAACGGCAGTCCTGGTGGGCAGGGAAAAATGCCAGCCTGGGGTGATAAGTTAAGTGATCAGCAGATTGAAGACACCATTGCCTGGTTTAAGTCCAAGTGGCCGCAGCCGGTGTACGAGGCCTGGTATCAGATGAACGAAAAGAAGAAGGGTGGTTGATCATGATTGAGATCATACCCAACTGGCATCCCATCTTTGTGCATTTCACTGTGGCGCTGTTTAGTGTGTCCACCGGACTCTATGTGTTGAGTCTGCTAATACCCGATGGAAAACTCAAAGAGCAGTGGCGGACGGTGGCACGTTGGAATCTCTGGTTGGGCATGGCCATTACAGTAATAACCGTACTAACGGGTTGGTACGCCTACAACACCGTGGTACATGATGAGCCTTCACATCTGGCGATGACTGATCATCGAAACTGGGCACTTGTGACAGCAAGTCTATTTTTGATTGCAACTGTCTGGTCAATTCTCCGGCACAGGGCAGAAAAAGAGGCCTCGCCATTACTTCTTCTCTTGTTAGTGGTCGCCATGGCATCACTGGGGTCTACTGCATGGCGAGGCGGTGAGGTGGTATACCGCTATGGTTTGGGAGTGATGTCTCTGCCAAATACAGGGCAACATGAACACATGGCAGAGTCTGATGGGCATGGTCATGACGAGGTGATGGATGAAAGCAAACATGGCCACGAAGATAGTGCAGTGGAACCTAACCCTATGGGCGACAATAGCATCACGAATGACCATCATCATGATGGCAGTACACCACACCCACACTAGGAGCAATATGAACTTTTCTGTGGTCTATATAAATAGGCGGTGATTAACGCATCTCGCGAAATCCCCGTCATGCCTTATACGCAACAATCTGGAGGTGCTGGTCATGCCAAATGATCCAGTTTGTGGAATGGTTGTCGGGGATGACAGCAAGTATCGTCATCATCATGAGGATGTTGAATACCTGTTTTGCAGTCAGGGTTGCCATGACAAATTTGTGACGCACCCTGAAGAGTATCTGACACAACAACAGGGTGTTGAGAAAGTTGATGTTGATGATTCATCAACGGCAAGGCCTCAACCACATAGCGCTGTTGTCTTTACCTGCCCCATGCACCCAGAGATAAGGCAGGATGGCCCAGGAAGCTGTCCACGGTGTGGTATGGCGCTGGAGCCCTTGGTGAATGTGCCCACCTCACAGGTGAATCTTCAGTACAGTTGTCCCATGCATCCGCAAATCATTCGGGATGAACCGAGTAACTGTCCCATATGCGGTATGTCACTGGAACCACTGCCTACAAGTAACGGTACCGAAGAGGACAGTGAGCTGCAGGATATGAATCGCCGCTTCTGGTTGAGCGCCATCCTGGCGCTACCGGTGTTTATTCTGGCGATGTTAGCCGATCTGACACCAGAACTATTACCGCAAAGCTGGTCAATGCGATCGGTACAGTGGGTAGAATTCTTCTTAGCTACCCCCGTGGTACTGTGGGGTGGATGGCCCTTCTTTGTACGTGGCTGGCGCTCTGTCCAGACGTGGAATCTGAATATGTTTACCCTGATCGGTCTGGGTGTTTCAGTGGCGTGGAGCTACAGCGTCATCGCCTTGCTCTTCCCTGGCATCTTCCCGCCATCAATGCATCATAGTGATGGTACGGTCGCCGTCTATTTTGAGGCCGCCGCCGTTATTACCGCACTGGTATTGTTGGGTCAGGTGCTGGAGTTACGGGCACGCTCTCGCACCAATGCGGCGATCAAGCTGCTATTGGGAATGGCGCCCAAGAGTGCTCGTATTGTACGTGGTGATGGCAGTGAAGAGGATGTGCCACTGGCGTCGATTCAACCTGGGGACACACTACGTGTGCGTCCGGGTGAGAAGGTCCCCGTCGATGGTGTTGCCATGGGGGGAAGCAGCGCCGTCGATGAGTCGATGGTGACTGGTGAACCGATTCCTGTATCTAAACAGACGGGCGACTCCCTGATTGGGGCCACGGTGAATGGCACCGGCACACTGCTAATGCGTGCGCAGAAGGTGGGTAGTGACACACTACTGTCGCAAATCGTTAATATGGTGGCAGAGGCACAGCGCTCGCGTGCACCAATACAGAAGCTGGTCGATGTTGTAGCCGCCTACTTTGTGCCGGCGGTAGTGGTGATTGCCCTCATTACCTTCGTTGTCTGGGGAGTGTGGGGCCCCGAGCCTCGATTGGCCTTCGCCATGATCAACGCCGTTGCTGTCCTTATTATCGCTTGTCCCTGTGCCTTGGGCTTGGCAACGCCGGTATCAATCATGATGGGAACAGGACGCGGCGCGACAATGGGAGTGTTGATCAAAAATGCCGAGGCGCTGGAGGTGATGGAGCGTGTAGACACTCTTGTCGTGGATAAAACCGGCACCTTAACCGAGGGGAGACCGAAGGTGGTTTCGATACTACCCCAGGGTGATTTCGATGAGCAGACGGTATTGCGCATGGCTGCCAGTCTTGAACGGGCGAGCGAGCATCCACTGGCGGAGGCGATTGTGCTCGGGGCAGAAGAGCGTTCAATAGCATTGCTGGCGGTGGAGGGGTTTACCTCTAAGACCGGACGCGGGGTGTTCGGCCATGTTGATGGGAAGCGCATCGCCCTTGGCAATAGCAAACTGTTAAAGGAACAGGGAATAGACTGCGAAACGATGGAAAGTCAGGCCAGAGCGTTGCGGGCAGAGGGACAGACCGTCATGTTGCTTGCGATTAATGGCATAGGCGCCGGGCTTATCGGTGTGGCTGACCCGGTTAAAGAGACCACGGCAGAGGCATTAAGTGTATTGCATCAGGAAGGTGTCGCGGTGGTTATGCTGACCGGTGATAATGAGACCACTGCACAGGCAGTGGCGCAGCGCCTGGGTATCGACCAGGTACAGGCAGAGGTACTGCCTGAACAGAAGGCCAATGTCGTCAAACAGCTTCAGGCCGAAGGGCGCGTGGTGGCAATGGCAGGCGATGGTATTAATGATGCGCCCGCCCTGGCGCAAGCCCATGTTGGCATTGCCATGGGCACTGGCACCGATGTGGCCATGGAGAGTGCCGGTGTGACCCTGGTGAAAGGTGACCTACGCGGTATCGCACGAGCACGTCGCCTTAGCCGTTCAACCATGCGCAACATCAGGCAGAACCTGTTCTTTGCCTTCATCTATAACTCGCTGGGGGTGCCGGTGGCCGCGGGTGTCCTCTATCCCTTCTTTGGTCTGCTGCTCTCGCCGATGATCGCTGCCGCGGCGATGAGCTTCAGTTCGGTCTCCGTCATCACTAATGCCTTACGATTGCGAAGAATCAGGCTATAAATCCACTGTACTATGGCGGGTCGTCTTCATCCGATACGAATGGATGTTTGTGATTGGCGCTACGCAGCAAGCCAAAAAGAAAAGGGAGCAAGGTTAGAGCGCCCAACAGGAGGATGGTCGTCATTGTTTGCGACGGCGTTTCCGTAGTAAGTTCGCCACCAAGGTGGGCCAGTAGAAAGCTGGCAGGAATGATCCCAGCCAATGTGGCGATGGCAAAACGCCACGGCTTGAGGCGGGTTAGGCCAGCGGCATAACTCACCAGGTCAAATGAGACAAAGGGTAGCAGTCGTGAGACGAACACCATGCCCATTAATGCATTTTGTGATCCGAGCCACCCCTTAGTCATGTGCACACCGAGCAGGCGCGACAGCACCTTATACCCCAGTACCCGTGCCAGTGCGAAGGCTACCAGTGCCCCTATCTCGGCACCAATTACCACGTACACCGTCCCCCAGGTATGCCCATAAAGTGCCCCAGCTGCTAGTGCAATCGGTGCACTGGGAACGGGGTTAATGACGATGGCGAGCGCCATGGCGGTGATTAATATAAGAGGCCCCCACGCACCAAACTTGATGATGACCTCACCAAGGCGTGCCTCATCCCTGAGAAGTGCCAGACCACCGGTCACGACCAGTAGCCAGTAGAGAGCGCTTAACAGTGCAAGGACGAGTGCCAGGTAAAGCAGTGGCCGTCCCCAGCGCTGTCGAGAGTCGATTCTCATCGGTCAATGTATGAGATCACGTCGCTTTTGTTCAAACTCCTCTTTCTCGATCTCGCCGCGAGCATAACGCTCTTCCAGAATTTCCAGCGCCGTGCGCACCCGCTTCTCACCGGAGCTACCAGAGGCACTCCTTACAAGAATAACGATAACAACGATGAGGATTATCCAAAATAGCCACATAAAGCCTCCACCAAAACCCATCCCATATCCGTGCTCAAACATCTTTATGCCTCCTGGTTAGTTGTTAACGATAGCCATCTGGTGGCCTTCGCCTGCAGGTAGGGGGATTTCACCCACCAACTTGAACTGCTTTTGATCAATTACCCATAGCGTAGGCTGTTTCCGACTCGACACATAGACCTTGCCGGTGCCTCGTATGGTATTAAGGTGGTAGGGCGCAGGAGAGAGGGTGATACTTCTTGATGTGCCGTTACGTGTATCCACAGCAACCAACTTGTCGTCCTTCTTACTGCTGGCGAAGAGGGTGTAGCCATCATCCCCAAGATCGAGTCCGTGAACACTTCGCCCCACTGGATAGCGCTGTATGACTTTACCGCTTGAAATATCCACCACAGAGACCGTCCCTGCGCGCGGGTTAGTGACATAGAGCCGTTTCTCCTTAGTTCCCATCACCAGGTGTTCAGGGGCCGGGCCAGCATCCAACGTGCGGGTGACATTCCATGATTTCAGCTCAATTTCGCTAATCGTCCCGTTGCCGCTGTTGCTCACATAAGCCCGCTTCCCATCTGTTGTCACAACGGTATAGTTTGGGCTCGGGCCCGTGGCAATGGTCTTGATTACCTGGTTGCTCTGCAGATCGACCACGCTGACTGAACCGCGGGTGGGGTGGGTGGAGATAACATAGCGTCCATCGGGCGTAATGGCCTGGTGATGGGTCCAGCCACTGACCTGCACCTCACTCATGACATGGCCGTGATCGGGGTGTACCAGGTAAAGTTTGCTGTTCGCTGCATCCTGCGGCTCACCGGTGGTAAGTGCTCGTTCCGCCAGACTGCCAGCGATCAGGTATTCTCCATCCGGCGTGGCCACCAGGCCGTGGGAGTTGATGACTCCTGGGTAGGTGTCCGTAATAGTATCGGTCGCCGCATCCACAGCGATGACCTGATTGCCAGAGCCAAGTGGAATATAGACGGTTGGTGCTGCCTGCGCTGATAGCCCGATCGTTGCCAATATTAGCAACATGGATGAAATATAGTGTTTTCTGTTCATGGTGTTTTATCCTCAATTGGATTGTCTGGGAGTTCGCTGCCGATAAGCTGTCTCATATAGCGAATCGTATTAAGAAGCGCCTTATCACTGAGCTGCGGGGGAGGCATGAGCATCGGTGAGACCGGGCGCTGTAACCCTTTCTTAAGTTGTTTGACTAGCTGTTTATCGCCTTGCTGGAATACCGACTGTTGTTCAGTCAAGTCAGGAACGCCGGGCATCGCACCACTACCGTCACTACCGTGGCAGACCATGCAGTTTTGTAGATAGAGATATTCCCCACTCGCAGCCAGCTCAGACTTTGCTTGAAAAGCAAGGAAGGGCAATAAAATGAGTGTCATTACCGTAAAGGTTTTAATGTTTCTCATGCTTTTTTCCCCTACTTATTGATGAGGAGCCCGTCGGCGCCCGACTGCAGCAGGTTGGTTGATGGTTGAAGTTGTCACGCAGATTTTGATCCTGAAAGCTGTACCAGTTACGTTGCCACCGACGCCAGAATCCCGAAGCGAGAACACCTTCTGCGTCGTGGATCGACAGGCATAGCTGCAGATAGTTGAGATGACGGACATCGTATGTCACCCAAAGGCGTGATTTGTGCTGCTCCTGTCTCACAGCGAGCACACCGGGAATGGCAGAGATCTGGACCACCATCTTCTCGGGAATTGACTTATGCCGCTCAAGGTTGACGGCGCGTCTGACTGCAGACACCTCATCACGGGATAGAGGAGCAGGTTTCATGACGAACCCTCCACATTACTTCTAACAGAACTCGCGCTGAATCAGCCGCAGTTACAACAACCGACAGCATGAATTAGGGCGACTTACCCGTTACAGACATAGAGTTAGGAGAAACGTGGGGGACGATATGGCAGTGTGGTAACCCCGCGATGTGGAGGGGCTGGGAGGAAGTTAAGGTGAGGTTTTTTGGTAAGTGGCGTTACTGAAAAGTAACCTTGTTGCATGAAGGGTGAAGCATGGCAACCGCAAATAGTACAGGAGATACAGGTAGGGGCGTTGCATTCATCCGTATGATGCATAACGTTATTTTTCAGGCTTTGTATACACACGCTATCGCTATGTGAGGTGAGTACGCTTTCATCTGCCATGGTGGCTTTGTCATAAACAGCACGTGCCTGTGGCAATGTTGCCAGCAGAAATACTACTAACAATGATGAGAGAACTGCCTTGTGCAACTTAATTCCCCTGCAAAATGTGGTGGAGTCTAGGTTGTTACGGCTATTTAAATGGCACTATATAGAGACATAGATATTATGAAATAAGTTCCCAGTGTGGATTGATAACTAATATAGATGCTGAAAACATCATCATATGCGGCGAACTAATGACCGCTTATTAGCCTATAGAAGAATATTGACAAGCCAAGCTGTAGTCGCTAAACGGAAGTAATTCCCTAAGACGTATCTTCATCTTAAGTTGAATGATAGCTTGAGAGGCTATCA
>JBDLJH010000029.1:0-30383 GCA_039714395.1 Pseudomonadota bacterium | reverse complement strand
ATTGAAGAGTATTTTGTGCGACACTTTACGGGCATGCATGGTGTGATCTCATCATCGGCTTAGTCACCTAGATCTGATCGCAAAACACCATGCATGTTCATTATAAGGATAAAAAAGTTAGTAACTTATTGATATTGCTATTAGATTCGTGGGGATACCTCAGTCTCTGACCCGGTTTTTGCGGTTTTTGTGTTATTAAACATCATGACGTCTGTTTCATATAATTCTTCCAATTGTAGAAAATACTGCTTGCAGCTTCTTTTGTTATCAATATATATTCGTTTAGTACTTTAAAGCATTGATCTGCGGACATATTTACATCGCAGTACAAAGACATGGCATTTGACATACTTGTATATTGTATTTCGTTATACGATACAAGGTTACTTACAACACTCCACCCGAACTCATCATTATAGTGACGAGCAAGTGCCAAATAAAAATACTTGGTGTAACCTAAATTAAGCTCTCTATTAATCAGAAGTCTGAAATAGTCGACTTCTATCGGACGACTCTCCTTCGCCATTACATCATCAATTAGACAGATAATACTTTCAACATCAATATCTGAAAAAGCTCTTTCTGGCGTCGTATACATCATGCGATCAATGCGAACAACCTCTCCATCATCCATCATCTTATCAAGATAAAACGTGGCATGTGCAAGACTTTTACTTCTCAATCTACTAGCAATCTCTGACTTAGTAAGTGCTCCTTTGGCTTCATTCATAATCTGCACGATAAGCATTTTTTGTGTAACACGTTCTCCGCTTGGTGAGATGCTAACTGAATCCACACCAGACTTGCCGTTAAAATGAAGCCCATAATCACAACCTATCTCACGAACAAAGTGGCGGACATCAAAATAATCAAATCTTTTCACTTCACCACTTAACTGATAGTAGTAGTCATTCAAGTGTATAGAGACTAAGTCACGGGACTTTATATATGCAGCAACATCATTTAGAATCTGTGGGACTTGTGATTCATTAATACCAATATATTTAACATGCTTGTATGAACCCCGATCGCACTGATAGACATAACTTGAATCAAAATATCTGTTGTCTAACCGTTCCTCATCAATTTTTTTAACACACAGTCCTGAGTTGTTAACAATTCTTGAAATATCCTTCCATGGCAGGCCATTTGGGTGCGCAAGCAGCACCTGAGAAACACCTTCCTTTAAACTCAAATTAGCTGGCGACACGAGATCATCATCAATCCTTAACTGAGCATTCTCAACAAGCTCTCTTATCGTGTTATAGGCTAGCGCCTTGTTGTACCCGAATTTCGATGTCAATTCATAGATAAGGTCATCACGAGATACTGGAGAACTGTTTATACAAAAATACTCATTCAAAATATCAAAAGGAACATTGGGTTCCTGTATAGACCTTATCGCACCCTTTTTTTCTCGACACAGTAATTCTAGAAAGCTATAAAAAAGCTGCTTTGATTCAAAGCAACTACGCAAGATCGGGAACGCATCCTCCAAATTTACACTTATATTATCCCTAATATTTTGGCTCAACACTTTGGAATGAATGCTTATGCACTGAGGAAGATTATCATTGATACGTGTTTCGATCTGACGAACCCTCTCCCTAGTAATATCTAGCTCTTTAGCTATATCCTCAAGCACAAGGTATTCATGATGAAAACCCCACCTAGATAATGCCACTATCTGTGATGGCTCATCTATAGAGAACAAATACCGTTCAACATCCTCTAGTAAAACTACGTCAACGTCTGTCAATGATACTTCGTAAAAGTCAGAATTCACGATAAAGCTACGCCGACATGCATTATATTCAAGCACGTCATGTGCTTTTATCTCGTTCTTCAGTAAACCTTGAACAATACTTAACTGCTTGAAGAAGCTCGCACCAACTCTCCCATACTCACCAAATGATTCTTTTTTCAAAGACAATAAGCTAGCCACATCGACACTCATATCAAATCTTTGTATCTTCCTTAACATCTTCATTTGAGATCCGGTCAAATAAGAATAATTCAAATAACAACGCGACAATTTCAGTTTCATATTATTATCGATAATCGCTGCATTACGCTCCATATCACCATTTCGGCGCATATCGGATATAATATCTGGTAACTCACGCTTGAAACTTTTAAGCAAGTTCACATATGTCTCACCAACACTAGGTATACTAGTGAACTCAGAAACACTTAGAGAAGCAATACCAACAACAGTCTCCGAAATCTTGAAATCGTTAGAAGTGTCGTTGTTTAAGTTCCTAATTCGTGCAAATAACTTCTGGTACCTTTCGGGAATATTGGGATCCTCCAGATCCATTTCAGAACCATCTAAATACCCATCGTCAGCTTTACTGAAAAGAGAGGAATACGTTTCCTCTAGAATTGAAGCCATTGAAGTTAACTCATTTTTAAACTCCCCAAACAGTGTTATATAGTGTTCACCAACACCTGGAAGTTTTGAAAACGCATCGACATCCAAATCTATTAAATGACCAAGATTCTCACCTATTGAACCATGGCTCCTGACATCATACTGAACACACGAAATCTTTTTGATTAACTTCTTGTACTTATCAGGAAAGTCAATCATTCCGTATGGGATATTTCTAAACCTTTCCTCAACAAATACCCCATCATCCATATCAAGTCCCTACTTCCGAAATTAACTTTACGAAATAAAACTCTGATTTAAAGAGTTTCTTGATTTCCATCCTTTCATCACTAGATAGCTCAAGGATGTCATTTGCCACAGATACTACGCCCGCATACCTAGACAACAATGCCACCTGTTCACAACTAAGGCCCTTATTGTTATCTGAATCTTTGCTACCACACATAGCTCCAGAACTCTCACTCCTATGTAGCTCATCAACTTCTCCTTTTGATTCGTTAGAGTTTGCCACCCTCTCCTCATATGTGTTTCCAATCAGGTCTTCAATATCACTCTCTACAAATTCAACCAAACTTTTGTATTTAAACCCAACGCTAATAGCTTTTAACGATGGAATTGCACTATTGGTTGATTGATACTCGCTAACGTACAACTTTAGGCGCGTCTTAAGAGCACCGTAGTCTATTGCACCAGGAATAGCAGCCTTGAGGTATCTATGGTAAGAGTCAAAATGAGTTGATACTTGATCGCAAGTTACATCCTCTAAAACATCTTCAATCTCACTGATATTTGGAACATTAGACATGCTATCGAAATACACCCTCAGAGAATCAATCATCCCTTCTCTAGTATTTAAGCGATACTTCAGCTCATCTATCAACTTAAGAACCTGTGCTGCTGATTGATTGTATGTAACATCCAGTGTTGAATCGTGCATAATCTGCCCACCCCCCTCTTCACCGCCATCCTCCTCCCTCCTTCTCGGCTCCCAGCTTCCTCTTTCGATTTTTGTTTTGTTTATCTTGCTTTGTAATTCACGCACCTCATTCAATCTCTCCAAAGACCCAACAAAGTCTAATACGTGCACATACTCCTTATTCGGCGTCTTTCGTAAGCCCCTACCAAGCTGCTGTAGCCAGATTGTTCTTGAACCTGTATACCTCATAAATATCAATATATTTGTCTCAGGTATATCAATTCCCTCATTAAACAAATCACAAACAAGAATATAAGAAAACTCACTTTCCCTAAACATTCTCACATTGTCACGCCGCTCTTGATCTTTCATTTTTGAATGAACCATAGTGGCCTTCCCTAGCCCAAAGAACTGAATCAAGTACTTCATATGTTCGATGCTTCTACAAAACACAATCCCCTTCGGGTTAAGTATTTTCTTTTCTTCTACTGTTTTCTCAATCAACCGTACTACTTCTTCATCCTTCTTATGCAAAAACAGTCTTTTGTCCAAGTCACTTATACTTAACCCAGATTTCAATTGGTTTATCCTGTCTTGATTCAGATCATCGAGCATAACCATATACCTAGGAAATGCTAATTTATTATGGCGCAATGCCCACGCCAAATCGTATTTCCCAACATGGGATTCTGGGCCACCGAAATATTTTAGAACATCACTATTATCTTCCCTGTAAGGGGTCGCTGTTAGGCCTATCAAAAGTTTTGGTGAAAAGTTTGTTACAACCTGCGAATAAGTGCGTGCAGGCGTATGATGTGCCTCATCAATAACCACAAGATCGTATTCGTTTTGATTCAATGAGCTAATCTTTCCATACAACGTATCGAAACTTGCAAAGACAAAATCCGTATCTTCTGGCTCTGAGCCGGAAAAACAGGCTGAAAATGTATAATTCCCAACTCCTAATACATTCTTAAAGGATGTTACAGATTGCAATAAAATCTCAACTTGGTGTGCAACGAACAGAACCTTCATTCTCTTCGTGGCATTCTGCACTATATTCTTAATCAGGAGTGCCGCCGTATACGTCTTACCTAGCCCTGTTGCCATCTCTATTAGTATCTTGCTTTTCCCCTCTACATACATCCCAAGACATTCATCTATTATATTCACTTGATATTGCCTTGGCTTAATCTCTCGACCAATCTCAGACTGCTTCTTTACCCATAGATTTTGCAGTTCATCTCTATCAATTAACTCAACACCAAGTCGCAAAGCTCTAATTTTTACTTCCGATGTAAAATATGAATTCGTCACTAAAATCATATTTCTAGCATTAGCAAGTCTTGCGCCCGTAACAAGTTGATTAAGCGCCTTCACATCGACGGTAGTAGAAATATTTCTTTGTTTTACTTCAATTGCAAACTTGCGTTTATTTTTATACGCAAAAATATCTACACCACCATCACCATGCCTGTACTCCTTACCAACCTCCGTAACGTATGCATCAGACCAGCCAGCCGCCAAAAAGACATCCTTCACAAACAACTCGAAGTCACTTGGTGATAACTCGTCCACTTCTTTGAATTCAGTAATCATTAGCTGCCCTAGCATTTATTTAAAGACACTCCATTTCAATCATCGTTTTATTATTGATAACTAACAATTAGAAGGGTCCGTACACTTTTAAAACGCGCACAAAAAAAGGCCAAAGAACATTTACACATTCTCTGGCCTTTCTTCAATATTCATCGGTGACTCCCTGCCTGTTCTTATCCATCAATTAATCCCTTTATACATCCCCATACTGTCGCACGCAAACACCACTACCTATGCTCCCCATTATCCAACCCCCGCGCCGCCATCTCCGCCGCCCTGAACACCGCCCGACTCTTGTTCATCGTCTCATCCCACTCATTCCTTGGCACCGAGTCATAAACAATCCCGGCCCCAGCCTGCATATAAAGGGTTTTATCCTGAATCACAGCAGTACGGATGGCGATGGCGGTATCCATGTTGCCATGCCACCCAAGATAGCCGACAGCACCCGCGTAGACGCCGCGTTTGACCGGTTCCAGTTCGTCGATGATCTCCATCGCCCGCACCTTTGCAGCACCGGAGACGGTTCCGGCGGGGAAGGTGGCGCGCAGGGCATCCATTGCGCTCATATCTTTTTTCAGCACGCCTTCCACATTAGAGACGATGTGCATCACGTGGGAGTAGCGTTCGATTAGCATTTTTTCGGTGAGTTCGACGGTGCCGGTCTCGGCGATGCGGCCGACGTCGTTACGGCCAAGGTCGATGAGCATCAGATGCTCGGCCAGCTCTTTCGGGTCGGCCAGCAGATCCGCTTCCAGTGCCTTGTCTTCGGCCTCATCCTTGCCGCGTGGACGGGTGCCGGCGATGGGTCGTACGGTGACCTTCTCATCTTCATAGCGGGTGAGGATCTCCGGCGAGGAGCCGACGATCTGGAACTCACCGCAATTGACGAAGTACATATAGGGCGAGGGGTTGAGGCTGCGCAGTGAACGGTAGAGGTCTAGCGGTGGCGCCTCGAAGGGGATAGAGAGTCGCTGCGACAGCACCACCTGCATGATGTCGCCATCGGTGATGTACTGCTTGGATTTAACCACTGCCTCTTCGAACCCCTCCTGGGTAAAGCCGGAGACAAAATCATCTTCTGTCACCTCTCGGCTCTGCACATAGTCGCTGCGCTTTACCGGCTCGTCGAGCAGGGCGACCAGCTGGCGCAGATGGGTCTCGCCCTTCTGCAGTGCCGCGCTATCTGCCGGGTCGACATGCACCACCACGTAGAGCTTGCCACTGAGGTTGTCGAAAACCACCACCTCATCAGAGAGCATCAACATAATGTCGGGGTTGCCGAGTTGATCCTCGTTGGGGCAGTCGCCCAGACGCGGTTCGATATAGCGCACGGTGTCATAACCGAAGTAGCCGACCAGACCGCCGGTGAACTTAGGTAGCCCCTCGACCTCTGGCACTTTGTAGCGCGCCTGGAACTGCTCGATAAAGGTCAGCGGGTCTTCGACCGTCTGCTGCTCCAGCACCACATGATCACGGCTAACGGTGACCTCATGGCCCTTTACCGACAACACGGTGCGGGCGGGCAGACCGATGATGGAGTAACGGCCCCACTTCTCGCCGCCCTGAACCGATTCAAACAGGTAGGAGTATGGCGCATCGGCCAGCTTGAGATAGGTGGAGAGTGGCGTGTCGAGATCGGCCAGCACCTCGCGCATGAGCGGGATGCGATTGTAGCCCTCGGCGGCCAGTTGTTCGAATTGTTGCGGGGTCATGCTAATCACCTAAATAAGGATAAAAATGAAACAAAGCTTTTCTGTGCGGAGGTGATTAGTTGCACCATCGCTTGTCGAGTTTTGCCTTCATCGTTATCCCCTCTTAGGTAATTATTTTTTCTTAGTCCGTAACTTACAGCAGATCTTTCAGTTCGGCCATAGAGTCGATCACCGCATCCGGGTTGTAGTCGCGGATATCTTCGCCATGGTTGTAGCCGTAGCTCATACAGATGATCTGGAAACCGGCGGCACGCGCGGCCTTCACATCGCTCATAGAGTCGCCCAGCATCATTGCGTCCTCGGCCTTTACGCCGAAGTGCTCGGCACCGTGCAGCAGTGGCAGCGGATCGGGCTTCTTCTTTGGCAGGGTGTCGCCGCTGATGACGATCTCGAAGCGGTCGAAGATGCCCAGATCCTTAAGCAGCGGGTGGGTAAACTCGGCCGCCTTGTTGGTGACACAGCCGAGCTTGTAGCCTTGGGCCTGCATGTAGTCCAATCCCTCTGTAACACCGGGGTAGAGGCAGGAGCGCTTGGAGGTGTTCTCGGCATAGAGCGCGAGGAAGATCGGGTAGGCCTTCTCAAACAGGGCGTCGTCGGGCTCGCCATCGAGCTGTCCGATGAGGGCACGGCGGCAAAGACGCTCGACGCCATTGCCGACCCACTCGCGTACCTTATCCTCGCCGTGTACCGGCATATCGAGGGCTTTCATCATCTCATCGACGCAGTAGGCGAGGTCGGGCACGCTGTCGACCAGGGTGCCGTCGACATCGATGAGGATCATTTCGGGTTTGTTGATAGACATCTTAATATCTCACTGCTGGGGTCAGGTAACACCATGAAATAGGGGGTTGTGCCGAGAGACACAACCCCCGTGTGGTGTTGGGCCGGTGTTACGGCTTACTTACCTGCCTTTATTTAACCTGGGCCAGCTCGGCGCGGAAGGCCTTGAGCACGGTGTCGTAGTCGTTGGCATCACTCTCATCGCGGGCATTGAAGATGGCTGAACCGGCTACGAAAGTATCGGCACCGGCTTCTGCGATCTCGCGGATGTTGTTGACCTTAACGCCACCATCGATCTCCAGACGAATATCGAATCCGGAGTCATCGATCATCTTGCGCGCGGCACGCAGCTTGTCCAGAGTGGCGGGGATGAAGCTCTGGCCGCCGAAGCCGGGGTTAACGGACATCAGCAGGATCATGTCGACCTTGTCCATTACGTAGTCGAGGTGAGAGAGCGGGGTCGCCGGGTTGAACACCAGACCAGACTTACAGCCCAGCTCACGAATCAGACCGAGGCTACGGTCGATGTGCTCGGAGGCCTCTGGGTGGAAGGTGATGTAGGTGGCACCGGCCTTGGCAAAATCGGGAATGATGCGATCCACCGGCTTGACCATCATGTGTACATCGATATCGGCAGTCACACCGTGGCTGCGCAGGGCATCACAGACCAACGGACCGATGGTGAGGTTAGGCACGTAGTGGTTGTCCATCACGTCAAAGTGCACGATATCGGCACCGGACTTCAGTACATTATCCACTTCCTCGCCCAGGCGGGCAAAGTCTGCAGACAGGATGGATGGGGCAATCTGGAAATCGGCCATGGTTTTCGCCTCTCAAATCTATTCGTAAATCAGTTCAGTTCGCACCATCCCGCAGGCGGTACACCACAAAGGAATCCCGAATATTACCTGCTCCGTGCCGCTTTTGCGACATTTGGGCATCCCCCTCCCCTAACGTATACTTGCCCTGTCGCAAACCGCCCCCACATAAACAGGATGCTGCACACCCGTCACAGACTACTGGCTACGGCCACCTTACAGGAGGCCGCGCAAGGTGATCGGGACGATTAGTCTGCAGAAACTGAAATAAAAACCCACTAACTCGGAGATAAATTCATGAGTATTGCCGTCACACTCCACCTCCTCGCCGCCGTCATTTGGGTTGGTGGAATGTTCTTCGCCCACCAGATGCTACGCCCGGTCGCCGCCAATTTACTGGAGCCGCCACTGCGCCAGCAACTATGGGTTGGCGTCTTTGGCCGCTTCTTCCCTGCGGTGTGGGTCGCCGTCGCTACCATTGTGGTCACCGGTTACTGGATGCTGTTCGTTACCTTCGGTGGCATGGGCAGCGCCGGTCTCTACATTCACATCATGCATGGCCTCGGGCTACTGATGATCACCATCTACTTCTATGTCTACTTCGTTCCCTATCAGGCTCTCAAGCGCTCCGTCGCCGCGCAGATCTGGCCCGAAGGCAAGAAGCACATCGACAGCATTCGCGATCTGGTTGGGATTAATACGATTCTTGGTCTCATCACCATTGCCGTTGCAGCGGGTGGGCGTTACTTCCACTAAATGTAAACGGGTTGCCATGGATAGCCTCATGGCAGCCACCGTATGTCTCTAGCATTTTTCTGGTAATTCTTCACAGCGCCAGCTTAAACCGCTGAATCTAACACCTCACTGTGCGACTTCTTTACCTACTTCACCGGCCCGCTTCAGTGCCAGCCGAGTCAATATCGGCCCCACCAACTCAAAAAATACCGTGGCACTAATAACGATGGGTAGCAGGGTGTCGGCCAGCTCGGGAATACGCTGGGTCGCGACCAGCGCCATACCCAGCGCCACCCCGGCCTGTGGCATTAAAGCCGCACCCATCCAGCGTCGTTCCATTTTATTGGCGTGGGTAAATAGACCACCAAACCATGCCCCAACCAGGCGCGATAAGGTACGCAAGACAATATAGGCCCCGCCAATGATGCCAACCGATAACAGGGCATCAACATTGAGAGCGGCCCCGGCGAGTACGAAAAAGAGGATCATAAAAGGCCATTCAATGTGCTGAATCTCGTGAAACGGGCGCTGGTGGTGTTTCGCCAGGTTGGCCACGGTGCCACCCATCACCATCGCTGCCAGCAGGAACGAGACCTCCAGCCACAGCGCCAGACCACCGCAAAAGAAGACCAGCCCCAGCGCCTCGGCCAGGGTCGGCTCACCGGCACGAATACGCCCGGTGAGATAGGCCATCGGCACACCCAGGGCCAAACCCAACAGCACGGCACCTCCCAGCTCCCACATGCCGTGTAACACGACAGTGAGCGCATCGCCGCCACCAGAGAGTGTGGTAGCTGCCGCCAGACAGAAACTGAATACAATCAGACCCCAGGCATCATCAATGGCGACGATACCGAGCAACACGCGGGTAAAGGGGCCGTCGGCCTTGAGTTCATGCACCACATCGGTGGTAGCTGCCGGAGCCGTGGCCGTGGCAATGGCCGCCAGCAGCAACACCATAATCAACGACGCACCCACTGCGAGCAGTCCGCCCGCCACCACAAGCATGGTGGTCACCACCACCGCCAGTGAGATCCCCAGCACCTTATGCCCGTTCTCCCGTATAAAGGAGAAGACAAGACGCTCACCCAGCAGGAAGCCGACCATTAACAGTGCCATATCGGCAATCACAGGAAACCAGAGGCGACTGACTGCGGGCAACAGGTCGAGCACCGCCGGCCCGATGACCACGCCAAAGATCAGCAGCAAAGTGACACGCGGCAAGGCCGTGCGCCTGCCGAGATAATCGGTCGCCATCCCCAGTAGCATTAAGCTACCGAGGGTCAGCAGGGTTTTACTCAACTCATCCATAGGAGATAGTGTTACTCATCATCAGGGCGGGATGTACCACAGTGCCAACAGAGATCAAATTGCCCCTCCACCCACTCACCACATTTCTCACACTGCCACCTTGGTAAGTTGGATTTATCAGCCAACGCCTCATCCATAATCACTTTGGCTCTATCGTAATCAGACTCATCGACCCACAGTTCAGGCCAGATTTCATTGAGAGGAATATCCCCGGCCCCACCGGCGAGCAGTAGATTTTTTGCCTCGCATTCGATACCCGCCGCCTCCAACAGGTTGCGAATATTAGCCACAAGCATCGAATTGTAAGCGGTATAGATAAGTTTCATGAAAACCAGATCCTTTGTAGGAGCGGCTCTGCCGCGATGTTTGATCTAATCGCGCTAGAAGCGCTCCTACAGTGGCAATGTTATCGACCAGCAACCCAGAACCACCAGACGATAAGACCAATCAACACCAGCCCCGCTAGATTGACCCAAATCATCTTTCACCCCCTGCCTTGAAGAAACGCAGGCGGTTTGCATTACTCACCACGGTAAATGAGGAGAGTGCCATCGCCGCCCCAGCCACCATCGGGTTGAGCAGAATGCCAAGGAACGGATAGAGCACACCGGCAGCAACCGGAATACCGAGGCTGTTATAGATAAAGGCTCCGAACAGGTTCTGCTTAATGTTGCGCACCGTGGCATGGGAGATGGCGATGGCATCGGCAACGCCGTGTAGGGAGCCGCGCATCAGGGTGATGTCGGCGCTCTCGATAGCGACATCGGTGCCGGAGCCGATGGCAAAACCGACATCGGCCCGCGCCAGGGCCGGGGCATCATTTATACCATCCCCGACCATTGCCACTACGCGTCCCTGCTCCTGCAATCGTTCGATATGTTTATCCTTGTCCTGCGGCAGCACCTCGGCGATCACCGCATCGATACCGACCTGTTTTGCCACCGCATTGGCAGTGCTGCGATGGTCACCGGTAAGCATCACCACCTTCATCCCATCCTTGTGCAGGCGTTCGATGGCGGCAGCCGAGTCGGCCTTAATCGGATCAGCCACGGCAAAGACTGCGGCCCCCGTCTCATTGAGGCCCATATAGATCGGCGTTTTGCCCTCGGCGGCGAGGCGCTCGCCATCCTGTTCCAGGTGGCCTAAATAGATACTGTTCTCGGTAAGAAAGGCCGCTGTACCAATGAAGATACGCTGTCCACCCATATCAGCACGCACACCACGACCAGTCTCCGCCTCAAAACTGGCGATCTCCAGTCGCTCCAGCTCGCGCTCATCGGCAGCAGCTACAATCGCGGCGGCCAGCGGGTGTTCAGAGCCGGCCTCTACCGTGGCGGCAATGGCCAACAGGCTGTTCGCATCAGCACCGTGGAACGGGATGATATCGGTTAGTTGCGGACGGCCCTCAGTCACCGTGCCAGTCTTGTCCAGCACAATGGTATCGAGCCTGCCCGCCTGTTGTAACGCCTCACCGTTGCGGATCAACACGCCGTATTCTGCCGCCTTGCCGACACCCACCATTATTGAGATCGGTGTCGCCAGCCCCAGCGCACAGGGACAGGCGATGATCAGCACCGTCATAGTGGCAACGATGGCAAAACTGAGTGCCGACTCAGGGCCGAAGTTGAACCAGGCGAGGAAGGTCAACACCGCGATAATCAATACAGTGGGTACAAAGATCCCCGCCACCTTGTCGACCAGCCGCCCGATGGCCGGCTTACTTCCCTGGGCGGTGCGCACCATCTCGATGATCTGCGCCAGCACCGTATCCTTGCCGATACGTTTGACCTGATAGAGGAAACTGCCGGAGGTGTTGATGGTGCCGCCGATCACCTCATCGCCCTTCACCTTGTCCACCGGCAGCGGCTCGCCGCTAATCATCGACTCATCAACGTAGGAGTTACCATCAATGATAATGCCGTCGAGGGGGATTCGCTCGCCGGGGCGTACCCGCAGCGTCTCGTCCAGCCCCACCTCGATAATCGCCACATCCAGCTCCTTGCCATCACGCAACACCCGTGCACTCTTCGGCTGCAGTCCGACCAGCCGCTTGATCGCCTCAGAGGTCTTGCCGCGGGCACGCATCTCCAGCGCCGAGCCAAAGTTAATGAGGGAGATGATGATCGTGGCAGCCTCGAAATAGGCATGCTGTGCCAGTGTCGGCACACTGTCGGGCGATAAGGTTATTGCCAGCGAGTAGAGCCATGCCGAACCGGTACCCATGGCAATAAGGGTGTCCATATTGGCGTTATGGTGCTTGAACTGCTTCCACGCACCGATAAAGAAGTGACGGCCCGAGTAGAGCATCGCCGCCAGGCTAATAAACGCAATGAGAAGCCAGAAGGCCGTACCCTCGGCCAGAGCGGGCAGCCAACCGGCCATACCCGCCGTCATCAGCGGGAAGCCGACCAGCGCCGCCACGGCAGACTGTTTGAATAGCTTGCGGGTCTGAACCAGCTCTTTTTCCTCACGCTCCACCTGCTCATCGTCCAGACTCTTCAGCTCCGCCGCCTCGTAGCCGGCATCTACCACCGCCTTCACCAGGGTCTCGACATCGACCGCCCCGCTTACCAGCGCGGTGTGCTCGGCAAAGCTCACTGTTGCCCCATCCACACCCGGTACCGCCTGTAGGGCCTTCTCTACCGATGCCACACAACCGGCACAGCTCATGCCTCCGATGGATAGGTGTATCTGCTGTTCCGCCACTGCCTGCTCCCAATATTCTGTTCAGTGCCTCAAGGCTAACCGCTCACTCGGATATGTCCAAGCACAGTCCGCATTTGACCTGGATCAACATGCAAAAACGCCCTATTTGTCATAATTGCGAAGTTTACTGTTAGAGTATAGACATGAAACCACCACTCAAATCACTCTCCATCCTGCTTCGCGGCCTGCCCGACAGCGTCCATAGCGAGCTGCTCAGCCGCCTGTTCAACCACCTGCTGCGCGGGCAATATATGGTCGATCAACTTCATGATCTGGATGGCAAACGCCTCGCCATCCGCATCAAGGATACCCGCAACGAGCTGCTATTCCGTATTCAGGGCAACCAGTTGAAACGCCAGCCAAAAACAACTTCTGCACAGCCGTGGGATGTACGTATCAGCGGCACTCTGGACGACTTCTGGAAACTGGCCAGCCGCAGTGAAGACCCCGACACCCTGTTCTTTAACCGTAGCCTCGCCATCGAAGGCGAAACCGAGGCCGGGCTCTACCTCAAGAACCTGCTCGACGGCATGGATTTCGATCTACAGATGCACCTCGATGCGGTGATGGGAAAACGGCTGGGCGCCAACGTGGGTAAACTGATGAACCAGAGCGGTCTGCAACAGCGCCTTGGCATCTGACTCAACGCCTGATACCGGCACCATAGTCCTACGCTATAATTGAAAGCCCACTACCAAATAAAATAGTAAGCATGTCACTACTGCAACACCGCAATCTCCTCATCCTCTCCACAGCTCTTCTTCTATGCAGCAGCGTCCACGCCGAGGTCTACAAATACGTTAACAACGGCATCACCACCTATAGTGCAGAAAAACCTGAACGCGGTGCCTTTGAAAGTCTCAAACCCAGCTGCCTGCTCTCCTACATAGGCTGTGAGCTAGCCGGCTCAGACTGGAGCCGTATCAAACTCAATCATCACTCTTTTAATGACTTAATCGAACAGAGTGCTCGAAATCATGCCGTCGATGCCGCACTAATTCGTGCCGTTATTCACGCCGAGTCCAACTTCAATCATCAGGCCAAATCGAAGGCTGGTGCCGAGGGACTGATGCAACTGATGCCCGCAACGCAGAAATTGTTGCAGGTGGTCAATCCCTATAACGCCAGAGAGAATATCGATGGCGGAACTCGGCTATTGAAACAGCTACTGAAAAAGTACGATAACAACATTAAACATGCAACCGCCGCCTACAATGCCGGAGAGACTGCAGTTAAACGCTACCGCGGAGTCCCTCCCTATGAAGAGACCCAGAATTACGTTAAACGTGTAGCACAACTCTATTCACGTTATCGCAGTTTAATTGAGTGGACGCATGAATAATTTAAGGTGAAGAGAAAACACTACCCTGTTGTTGCCAAAGATAGCCAGCCACCACTTACCTCCCCTATAATCGACCCCATAAATTTGGTTAAGCTGACAAACGGAGTCACCCTTGGATCACGCTCACTACTTCAAACGCAATACTGTCTATAAAGTCGAGGGGGATACCGTCTCTCTGGTGGATGTACACGACAACAATACCATTACACCACTCGATCCGTGGATGGGTGCGGTCATTGCTCTCGCCGACGGGCAGCATACTATTCGCCAATTGATGGAATACATGGCCGGACAATACCCCAACGGTGTGCCCAACAACCTCGCTGAAACTATCGAATCCGTTATTACACGCCTGACTGATACCGATGTGCTCGAGCTCACGCCTCAGCCTACAACACTGCCTTACTATTTGAGTATGCCGATGGACGATCAGAAACCGAAGATAGCGACTGAGATGATGATTAACGATGGCTTTCTTCGGCCTCCGGGGGAGTAATCATCCTCAAACATACCCAGAGCCCCTTTACCCATCATAGATAACCTAGGTATCGAAGGGATTGCGCTCGCGAAATGTTCCTGCAGCCATCGCAATTGAAAGCAGGATAATAGAGCTAAAAAATACCGGCATAATCACAAAGGCATAACCCAGTGAGTGAACGGCCGTACCACCCACCACGGCAGTGACGTCGGTTGCCCCACCAGGAGGATGCATGCAGTGGAGTTTATGCATTAGCACCATTGCCACCGGAATAGCAACAGAAGCAGCCAGCAGTTCGTTAGGAATAACCTGATAGCAACTAACGCCTGTCAGTACCGAAACCAGATGCCCCCCACCAGATTCCATGGCTGACAGACCGGGCTGTGCGGCAGCCCAAAAATCAACATTGCCGAAGCACCGGTAGAGGCAAGAATCATCGGCACCTGCTCCGCCTCAAGAATAGTACTAGTGAAAAATGTTGCTATAAGAGTGGCAAAAAAAGCACCAACAATTGAAATCGTCAACTCAGAGTTGGACATCGATTTCATTCTTCAATCACCCATTTTTTATTATTAATAACTAAGCTCCAAGAATCCGATAACATCGGTATCTGCTCATGAAACGGCTGAATTTCAAATACACATTCCCTGTTTTTTTTAATACTACTGGAATGGCAGCAACTCATCAGAACAGGCACTACAGCATGCTCTAGAATAATTGGCTGGAAGCAGAGACTTATTCATCTGCCTTCAATATCGTCAATTCCCTGCTCATGATAATCGATTCGATATCCACCATCTGTATTGCACTTAACGCCGCCTCCTGCGCACCCTCGCCACATAGGCCACTGATCGCTGCATCCTGATAACCATTGCGGGCCGCTTTGATACAGGCCGCGTGAACCGCCCCGGCAAGGGTGCGTAGTTCTTCTAAATGATCAGGCATGCTCCTCTTCCATCTGCACGGTATGCCACTCCATCCCCGACTTGCCGTACCAGAAACCATTACTCAACTCGCCGGTGGCGATCTTGTTAAGGCTCTTTATCCCCGCCTCGACACTCAGTTCACCATCAAGCACCTCATAAAAGATCTCGACGATCTCTGCCATGTTTCGTGACTGTGGTGAGAGACGTAAGATATCAACACCCATTGCAGCCATCTCAGGCAGGGCATCGAGCAGGCTGCAGGTAGTGGCCGACTGGGTCTGGATTCCGTTAATGGTGAGGAAGTCCTCCTCCTCCTGCGAGCGCATCACCACGCCATCGGCGTAGTCACCACAGCGCAGCTGGCAGTCATCTTTGGGCAGACCTTCGTTGCGCGCGGTAAAACAGCGGGCAGAAAAGGCGAGCGGCAAACGACCGTAGGCAAACACCTCTGTCTCCAGCTCAGAAGGACATCCGTCGAGCAGTACCTGCAGAGTGTCACGAGACAACTCCACCGGCATCACCCAGCGAGCAGCACCCGACTTATACATTAGTGACAGGCTTTCGCAATTATAGATATTGAGATGTGGTCCGGCGACAAAAGGCACCTTGTCGGCAGCCATCTGCACTGCAGCCATGTCATTGACCTCAACAGGATACTTGCCGTTCTCCACGATTCGCCGCATCGCCAGCAACTCTGATTCAGCCTCAACCAGTACCAGCGTAGAGAGCACGACCTCCTTTCCCGCTGCCGTCAGTTCTTCGGCAATAGTAAGCCAGTCGTCCAGTTTCATCGCACGCCGCTTTGAACAGATCACCTCGCCGAGGTAGACAATATCGACCGGCCAGCTGGCTACCTGTTTATAAAAATCGAGTACCTGCTCGCGCGACCATAAATAGAGAATTGGTCCGAGTGATAATTTCATTGCCAATCCCTCTCCAGTGCGCCCAGAGTATGAGTCGATCCCTCCGCCACCTTATCGAGCTGCGCCACCCAGTCGCTACGTGGGGAGTAACCCTCAGGGTTTGCCTGTGCGGTATCGAGGGCCTGTCGCAACACCTTGGTGACCTGTGCCACATAGGCGGGACTGCGTTGCCGACCTTCCACTTTAATGGCCGCAACGCCCGCCTCAATCAACTGTGGCAAAATGCCGAGTACGCTGAGGCTGGTCGGCTCCTCCAGCACGTAGCCCAGCTTGCCGTTGACCAGAAACCGCCCCTTGCAGAGCACTGGGTAACCGGCACTGTCATCACCCTTGTAACTGTCAATCAGTACGCCGTTAAGACGCACGTTGCGCCCCTGCGGTGTCTCCTCCCAACGTACCGACCTGGCCGGTGAGCAGGCGCCACAGGTGTTGGGTGACTCGCCGGTAGCGTAAGAGGAGAGATAACAGCGCCCCTCCACCATCACACAGAGTGAACCAAAGGCGAACGTCTCCACCTCCACATCGGTATTGGCGATCACCCTTTTGACCTGAGACAGGGAGAGTACCCGCGGCAACACCACACGTTGAATATTGAATCGCTCCTTATAAAAGGCGATGGCCTCTGCGCTGGTGGCCGAGCCCTGCACCGAGAGATGAAGACGCAGTTCGGGGTGGGTACGGGCGGCATAGGCCATCAGCCCGGGGTCGGCGAGGATCAGGGCATCAACACCCAGGGTGGCGGCCTTATCTACAGCGGCGGTCCAGATGGGCCAGCTCTGCGGTTGTGGATAAGTATTAAGCGCCAGCAGCACCTTAGCGCCGCGAGCATGGGCATAGTCGATACCCTGACGAGCGGTGCGATCATCAAAATTAAGGCCGGGGAAGTTGCGTGCATTGGTGGCATCGCGAAACCCCATATATACCGCATCAGCCCCGTTATCGACGGCAGCACGCAGCGCGGGAAAACTCCCCGCCGGGCAGACCAGTTCGACCTTGTTAGCCATTTTCTCTCCTCACAGACAACGCCCCTCGCTGCCGCGACACCCTTGTCGGCTGCCACGGCGGGCCAGTTCATTTTCAATACCGTTGAGTACCCGCCACTTCCAGTTACACCACTCAGGGGCCAGCAGGATAGATTCTTCTGCCGTACCGGTAAGGCGATGGTAGACCACTTCGGGTGGCGTCAGTTCTACCAAGTCTGCCACGGTAGCGATATATTTTTCCATTGCCCAGGGGTGGTACTCCCCGCGCCGCCACTCGTTGGCCAACATGGTGCCCTTGACCACATGCAGTGGATGTAACTTCAGCCCCTCCACCCCTAGTGCCAGCACCCGCTCCAGCGAGATAAGGTTATGCGCAGGCTCCTCGCCAGGCAGGCCGACAATAAGGTGGCCGCAGACCGGCAACTCCCGTTCATGGGCTGCTGTTACCGCCTCGCGGAATTCATCAAAGCCATGGCCACGGTTGACCCGCTGCAGGGTGTGGTCAAAGCTCGACTGCAGCCCCAGCTCCAGCCACACCTCATGGCCCTGTGCCTTGTAGTCGGCCAGCAGGTCGAGCACCGCCGGGGGCACACAGTCGGGGCGGGTGCCGACCGAGAGGCCGATCACATCGTGCTCGGCCAACGCCTCATCGTAGAGCGCCTTGAGTCGTGCCGGGTCGTCATAGGTATTGGTGTAGGCCTGGAAGTAAGCAAGGAACTTCTTCGCACCGGTGCGCTTGGCCAGTACGCGGCGGCCGGCATCGATCTGTTCAGCAACATCCGGTTCGCGCCGGGCATTGGGGCTGAAGGAGGAGTTATTGCAGAAGGTACAGCCACCGCGCCCCTTGCTGCCGTCACGATTGGGGCAGGTAAAACCGGCGTTAATGGCGAGCTTGTGAACCCGCTCGCCATGGCGGGCAAGTAGCAATTGTCCAAAGGTATTAACGTATTCGCTAAGGGCCACTCACTGTTTCCGGTTGTTCGACAAGAGACTGAGTGTAAGGAAGGGGCTGGAGGCGATAAAATGACCTGGATCAATTCCTCCCCCAGGAGCACTACTCCTCTGGCTTCAGCACCTTCCTCGTCCCCTCCAGGCTACGCAGTATCTTTTGCAGTTGTGCAATACGGGGCTGGTGCTGTCGCTTGCACTCGGCTGCAGAGAACTCTTCATCTGCTCTATCCGGATCATCGCACTCCTTAACCCGCTGCTGCAACTCTTCCAGCTCACCACTGACGCTCTGGTAATTGCTTTCCAGCCCCTGCTCCACCTCGCTCAGTGCCTGTAGTTCACTATTGGCGTAGGCGATGGCACAAGTCCTGTCCTTAATACCCTGCTGGATGGCCTCATCGCTCTTACCTGCATTCTCATCCAGGTACTTCTGCCAGATCGCTATGGCCTGGCGAAACATGGCAATACTGGTCACCGAATCGGGGCGTTTTGCCGGCAGGGTAATGGAACCACAATGACGAACACCCCCTTTATCCGCTGGTGGCAGAGCAGTAGGCGCCGGTGTATGCGTATCGACCGTGATTTTCTCGATTTGGTGCTTCTGTGGGTCAGGTGGTGGCTTCTGGGTATAGTGCACCTGGCCACTCTCATCGACCCATTTATAATAATCTGCCAGGGACGGAAAAGCAGTCAGCAGCAACAGCAGAGCCAGTGACACCCGTACTGCCCCCCCATCGCGCAACCTGTATTTTATGTTTTCCATGGTCTTATTCACTCCCCCAGTTGTGTTCCCGCAAATGGCACCTCATGTGCCATTTGCCTGAAATAGGCACTCCAGCACTGCCTATTACATCAGCCCTTATCCCACTTCATCAAGCACCCGACCTCGGAACTCGACCCCCAGTTTAGCGGCCATCTTTTCACAGGCTGCCACATCCACCCCCTCCAGGCCGTCGATGGCGGTGAGGCTCACCTCAATGCCCTGCTCCCCGGCAAGACGGGCGAACTCCAGCATCGCGGCGAAGGCCCCTTCAAGCCTGGGGCGGGTGTGCTTGATGTAGAGCTCTTCGTTCTGCGCGTTCATCGAGATCGAGAGGCTATCGACCACCTCGGCCATCTCGGCGGTAACATCACGCCCCTCACGCAGATTAACCAGCCCATCAGTGTTGACCCGCACACGCCCCCCCGCGGCCTTGACTCCGCGGGCGATGGTCATCAGCACCTCATAGCGTACCGTGGGCTCGCCCAGGCCGCAGAAGACTATCTCCTTATAATCAGCAGGGTCGCCTATCGCCTCCAGCACCTCCTCGGCACTCGGCTCATGGTGCAGGCGCAGGTCATAGCTCTGTACCTCCCAGCTGCGATTGTACTTGGGACAGAAGCCGCAACGCAGGGTGCACTCGCTGGTGATATTGAGGTAACAATTACCGTGCAGGGGGTAGGCTATAATTGAACGGTAGTTGTCCGCCTCGGTTGCTGCTGTTTGCATTAAATAACCTGTTGATTTGTGGGCTTGAGTGTAGGCAACATCGCCTCCATTCATTATGATGGAGAACAATGACCGCGCTTAATGTATCATAGCGCCCTTTACACATCGTGACCTTATATAGGTGTTGAATGATTAATACCCCACTACCCAAGCTGAAGATTCGCGGACGCGAATTGCTGCCCATCATCCAGGGAGGTATGGGGGTCGGTGTCTCGGCCCATAAACTGGCCGGAGCCGTCGCCAAAGAAGGTGCCATTGGCACCATTGCCAGCATCGATCTGCGCGTACACCACCCGGATCTAATGGAGCGTACCCACCGGGTCAAGGATCGTCAGATCATTGATGATGCCAACCTGGAGGCACTGGATCGCGAGATTAAGGGCGCCCGGGAGATCGCCGGGCCGGATGGCTTTATCGCCGTCAACGTGATGAAGGCGGTGGATCGCTTCCCCGAGCTGATTAAACAGGCCTGTGAGAGCGGTGCCAATGCCATCATCATGGGTGCCGGGCTCCCATTCGAGCTACCGGATCTGACTAAAGATTACCCCGATGTGGCCCTCATCCCGATCCTCTCCGAGGAGCGCGGAGTACGCGCTGTACTCAAGCGCTGGTTGCGCAAGGGCGTGGTGCCTGATGCCATCGTACTGGAACATCCGCGCTACGCGGGTGGTCACCTCGGTGCCCCCAAGCCCGAGGACATCAACGACAAGAAATTCGACTTTAAACGGGTACTGGCTGAGATCCCCAAGGTTTTCGAGGCGTTAAAAATTGACCCTATCCCGCTGATCCCTGCCGGAGGCGTTAACTCCTTCGAGAAGATCAAGGAGCTGTTTAGCTGGGGTGCCAGTGGTGTTCAGATCGGCACTCCCTTCGCTGTCACCGACGAGGGCGATGCCCACCCCACCTTCAAGAAGGTGTTGCTGGAGGCCAAGCCCGAGGATGTCGTCACCTTCATGAGTACCGCCGGGCTGCCTGCTCGTGCCGTCCTTACCCCGTGGCTGAAGAAGTATCTACAACGCGAAGAGAAGGTACGCTCCCGTGCCACCCCGGAGAAGGGTACCTGCGCAGTCTGGTTTGAATGCCTGAGCCACTGCGGCCTAAAGGACGGTAACCCCGATGCGGGCCAGTTCTGCATCGACACCCAGCTGGAAGCCGCAGTACAGGGCAATGTGGAGAAGGGACTGTTCTTCCGTGGTTCTGAACCGCTCCCCTTCGGCGATCAGATGCGCTCGGTACACGACACGCTGGCCTACCTGCTCAGCGGCAAGGATCCGGCCAAGGCCTGATCTCCCCCTGCCTGCAGGCATATCTACTCACCCGTTTAGCCCTGCTGCGCATCGTTCAAGATGCGCCGGTAGAGCCGTGTCGCCTGCAGTAAATTCCACCACAGAGTAAGTGCATTCGCCAGCCACAGTCCGGCCGCAATCCAGGCGGGAATAGTGGTTGGCAGGACCAGAGTCAGCAACAGTACCGACAGGGCAAGCAGGTGCAGATGGAACTGTCGCCGCATGACGCTCACCGCGATGATCTGTTTCATGTTGGGCACACTGCCCTGCCAGCTTCCCTGTGACTGCAAACGATTATTGAGATGCAACCAGATCATAAACGGTACGATCTTATAGAGCATGCCGTTGACTGCCGAGTAGGCAAAACCGAGGAAAAACAGCACCCCAACCAGCAACTCCAGCTGCGACCACTCAAACCACTGCGCCGCGATCCAGGTCAGTACGGCCAAAATCAGACAGAACATCGCCAGCCGCCAGAAATCGAGAGTGACATCGGCAAGACGACGGCGACGCTGCTCCTGCAACCAGAGGGTATATGCCGCAAACAGAATCAATGACAGCGCAAGCAGGTAGCCTAAAAGTGGGGTCATCACCGGCAACCACCAATGGGCAAGGCTCCAGCTCAGCAGCAGCAGCCCAAGGAGCGGAATCAGCCAGCGACGCAGCATCAACGGATACTCGGGGGTAATCTGGAACATTGGCACTACCTGGTAGGCAACGCCGATCAACAGCGCACTAATCCAGCCCAGCGCCCCCCAACCGATATGCAGGCGGGTATAGGCGTGGGCCAGCGGTAACTTCCACTGGTCAAACTGTAACAACCACAGAGCAACCAGACCCAGCACCAGCAACCCCAGCAGTGCCAGCCTCATCGCCCCCACGGTGGCATGCTGTGACTGGGTGCGCCACAGGCAGTAGCCTGTAACCAGAATGAACAGCAGCAAGGCCGGGAGCAGCAACAGACTCCCCACCTGCATTAGCAGCGGTTGTGAGAGCCCCATCCCCGCCGTGAGTAAAGCAATGCCGGAAGTCATCGGCAGATGCAGCAGGCTTGCCACCAGACGCGGTGAACTTAGCGGGGTTCCGATCAGCACCGGCAACAGCTGTTGTACCGCCCCCACCATACACATCCCAAGAAAACCAAGGGTAATGAGGTGAGTAAGCGCCAACATCGTTGGATTCCAACGACCCAATAGAATGTCATTGCCAGCAAACATCAACACGATAGCGGCGGCAGCGAGAAACAGCGGTGCGCTGAGAAAAAAGCGTAGTGGTACCGATAATGGTGGTGCCTGGTTAAGAGAAAGGGCGGTGTAGTTCATTAGTCCCGCCACTCTGGCAGCATTGCAGCCATCTTTCGGGCAGCCCCTTCTGCGACCCCATCGCCCAGATGCCAGATGAACAGCTCACACTCCACCACCTCACCACGGCGGGTGTCCCAGGCCAGGCTGTTCTTCACCAGCACATCATATAGATGGCACGGTTTCATACGATGACGCAGGCGTAAATAGTCGCCAGGCGGCATCGTCTCCAACTCCTCCACCGCACGCAACAGCGGTTCCGGTGCCTCCAGCTCACTCACATCGAGGAGGCGTTCCAGGGCTAGGTCCCCCTGACGCTCATACGCGCCTCAAGCTGAGTCATCAAACTCTCAGACTGTGCAGTGAGTACCTGATCGAGCATCGGGTAGAGCATCTGCTCCTCCTTCGCGTTGTGCTGCTGCATCATAATCAACAGCGTCTCCGAGGCACCCAGATAATCATCACTGCTTTGTGCCTGCAGCGCCTGCGTCATCTGCGCAAACAGTGCCCGCATCTGCTCATGCTCATGCCGCATTACGCTAGTCGGCCCCATGGTCATACCACTCGCCTCCTCAAAGGCGGGGAACAGCAACTCCTCTTCCGCTCTCAAATGCTGTTCCATGGCATCGATAAAACCCTGGTGCGCCGCGGTGGCCTGCGGCCATTCGCCCTTATCTACGGCCTGCTCAGCCGCAGCAAACAGCTCGTCGCAGCGGTGGTGGTCGTCTCCCATACGGGTAGTAAATGTCATCTCTCTCTTCTCTTAAAAAGGGGAGAGAAATTATCACTCTCCCAAAGATAGTCTAACCTTGATCGATATCAATCAGAGGGGGTTCAACTGCCGCTGATACGTTCAAAATAGCGGGCACGGTAGAGCAGGCGCGGTGGCTGCTCCGGGCTATCCCTGAAACCATCACGAGTGTGCAGCACATTGTTGCAGAGCAGGCCCATACCGGGCAGCAGGGTAGCGCGAATGATATAGGGGTTATCCGTAAGCAGGCTCTCCAGCGCGGCCAGTGCCGCCTGAGTGACCGCATCATCCTTCCACTCGATATTGCGTTTCCTGGCGGTATAACGCATGTGCAGTGCGCCATTTTCCTGGATGGAGAAGACCGGTCCCACCGAGGCACCACGCTCCTCTCCCTCGCCATCCTTGCCGGGGGGAATGGTCATCACATCCTCGGCCATTAAGGCGCGAATGTAATCGGGGTTCTGATCACGTAGTTGCAGATAGACCATCTCGTGGTCCAGCAGCTGGTTCTCCCCTCCCTCGGCGGCATTTTGTACACAGTGCAACAACATGCCACGGATCTGCTGCTCACCGGTATTGTAATAGCCATCGCAGTGCCAGTTGATCGGGCGATCAGTATAGGGAATATAGCGTGGGTGCTCCCCCTCCGGGTTCACGGTGATTGAGGTCAAACCATCATCATCTGCCAGCAGATTGCTGTCGAGATGACTAAGGCCGAAGCGCCCGGCCAGCGCCACCAGTGGGGCCTTGTCCGGGTCATTACCCAACCGGCTACGGTAGATAACCATGTTGGTCTTACTCAAGCGCTGCATCAGCGCCTGATACTCCACTTCACTGAGATTGGCCGGGTTCGCTATATCGACAATCAGCTCCCTGGCAGATTGCGGGTAACCAGCCAGCCTGGCGCTACGCCATGCCTGGTAGGCCACCTCATTATGTAACAGGAAGGGGGAGTCGCTAGACATCGGATGCTCTTACGGTGATGGGTGAGAGGGGCGGCAGAAAATCGCCGCCCTGATCAGAACTACTGCGGGGGTTGTGGCGGCTGCGATGGCGTAGCGAAGCGCTTCATCTGCTCCTGCTGAAACTGCTTCATCTGCTGACGCTGCTCTTTGGTCATCATCTCGTAGACCTTATTGCGCGCCTCGGCCATGGCGGCAATGGTCTTGCGCTGCTCGGCATGCATCTTTTCGTAAAGCCCGGTGATGGCCCTGGTATCCCACTTATCGGCCGAATAGAGCTTCTGCAACTGCTGCTGTACCTTTTGCATCTTCTCCATCCGCTTTTGATGTGTCTTACGCTCCAGCCCCATCATCTCCTGGATACGCTTACGCTGCTTCTCGTTGAACTGCACACCGGCAAAAGGACGTGGTGCCTGGGCCATGCCTGGGCCCATACCCTGACGCGGTCCGCCCTGTCCGGCCATGCCTCCACCCGGTCCCATCATTGCCGGATCATGCGGAGCGGGCTGCTCTGCAGCCAACACTGACAGGGGCTGCGCCGCAACCAGCAGCATTAACGTACAGATTTTTGCAAAACTCATCTCTTAACTCCTTAAAGAATGAAGGTAAAACGGTTAGCCCTGCAGGGCATCGCGTACGCGCTCCAGCTTGCCACGCACCTCGGCACCGAGGCTTTTCAACTCATCACGACCGACCAGGCCGAGTACCGCGGCGGGGTCCATGAAGCCGACAACGATACTGCCGTCCTCATCCTCACGAACCACCACATTACACGGTAGCAACAGACCAATATCGGGCTCTGCATCAATGGCCTGATTTGCCAGCTTGGGGTTACAGGCCCCCAGGATCTTGTAGGGGCGCTTATCAATATCGAGCTTTGCCTTAAGGGTGGCCTTGACATCGATCTCGGTCAACACACCGAAGCCTTCACCCTTAAGTTCCTCGATTACCCTGCCGACGACCTGATCAAAGTCACCTGATAATTTGACTGTAAAACCGTACATAAGCTGCTCCTGTTACCGTTTATCGTGGGGGAGGTGGTCTGCTCAACAGGCCACAGAACATGAACTTTGGATACTAACCATAAATTCATTACGATTGAATCCTTGGATATTTCTAATTCGGCACCAAATATTGATCCGATAATACTGTTTTAAAGATAGCCTGTAATGTCTTCAACAATACATGCCGTTGATAAGCACAAGCGAGTGATGAAGAAGATGCAACAGAGGCTATCATCGCCGTAAAATCGTCACGGTTGCCGGACGGCCGTGGGATATCCTCTCTACTTAGTCAGCGACATAAAGAGCTTGGGCAGCTTCTCCGGCAGACGCTCGACCTTGTCGATCACAGTGTACTGCTGGCCGAAGATATCCTGCACATACTCATCGGCGTGGGGGTCAAGGTTGATGCAGTAGGTGAAGATACCCTCCTGATCGAGCTCCTGCACCGCCTTTTGGGCATCCCGAATCAGCAGCTGCTGATCACTGACATCCACATCGGAGGGCTCACCGTCGGTGAGCACCAGCAGCAGCCGCTTGTCGGTCTGGCGTGTGCCGAGGTAGTGCGAGGCATGACGTAGTGCTGCGCCCATGCGGGTGGAGTAACCCGCCTCCATCGCAGCGAGTCGGCCTTTGACGATGTCGTCCCAGTGCTCGGAGAAGCCCTTGATATGCTGGTAGTGCACCTCGTGACGGGTGTTGGAGGAGAACCCGGCGATGGCGAACTCATCGCCCAGCCCCTCGATGGCAAGACCGAGCAGTGACACCGCCTCCTGGGAGAGTTCCAGAATAGTCTGCTCACACCCCTCGGGGACATCGGCCAGTGAGGCCGAAAGATCCAGCAGCAGCAGCACGGAGATATCGCGACCGTCGTTCTTGTGGCTCATATTGATGCGCGGGTCGGGTTGGGAGCCGGCCTTAAAGTCGATCAGGGAGCGAATCGCCACATCGAGATCCAGCTCACTCCCCTCCTCCTGATAGCGCACACGCACCAAATTCTGTGGTTTAAGCAGATCCAGAATGCGCTTAAGCTGCTTGGTCAGTGCCTCGTGCTTGGCCAGCAGGCGGTCGATTTTGCCCGCATCACCGCTGGGATGCAGCGTCTCGTAGAGGCTGACCCAGTCGGGGCGGTAGGTCTTGGTGTTGTAGTCCCACTCCCTGTAGTGACGCGGCGGCAGGCCCTCCTGCTCCTCGTCGGAGACCTGACGCTTCGCCGCTTCTTCGAACATCTCCTCGTCATCACTCTCCTCGATATATCGCCACATGTGGCGGTTATCGTCGCGGTAGTCGACCTCGGTATCCTTAAAGTGGATATTGGGGAGCTGGTCTTCCTGACGGCGGGTACGGGCAATATAGGAGATGGCGATACTCGCCACCTTTTTGGTGGCGTGCTCACCGCTGGCCATCATCTCGTTAAAGCGACCGAGGAACTCCAGTAGATCACCATTTTCATAGCCGTGATCGGGGTTCAACGCGGCATAGGAGAGCATCGCCAGGCGGTGGCGAATGCACGACTCTTTCTCATTGTCACAGGCGTGCTCCTCGGGACGCGGGTGCAGGGTCAACAGTATCGAACGCAGGCCGGGGTATTTGGCCATTAACAGCCGGTCGATGCGTGCATCCTCCAGGTGCTCGATCGCCTCACGCTGGAACGGGCTGTAGTTATCGGCCACCTGCGGATCGGTCCACTTGCGGTGACCGGCGATGTGGGCCAGCAATACACGGTAGCGGTCGAGACCGCTAATGCCGTCACGGTCATCGTAGACATCGGGCACGCGGATGCCGTAACCATCATAGTAGGGGCGAGGCTTACGCAACTCATCGAAGGCCAGTGATATGGGCACCAGGTGTTCGTGGTCATTCCACAGGCAACGTAGATAGAGATCGAGGCTGCGCTCGTTGTCCATAAACAGGGTGCCGTGGCGCTCACGCTGCATGATCGCCTTACTGTCGGCCGACTGCAGGCTGAAGTAGTCCTTCTGCCGCTCCGGGTGGTCGGCGTAGTTGCGAATGCCGTACTCAATCCAGTTCTTCACCCCCTCAAGGCTAAGGGCATTGATCAGGGTAGGCACCTGAGTGAGAAACTCGGGCAGGCCGGGACTGGGAATGGTGGCCTGAAAGCCGTGAATGGAACCTGTGGTGCGCTCCATAAAGTCGAACACCATATCAATGTAGTCCTGCAACAACTCCTCACTGCCAAGACGACGTGCCGCCTCACCAATGGTCTGCAGAAAGGGGGGAATGGAGACACCATTGGGGGTGCGCGACATCGTCCACACCGCCTGAGAGACCAGCGGCAGGGTCGACTCACCCAGCTTCGCCGCCAGCTCCGGCATCTTCTCCAGATAGGTCAGCACCGGGCCGACGCCACGACCGATCATGCAGATCAGCGAGGCACCGTCGAGATAGTCCTTCACCCCCTGCGGCGAGAGCAGCTCGGCTGCCTCCTCCATACAGTGGGGAAAGAACTCATCAAGGTCCTTAAAACCGCAGCTCAGCTGCTCGCGGTAGGCCTGTAGCTCCACTTCATTGAGACTCACGTCATCACCTCCAGCGGTGTATCTGATGGAGCTTAAGCGAAGATGGCGTCGATAGCGTGATCGAGGGTACCGCGGATATCGGCATCATCGGTGATCGGACGTACCAGCGCCATGCGGCACGCCTTGGCCGGGGCAATACCCGCATTCATCAGGTTGGCCGCGTAGACCAGCAGACGGGTGGAGATCCCCTCATCCAGACCGTGGCCCTTGAGGTTACGGGCGGTCTCACCGATCTTCACCAGCTTCATCGCGCTATCGGCATCAATACCGGCCTCTTTAACAACAATATCGGCCTCCACCTGAGCGGGAGCGTAATCGAAATCAAGACCGACAAAACGTTGCTTGGTCGATTGCTTGAGATCCTTCATCAACGACTGGTAGCCGGGGTTGTAGGAGATCACCAGCTGAAAGTCAGGATGTGCCTCCACCAGCTCACCCTTTTTATCGAGCGGCAGGGTACGGCGGTGGTCGGTCAACGGGTGAATGACCACGGTGGTGTCCTGGCGTGCCTCAACTATCTCGTCGAGGTAGCAGATGGCACCGATACGCGCGGCGGTGGTCAACGGGCCGTCGAGCCAGCGGGTACCGTCAGCATCAAGCAGGTAGCGGCCGACCAGATCCGAGGCGGTCATATCCTCATTACAGGCCACAGTGATCAGCGGCTTGCCCAGCTTCCACGCCATGTGTTCGATAAAGCGTGACTTACCGCAACCGGTCGGCCCCTTTACCATCATCGGCAGGCGGCTGTTATAGGCCGCTTCATAGAGGGCAATCTCATCTTCCTGCGCCTGGTAGAAGGGCTCTTCCTTAATGATGTACTGCTCGATATCTGTGCTCATGCTCGTCTCTCCGCAGGGTGTCAGCCCCTGATAGCTCAAACTGGCAAAAGGCCGAACCTCGACCTTTCCGGGAAAAGTCCAACCAGTATAATCGGGATTGGTATAAATACTACTAAGGGTTTTTGATTGGCAGCATAAGGTTATGCTTATCATTTGGCATGACTCTTCCGAGCCGTATGGAGTCTTATTAACATAGGGTTGGTGTCGCTATCGCGACGGTGGATCTAATGCGGGGGGCTGCCCCGCGGCAGGTCACTTTCTCTTACGCGGCTAAGAGAAACTAACGAAAGAGAAGGCCGCCCTACTACATCGCCCTGTGGGGTACCCTGCGCTTCTCGGCTCCAGTCGGGCTTTGCAGACAGTGCTTCCCTGCCCTGACTGCAAAGTTGCGCGCGTCCTGCGCGCAACCCTACGGGCTAATCCTCCCTCCACTGCGATGCTCGGCGATATAGAAAGGGGGAGGGTAAACAATCGCTAGTCTGATGGGTTGGGAGTTTTTACTCTGACCCTAATATGTTTAACTCGTTACAACGCCAACACGCACCAGGAATGCAACCAGTTGTTCGGCATGCTCTTCAATCTTATCTACCGATTCATGATCAGCGCCTTCGATTAAAAGCAACTCTAATGAATTAGTGCTGCAGTTATCGCGAATCGCCAATGCATCTGATATCGGTACCGTTGTATCCGCAGTACCATGAACCAGCAGAACAGGGCATTGAATAGAGCAGACCGTATTCATCGGGGCTATGGCCTCAAAGCGATATCCAATCATCCACTCCACATAACGAAGAATCCTCGGAATAAACAGTGTTGGAAACCAAAATCGATTCAGGTAGCGGCGCATCATCCATTCAGGATGGGCAAAGGCAGCAAGGCTAATCACTGCAGCAATATCATCCCGTTTGGATGCCTCAAACAGCACAGCCCCCGCACCGACAGAGTGACCAAGCAAAACAATACGCTTTGATACGATATCTGGCTGGCTCTTTATCCACTCAATACCGGCAGCAACATCTTCTGCAAACCGGGGCAGAGAAGAGAAATTATCGGAATCACTGCGACCATGATCACGAGCATCTAACAACAAAACATTTAACCCCGACTGAGGAAACGGGGTGGCAAGAGGCAACATCAGTTCAGAATTTGAGCCCCAGCCATGCAGAAGAATGATGGTAGGCGCCATCGCAGAATCCGGTGTTGTCGAAGGGATCCACCAGGCAAAAAGTTTTTTCCCACGCTGCGTTTGAATAGCAATTTCGCTATGCACCAGATCAAAATCGTCGGGGCTTCCCTGCTCAATGACTCTTGGGGCACGAAATCCAAGAAGGAGCGCCCTATGGATGAGCATAAGGAGTGCCATCAGCGTAAACACTGTTGCCAAAATTGAGAGGAGGGTGCTGTTCATCACTCTGTGATTATATAGGGTGCCTCTATAAATAGTGACTGAAACGGACACTGAAATTAGCTTATTATTGGCATCGCACCAAACGGTGCAACATCTGTCTGGTGAAGCGACTATATTAGCGAATACTGAGTACTGACCCTGAGGTATCCCCACGAATCCAGTAGCAATATCAACAAGTTATCATTATTTTCATACTTATAAGGAACATGCATGGTGTTTTGCGATCAGATC
>JBDLJH010000028.1:0-32880 GCA_039714395.1 Pseudomonadota bacterium | reverse complement strand
CGCCGACAAGAACTTCGTCGACGAGGAGAACTGGCACTGCTTCGTTAACTCTATCTACAACAAAGAGACCAAAGAGTGGACCTGCTTCAAGCGCGCTCATGTTGATCTCGTAGATAAGTCCAAGCTGTTCAAGTAAGTTTTACTTAAACACTTAGGCTGTAAGGGAAGCCGGGCTTATGCCCGGCTTCTTTTTTCGTAACTACCCATAACATTTATCTTTTGCTCCATTACGGCGTTATTTCCGTACTCGAATGGTCACATATACTTATATGCTCACATTCTCCGTGCGAAAATGCCTTGTCCTGAAACAAAATCTAAATATTCTGAATAGTTACTTTTTATTTGAAGGAAAAGCCGAAGAATTTGCGATTAACCCATTCCAGAGGAAGGGTTAATCGGAGATCCTTCACCCTTTTCAGGGTAGAAGCCTGCAAGCAGACACTATATGCTTGCGCGTAGTTGCGTAATTGAAGAATTTTGAGGTTTAAGACATGAGTGATATCGATATTAAAGACTCCCCCTTTGCCAGCAGTCCGGTAGTACCAGAGCTGTTTGAGGGCGATAAGGAGTTCACCTTCCGTTGTCATAAGGATATTAAGTGCTTCAACGCCTGTTGCAGCAACATCGATATCTCCCTGACCCCTTACGATATTATTCGTCTGAAAAATCGCCTGAATATGACTTCAGACGAGTTCCTGCTTAAGTACACCTACCCCTACGAGATGGAGAAGGATGGCATGGCCGGGGTGAAGTACATGCCGGTCGAGGGGGGGACCGCCTGTCAGTTTATGATCGATGAAGGGTGTAGCGTCTACGAAGACCGTCCCACGGCGTGTCGCTATTACCCGATTGGTCTGGTCTCTCGTCGTAAGCAGGATGAGTACTTCGATACCAGTGCCTACGCCATCGTAAAAGAGGCGCACTGCATGGGCCACGATGAGGATCGCAAACTCACCATCGACGAGTATCGTGAGGAGCAGGGGCTTGAGGAGTACGACAAGTACGGTCACGGCTGGCGTCAACTGGTACTGAAGAAAAAGTCTACCGGGGCGACTGTGGGTAAGCCCTCTAAACGCAGCCGGCAGCTCTACTTCATGGCCTGTTACGATATTGATCGCTTCCGTATCTTTATTAACAGCGAAGGTTTTAAGCAGAGCTTTGAGGTGAGTGATGAGGATTACGCCACCTTTGATAAGGATGATGTGGCATTGCTGGAGTTTAGCTATCGTTTCCTTAAACAGATCCTGTTTGCCGAGATGAGTATTCCGGTCATCGAGGGGGCACTGGAGGCGCGTGAGAACCGTACCGAGAAGACTCTTGAAGAGTTGCAGGCGGATCAGGATGAGCATAAAGATGACCCGGATTTTGAGCCGGTTGATATCGCCTAAAGGTAATTCCGTGTAGTGAAGAAGTGGCCCGTTAACGGGCCATTTTTTATCGTGGTAAAAAATGCGATGGAAGATAAATATAGTCTTGATGTTATCGGCGTGATTCACTCCTGCTACAGGGGGAAGTTCGGTATCCCGCGTCAGCCTGGTCTGGTAACGATACAGACGGCAACACTGGAACTGCTGCCACCCTATAATCGTCCCGAGGCAGTAAAAGGGTTAGAAGGGTTCTCACACATTTGGGTCAGTTTTATATTCCATGGTGTACTAGCTGGTAAGTGGTCACCCACGGTGCGGCCACCACGCCTGGGAGGTAATGAGCGGGTGGGGGTCTTTGCCAGTCGCTCTACCCACCGTCCAAACCCACTAGGTCTTTCGGTTGTTGAACTGTCTGAGGTCGAGTGTAGTGAAAACGGGGTGAGGCTTCACCTCATCGGGGCCGATCTGCTTGATGGTACCCCGGTGGTCGATATCAAACCCTATATCCCCTATGTGGATAGCATCACCGATGCGCGTTCAGGATTTGCCACCGATGCACCAGAGAGAAAGCTGGAGGTTGTCTTTACTGATGGGGCAGAGCAACAGCTGGCACAACGGGTTGTTGAGCACCCTGAGCTACGCCAGCTGATTAGTGAAAGCCTGGCCGTTGACCCGCGTCCAGCCTATAAGGCAAAAAGTAGTGGTAGTGGTGGTATGCACTTTTTTAATTTTGATGTGCGTTTCGAGGTGACGGGTGAACAGCTTCTGGTGACGGAGATTGTGCCTGGAATGGTATGATGTGCGAAAAACGTGGGAATGGATAAATGTGGATGCATGAACAGTTAAAGCGACTGAGTCTGGTAGGAATAGCTCTTCTTTTTGCCTGTGGAACGGCAGCTGCCGAGGTGGTAAAGGAGACGGTGATCTTCCTGCAGGAGGATGGTCGCCACTATTTCTCATACACCACTGCACGCACCGACTGGTCGAGTTACGACCTCTACCTGAAAAAAGAACGGCGTCTGGAGGATTTTCTCTACATCTATCCCAATGATTTCAAATGGGATCAGGGCGGTGATAATGCCTCCAACATTCTTCGTTTCTCACAATCCGACTATGCACTGATCCAGCCCGGTAGATGGAGTGGTGAGGTTAAACAGGACAGCAAGGGTATTTACCGCTTCAGTAGTGCCAGCGGTGAGAAACGTGATGATGGACACTATGGCTACTGGACCAAACCGGGACAGTTCGATCAGTTTGTCTATGTCTGGGTGATCCCCGCCAACTTTGAGGTCGTCTCCTACAAGGCAAACAGGGACGGTGAATGGGTGCAGCGTCACAATACACTCGCCTTCTACGGTAAGGATGTGAATGACCTTATCTTTGATATTGCCTATCGCCCGCGTTCCCACGCGACCTTTGCTGCGGTTCAGGAGTCGTTACAGGAGCAGGGTGCTGATGTGCAACTGGAGCAGCAGCAGTCAGGGATACGCCTCACCCTGCACGAAACCCTGCTCTTTGCTGTTGGTAGTAGTGAGCTTTCAAAGGGGGGCAAGAGGGTCTTGGCGCGCATTGCCCGTGGCCTGAAAAAACGGCCTGGCGTGTCGGTGATCGTTAGTGGCCATACTGATGATTCTCCTATTAAAAACCGGCTGAAGAAGAGATTTCTGACCAACTGGGAGCTTGCCGCTGCCCGTTCTCTCGCCGTGATACACGAGATGATGAAAAATGGTTTTGAGGGTGAGCGTCTGCAGGCCCAGGCCTTTGGATCGTATCGGCCACGTTCCAGCAATAAGACCCCCAGGGGACGGGCAAAGAACCGTCGTATTGAGCTGGAAATTGTGGAGTCGGAATAGCGGTAACAATTGAGTTTTTGTTGCTCTTCGAGATGAAAAATTCAGGGATTATTTGAACTCTTGTGCTGCAGTTGCGGTCTCTACATCCATAAGAACAAACGACTGTTATTTGCTTAACACTAATCTGTTAAGGATAGAGAATGCGATACCTCGTTACGCTACTGATGCTGTTTAGCCTCAGCGCACATGCCGCGCTTCCCACTCACGACTCACAGGGGCAGGCGGTGCCGTCTCTGGCCCCGATGCTGGATGAGACCATCCCCTCAGTGGTGAATATCTTTACCCGTACCCGGGTGGCAGTAAAGCAGAGCCCACTATTAGCTGACCCCTTCTTTCGCCGCTTCTTCAGTCTGCCTGAGGCACGGCCACGTGAGCGTACCGAACAGAGTCTTGGTTCCGGTGTGGTGGTAGATGGTAAGCGTGGTTATGTTGTGACCAACCATCATGTGATCGACAGGGCCGATGAGATCTCGGTCAACCTGCATGACGGACGCACCCTCAAGGCGACACTGGTTGGCTCTGATCCGGAGACCGATATTGCGGTTCTTAAGGTAGACAATGGAGAACTTGCCGCGCTGCCGATGAGTGATTCAGAGCGCCTGCGCGTGGGTGACTTTGTGGTAGCCATCGGCAACCCCTTTGGCCTGGGGCAGACCGTCACCTCCGGTATCGTTTCGGCATTGGGACGTTCAGGGCTGGGTATCGAGGGCTATGAGGATTTCATTCAGACCGATGCCTCGATTAACCCCGGTAATTCGGGTGGGGCACTGGTCAACCTGCGTGGTGAGCTGGTCGGCATCAATACCGCGATTCTCTCCAAGAGTGGTGGAAATGTAGGTATTGGTTTTGCCATTCCGATCAATATGGTGCGTGAGATCATGGTGCAGTTGATCGAACACGGTGAAGTGCTTCGTGGCTCAATGGGGGCACAGGCTCAGGATTTGACCCCGGAGCTGGCCGCCGCCTTTGAAATTGATCTGCATCAGGGCGCGGTGGTGACCCAGGTGAGTAACGGCTCGCCAGCCGACAAGGCCGGAATGAAGACCGGCGATGTCATCACCCATATTAACGAGCACCTAATAAAAGATGCCTCGGATGTGCGCAACCGTATCGGCATGCTGCGTATTGGTGAGAAGGTCGAAATGCGGATCCTGCGTAACGGTAACAAGAAGACCTTGCGTGCACTTATTGAACCGCCGGAGGTTGTTGCGGTTAAGGGGGAGGCGCTCCATGCACACCTCAGTGGTTCCGTGCTTGCCAATGTGTCCGAAGAGACCGTACGTGGTCGTGTAGAAGGGGTGGTGGTTGCAGAGGTAGCTCCTGGCAGTGCGGCGATGCGTGCCGGACTACGCAAGGGGGATGTGATTGCCCAGGTTAATCGTCAGGAGGTTCACAATCTTGATGAGATGAAAGTGGCGATAGCCGATGAAAGTGCGCTACTGCTGAATATCCAGCGTCGTGGTGGCGCGCTCTACCTGATCCTGAAATAAGAGGGGGTGCTCCCGGTTCACGGGGAGGGCTCGCCAGTAGATGGGCTACCAGTGGTAGCCGAGAATGAGGCCGGTGTGAGCACCGCCGCCCTGAAAGTCTCCTGCGTCCATTTCGACCTCGGCCGCTGAAACACGCATGTCAAAGCCCAGATTGAAAGCGTTGAAGCCCCAGACAATACCACCATTTAGCCAGATGCCACTCCCGTGGCCCTCATCGTGCAACAGCGGCCCGGAGTCGATTCTCAGGTCACTCTCTAAGGTGATAAGTGCGAGTCCGCCGCCTACGTAGGGGCGCATGCTGGAGCGGGTATTAAAATAGTGGCGTACGCCTAAATTCAACTCTCCAGTAGTCACCTCTTCCTCTACATAGAAGACGCCGAGAGCAGGGGTGTAGTCGAGTTCCTCAAATTTTCCGCGTGAGCCTAGCAGGTCGAAGACAATATTCACCGGCCAGCTGCTGTGTCCAACGTCGATGAATATGCCGGTCTCACCGTGTGCGTAAGCCCACCAGTCATCACTATTGAGAACCTTGGAGCCAAGATGCAGGTTGATGTTACCGTTCCAGCCTTCGTCGGCGTGGGAAATGCCGGTGAACATCAGGGGAAGGATCAGTAGCAGGGAAAGGAGTCTGGTTTTCATGGCTTGCACCTCTAATCCACGGGGGCCAAGCCCCAGGCAACACACACATAAGCGAATAGCTCAGTTAGTGTGGAAGGGCAAGTTTGGATGAGAGAAAAAAGGCGGCCAGCGGCCGTCTTTTCATGGAGTGGGGAGGTATTATTTTTGAACCTCTTCGATGAGCCATCCCTGTTCAGATCGCACAAAGTGTATCCACTCTTTTTTGTAGATGGTATCGCCCTGTTTGAAGTTGCCGTAGGCCAGGCCAAGAGTGGTGGCTTCAAGACCGGCAGCGAATATGCTGCCGCTGTTGTGCTGTAGCCGTTCAGAGGCCTCAGTGAGATCGACTAAAAAGCGCAATCTGTACTCTACCTCTGCATCGTAGGTGTCATTATTGCGGGAGATACCGTTAACTTTCTTAAAGTCGATCACCTCGTAGATGATGCCACTATGGCGTTGTAGCAGATGTGCGGTCACCTGTTGTGCAACGGCTTCATCGCCAGGTTTCATGCCGCAGGCTGTCAACAGAACAGCGGCCAATAACAGTGCAAATTTCTTCATCTTTTTTCCCGTCTTATCATGGTGTGATTGTTGGTGTTAGTTTACGCACTTTGCCATGTGATGGCTGTGTACCGTATCACGAACCTTGTGGCAGAGCCGGGCGAGTGAACGTTGAGTTGAGCCAACGGGTTAGCACCGTGTTGTTGGCTGTGGTGTCTTAATGATACTGCCGTGGTTCGCCTTTGTGCACTCTGCCACGCAGCCAGCCGGTGACGGCCTTACCGGAGAGGGGATGACTGATATGGAAGCCCTGGGCCATGTCACAGCCGCTTGCCAGCAGACGCTGCCAGCTTTCAGGGCTGTCGACGCCTTCGGCGACCACCTTCATCCCCAGTTGATGCCCCAGCCGGGTAATGCTGTCAACGAAGAGCATATCGTGTTCACCACGGCCCTCCTCCATGACGAAGGATTTGTCGATCTTGATGGTATTAACCGGCAACTGCTTGAGGCGCTGCAGTGAGGAGTAACCGATGCCGAAGTCATCGATGGCGACGGCGACCCCCAGTTCCGAGAGGCGCTGCAGGATGGCAGCACTGCGCTGTTGATCACTGAAGGCGGCCGTTTCGGTGATCTCAAGTTCGAGAAACTCTGCCGGGATCTCCCACGCCTCCAGTAGCTGTGCCAGGTAGTCGGGTAGAGCGGCATCCTCAAGGTCCAGACCAGAGAGGTTGACGGCAATGGGCACCAGTAGACCCTGCTGCTGCCAGTGGCCGCACTGGCGCAATACTGTATTGAGTACCCAGCGTGTAATTATAGGGATCAGCCCGTTGCGTTCGGCCAGCGGGATAAATAGCTCTGGAGAGAGCAGACCCCTGTCGGCGTGATGCCAGCGTAGCAGGGCCTCCAGCCCCCTTACCTCGCCGCTTTTTAGATCGACTTTGGGCTGATAGAAGACCGTCAACGCCTCGCTACTGAGGGCATGGTGTAACCCGCTGTCAGATATCAGTTCTTCGAGCGCTAGATGCTGAGCATCCGTGTCGAGCAGACCCAGGCTGGAACAGCTCTTCTCACTCACCACCCTCAGGCTTTGAGTCAGACCGTCACATTGACGAACGGCGGTATGGTAAAGCACCGCATTGTGGAGGGGGAGTCGCAGGGTTGCGACACACTGTGCCAGTACCTGCTTCTCATCCACGCTAAAGGGTGTATCGCGCAGAAAGTAGAGGTCGCCCAGCTCGGCAAGGGGATGAGTGGTGCACTCGTTATCCTGACCTGGGCCGGGCCGTTTAAGGGCTTCAAACAGGCCAAGGGTGGGATGACGGTAGTGCATTGCTGAAAAATCGACCGCCACGCCGGCCCACTCACCAAATTCCTCCAGCAGGGGGACGACCTCCAGCTGTGAGTGGAACCGCAGAAGTACATCATCCATCGTCATAAAAGGGAGTGTCGTGGCGCCAGAATTGAATGTGTTTGCCATTACCCGTGTCCTCTGTTGAGTCTGAAAAGAGCAGGCCCAGTTTCACATCAGTCTACTATAAGATAGTAATAACAATGAGATATAGCAATATGTTTATGTAAATTCTTATGGTTATAGGGGGTTGATAGCTATGCTGAAACACCGACTCAAGGATAAAGGCGGCGAGAGTGATATCCTTAAGCGCATGGTGTAGTCACTAAAGGAGTTACAGGTTTTGGATGAAACTGGGATAAGCCCGATGGCGCAGCTCTCCACACGGTTGGAGCCGTTGCTTGGTTTTTTCGGCGAGCATATGGCCGTGCGAGCCGTAGTAGTCGTGGTGATAGCTCTACTGCTGGCCTTGATTATTGATCGTATTATCATGCGTCTATTGAAACGGCTAAGTAGTCACACCAGCAGTCGCCTTGACGATCAGCTCCTTGGGTTCCTTAGTAAACCACTGTTTCATAGCATCATGCTGCTCGGCCTTGCAGCGGCGATGACGATACTCGAACCTGTCGACAGGGTGGAGGTGATCGCCTTTTCGCTGATGCAGAGTTATGCGATAGTGTTGTGGTCGCTGTTTTTGGGGCGTGTCGCCCGCCTGCTGTTGCGCAAGATGGCACAAAGCCCGGTACGTTTTGCACTGGTACGTAATCAGACACTCCCCCTGTTTGAGAATATCGCGCTGTTGCTGATCATCGGCCTCGCCGTCTATCTCATCTTTAGCGCCTGGCATATAGATATGACGGCCTGGCTAGCCTCTGCCGGTATTATCGGTATCGCCGTTGGTTTCGCCGCCAAGGATACCCTGGCAAACCTCTTCTCCGGTGTCTTTATTCTCGCCGATACCCCCTACAAGATTGGTGACTATATCGTGCTCGATTCGGGGGAGCGTGGCGAGGTGACCCACATCGGGATCCGCAGTACCCGTTTGCTTACCCGTGATGATGTGGAGGTAACCATTCCCAATAACATTATGGGCAACACCAAGATCCTCAATGAGTCCGGTGGGCCGCATACTAAGTACCGTATTCGTATTAAGGTTGGCGTGGCCTATGGCACCGATGTAGACATGGTACGCGCTCTATTGATGGAGGTTGCCGCGGAGGAGGAGGCGATGTGTGATGACCCGGAACCACGGGTACGCTTTCGCAGCTTTGGTAACTCCAGTCTCGACTTTGAACTGCTGGGCTGGATCGATGAGCCGTCGTTGCGCGGGCGTGTGATCGATGCCCTGCTTACGGCCACTTATAAGCGATTTATGAGTGAGGGCATTGAGATCCCGTATAGCAAGCAGGATGTCTATATCAAAGAGATGCCGCGCTGAGCGTTTAGGGCGCCTCTAATTATTCTGAGTGCATCAAATTGGATGCTCAGATTTGTGCTATCAAGGCGTAAATCGCACGTAATAGCTAGCTATGGCGAAGATTTGCAACGCAGAGAGCGCATATATGAGCGTTTAAGATGTGTGCTCATGAATATTTAGAGGTGCCCTTTAGACCGGTCGCACGCGGAAACTACGATAGCCCCAGACAAAACCCGGTACCGCCAGCAGCAGTAAATAGAGATCGCCGTAACGAATAACAAATTTCTCTGCCCAGGTAATGCGGGCCTCGGCAACGCCCATTCGTGCAGGCTGGATTCGCTTGACCCAGCCGAAACGTTTTTCCCCTATCAGTACTTTGTTCCATACCGTATCGCCTCTACGCCGCACATCCGAGAGCAGCAGCAGGCTTCCTGCATCCTGGTGCATGATAATCGTCGCTTCGTTATCCGGCGCCTCATGTATTGCAGCGTGATCTTTCTGAATTTCAACGAACAGGTGGTGGGAGGCATACAGGCCCTTATCGAAGTGGAGCAGCCATCCCATTGGCAGCACGGATGTCAGCGTGTGTAGAGCCACAAAAAGAACTCCAGCGGCGGCACCACCTTTGAGTAGCTTGAGGGCGCGGTAGGGAATAGCGTTAATGCGCATTGCCTGCCATAACAGGGCGGCACCCAGTACCCATAACAGCAGTGAAAAATACCAGTAGCGTGCCAGTACCGTTGCCGGATTGAGAAACAGCAGGGACAGCATTTCGTTATCGGAGAGCAGGAAGCGCAGATAGTGAAGGTAGAAAAAATAGAGCACGGCAATGATTGTCAGCGCATAGCCGACCATCTCAATACTTTGCCTCATTCCGAGAGGGGTGAAAGATTTTAGTTTAAGACCCTGTAACAGGTTTTCATGTTGTTGCCAGTGGCAGCGATAGAGGGCAACACGTTGACGTTTTCCCTTAGGGGTAAACCCCCCTTTTTTATTGCGCTTGAAGCGTTCCTTGTCGAGGTGTCGTGCGAGACGACCAGAGATCAAAATCTCATCCCCGTCCGCCTGGCTCTCAATGCGTGCTGCGATGTTTACTACATCACCGTAGACGTCGTTATCTTCAACGATGGCTTCGCCGCTGTGCAGGCCGATGCGTACATGAATAGCAAACTGGCGGTCTTCATCGCGTGTTTGTTGTAGGGCTTGCTGAATGGCGATGGCGGCGCTCAGCGCATCCTCGTGCTGGTTAAACATTGCCATCACCGAGTCGCCTATAGTCTTAATTACCTTGCCACGAAACTGGCGTATCAGGGGCAGCAGGATTCGATTGTGACGGTCCACCATCAGCCGCCCCTTAATGTCCCCACGGTTGCCCCAGTAGCGAGTAGAGTCCTCGATATCGGTGAACAGTATCGTCACCTCCCGCTGTGAGCTGTGGATATGGCTGGTGAGGCTCTTTATCAGTGTGGCCTGCATCTTCTCTAGCACGGGATGCCCTTCCTGCACTGGGTGCAGGGTGCTGTGAACGTCCGGTTATGCATCTTGTACAGTGTCCATTGCGGCGTTGAAACTCTCCACATTTTATGCTGCAACTGTAACAGAGTTTAGTAGGCCTTGAAGGTCGATGGATAATATCAACAATTATGGCATGGGTTTATGGGGTGAAGACTTTAATTTATCGGGGTGATAAGCTGACAACAAGTAACTGGCACCTATAAAGGCAGGGATGTTCTTTGGCCGTATTAGCGGTTCTAACCCTGTCAGCATAAAAAAATAAAGTGCTAAGGTTTTGTTCTATGGAAAATCCCTACCTTATTATCCTTGTCACCTCATCGCTGTGTGGGCTGCTGGCAGGCTTTATCATGCACCGCTCCGATTTTTGTGTTACCGGCATGTTTCGCGATCTCTTCCTGTTCCGTGACGCTTTCATGTTACGCGTACTCGGAGTACTGATCGTGGTCTCCATGCTGCTATTCGAGCTGGCGTTACTGGGTGGGGCGATTAGCCATCACCCCTTTCCGCTGCTCGGCACGCCTTCGCTTGCCAATATCATCGGTGGTTTCTTCTTCGGTGTTGGCATGGTGCTGGCGGGTGGTTGTGTGGTGGGTACCCTCTACAAGATGGGTTCGGGTAGCGTGGTCAGTATTATTGCCTTTGTTGGTCTGCTGGCGGGTAGTGCCCTCTATGCGGAGTTTCATCCCTGGTGGGGAGCCTTCGCCAAAGCCACCAGCTTGACCGATGGTGCGGTGACCCTGCCGCAACTTCTTGCCTTGCCCTCCTATGCACTGACTCTGCCGATGGCCCTTTTCGGCGGGGTTTATTTGTGGCGGCACTATCGTCGTGGTGAACTGACGCGTAGTACCCTGCTACCGGGCTCGATACAGCCGTGGCAGGCAGCGCTGGTGCTGGCCTTACTCGGTTTCGCCTCTTATCTATTTGTTGGTATGCCCCTGGGTATTACCACCTCCTACGCCAAGCTGGGGGCCTCGGTGGAGGCACTATTCGCACCAGAGCATGTCGCCTCACTGGGCTACTTCACTGCGATGCCCCTTAACTACACACCGCCCCTTGCCAGTACAGCCATTACCGGTGGGGCCGGGCCACAACTCGATGCGGTAGCGGCGATTCAGTATCCGCTGGTGGTGGGTATTACTCTGGGTGCCATGATATCTGCACTACTATTAAGAGAACTGCGTTTTCATTACCGAGTACCGGTGAGCCACTATGTTTCGGCACTGCTTGGCGGTTGTGTACTGGGGTTTGCAGCCAGGATGGTGCCGGGATGTAATATCTGGCACCTGTGGGGAGGAGTGCCGATACTGGCAATGCAGAGCCTGCTGTTTTTACTCGGGCTGTTGCCTGGAAGCTGGTTGGGCAGCAAGTTACTGACCCGTTATGTTATCAATAGCAAGTGATCGCAATTAGGAGATCGTGAGGATGAAACACAACACCATAAAAATGGATATCCGTGGACAGATCTGTCCCTCCTGTTTGCTGTTGGCGCTAAAAGAGGTGAATGCGAATATTGAGGCGATCAAGCGTGGTGAGAGTGAGATACGCATCCTCTCCGATGATCGTCATGCCACCGCCACCATTCCCGATGCAATAATGAAAATGGGGATTTCAACCTCGGTGGAAAAGACCGACGAGGGCTTTGAGATTCGTATTTTTGACGAAGGGTAATGAGGTAGTAATGAGCAGCGAAGAGAAGTACGCCGAGGCGATACGCTACATCCGCGACAAGATAGACCAGATGCTGGAGCTGATGGGGACTCTGCCGCTACGCCAGGAAGAACTGGATGATGAAACTATTATCACCCTCGACCCTATCGGTATCATCGTGCAGTCCTTTGCCCAGGTGCTTGAGCACCTGAATGAAACCAACCACCGTTTGGATCTTATCCATAGTGAGCTGCGAACAGTTCTCGATTCAGTAGAGGCGGCGATTGTTGTAATTACCCCTGAGCAGCGAATTGAAGACTGCAATCTTCTTGCGCTGCAGCTCTTTTTTTCTGACTGCCCCTTCGAGCAGGTACAGGGTAAGACGCTTGAGGAGCTCCGTGTTTGCGGTGGCGAAGTTGAGGGTGATCTCTTTTCACGTGCAGAGCAGAGTGGTGAATTCCACCATGCCGGGCGTGATTTCACTGTTAAGGCCTCACCGGTGATGAATGAGGCGGGTGAGATTGAGAAGACGGTGCTGCTCTATGCCGATGTGAGCGCACAGAAGAGGGCGATTGAGGAGCTGAAGATCTATGGCAAGGTGTTTGATAACACCGCGGAGGGGATTCTGGTCACCGATGCCAGGACGCAGATTGTAAATAGCAACCGTGCCTTTGGCGAGATCACCGGCTATACGCAACAGGAGTTGCAGGGGGAGATGCCAAGCCTGTTCAAGTCGGGGATGCATGATGAGAGCTTCTATAAAGAGGTATGGGAGAGCCTGGAAAGTAAGGGAGTATGGCGCGGCGAGATATTCGATCGCCGTAAGGACGGTACACTGATACCCCTATGGCAGACCATAAGCTCGGTGCGTGATGAGCAGGGCGTGATCAGTAATTATATTTCGATTATTAATGATATCAGCCCGTTAAAAGAGACCCAGTTGCGCCTTGACCACCTGGCCCACCACGATCCGTTAACCGACCTGCCGAACCGTCTGTTGCTACAGGACCGTCTGGCCCATGCAATTAAACGCGGCATACGTGATGACAGCGCTACCGCGGTGCTATTTATCGACCTTGACCGTTTTAAGACGATTAACGACAGCCTGGGTCACTATATCGGCGATCGCCTGCTGCAACAGGTGGCGAAGCGTCTCACTGTGCTGGTGAGACAATCAGATTCGATCGCGCGTCTCGGTGGCGATGAGTTTGTCATTCTGCTTGAGGAGATAAGCGGTAATGAGGATGCGGCGCGCCTGGCGCGCAAGGTAATCGAGGTGTTGCGTGAGCCCTTTAATATTGACCAGCACGAGTTACACATCGGTTGCAGTATTGGTATCAGCATCAGCCCGGATGATGGTGAGGATGCATTAACGGTGCTGAAAAACGCGGATACCGCGATGTACAGGGTGAAGGAGACGGGGCGTGACGGCTATCATATTTATAGTACTGAGCTCTCCGAACTGGCCGAAGAGAAGTTGCGTATCGAGAGTGCACTACGCAAGGTGATTCAGGAAAAAAAGTTTTATCTCCAGTTCCAGCCTATCGTTGATGCACAAACAGATCGTGTTACCTGTTCCGAGGCGCTGCTGCGCTGGAATTTTCCGGGCATGGAGGATATGTCACCGGCAAATTTTATTCCGGTGGCCGAGGAGTCTAATCTGATTATCCCCATAGGTCAGCAGGTGCTGGATATGGCGATCGCACAGTTAGTGAGATGGCGTGAGCAGGGCATCGAACTGGAGTATCTTTCGGTGAATGTCTCCGGGCCGCAACTCTATCACTCTGATTTTGCTTCGAACCTGATTGCTCAGCTTCAGGACAATGGGATCGAGGGCAGAAGCTTTCAGGTTGAGATCACTGAGAATGTACTAATGGAGAATATGGAGCGCTGTGTCGAGCAACTTAACGAGCTGCGTGAATATGGCATTCGTATTGCTATCGATGACTTTGGTATGGGTTACTCTTCGCTCTCCTACCTGCGTCGCCTGCCATTGGATTTGATTAAGGTGGACCGTTCCTTTGTTTCCGATATTTCTAGCGACAAGAGTGATAGTGTTATTGCTCATGCCATTGTTAACCTGGCGCAGTCGCTGGAGCTTGAATCGGTGGCCGAGGGAATAGAGACCGACGAGCAGCGCGAGTACATGCGTTCTATTGGTTGCAACCGTTTTCAGGGCTACTATTACAGTCGTCCACTCTCCCCGGATGATTTTGCCAGGTACTGGCAGTCCTACAAGGGCTGAACATTATTCACCGGGTAAGGCGTCGGTAGATATCGGCGACCTTTTGCGGTAACTCCTCCACCCGTTCCACCAGCGTATAGGCCGCCGCGCCATACATATGCGGCAGGTAGTCGCGTGCCAGCTCGTCGATAGTGATGCAGTAGGGGTGGATGCCGGTGCGCCGTGCCTCGATCAGTGCACGTCGGGTATCCTCAATACCGTAGTCACCTTTATAGTCTGAGTAGTCGTCGGGCTTACCATCAGAGAGGGTGATCAACAGTCGCGTTTTGGCATCGCTGTCATTCAATATTTTACTCAGGTGTCTAATCGGCGCACCCATACGGGTATAGTCCTGTGGCTGGATGCCGCCGATACGCGCACGTATTTCATCGTCGTAGTGATCGGAAAATGTTTTGATGGTGTAGATATCACAACGCTTACGACTGACGCCGGAAAAACCGTAAATGGCATAGCGGTCGCCCAGTGACTCCAGCGCCTCGCACAGCAGTACCAGTGACTCGCGCTCCGCCTCGTTTATCCACCCCTTGGTGGAGCCGCTCATGTCCACCATAAACAGCACCGCAATGTTTCGATCGCTACGGTGCATGCGGGTGAAGAGGCGGGATGACATCTCACTGCCATCGCGTGAATCGGCCAGTGCCTCGACCAGCGCATCGAGATCAACCTCATCACCATCGGACTGACGCTTGAGCAGTTTGTCCTCGTCACGCATCGCCTCAAAGCTGCGGCGCAGTTGTTTGATCAGGCTGTGATATTTTGCTCTTGTCTGCTCGACAAAATTGTCATCCACGGCCTTTATGGTTTTTTCCCGCACCGCACACCAGTTCTTGCGGTAGTGCTGTCGACCGTGGTCCCACTCATCGTAGAGAAATGCCCCCTCCTCGTGATAGGTACCCAGCCATACCGCATCCGGATCGGCCTCGATCTCGTTGAGCAGTTTCGGGTCGTAGTCACCGGCCCCGGCGGGCACCAGATAGTCGGGTGGCAGCTCGCCGAAGTCGAGCAGGATGGAGCTAAGAAGCTGGCGCATATTTTCCGGCGGTGGCAGCGGCTTGCCATCGAGTTGTAGCTCGACAGTGAAACCCTCGGGCAGCGTGCTCTCTTCTTTTTGTTGCTGGCTAAGTCGTGGTGAATCGTTCTGGTTCTGCTCCTCTTCACTGTCCGGTAGCAGCTCATTCAGCGCCACCTTGAAACGCGCCTTCTCCCGTTCGATGCGTGCCGCCATGACAGCGGCGACACCGTTGGCATGGGTGGTGAATTGATAGGGGGGAGAGGGCAGGGCCTGCAGTTGTGAGTATGCGGACAGCAGGCGGAGGGAGTCCTTGGCGGTGGTGTCGCTTTGACTAAGTTGCCGGCAGATTTCAGGCCACGGCTCTTCTGTCTCGATTACGGACATCTCACCCCTGAAGTGCAACAGGTGACGATAGAGTCCCGGTAACTCACGAGCAATCCAAGCCTCCAGGCGTAGCCGTTCAAAACAGTCAAACAGTGCCAGCTCGTCAGGGGAGAGTTGTTGCAGGCGCTTAAGGTCAACTCGAAATCCACCAAAGCGGGTCTGTGCCCACAGCATTGCCACCATCACCTTATAGAGTTGGAAGTTGTCCTGGCGATCATCAAAGGTGAGCAGCACTGGCGGCAGGTAGAGTGTTTCACTGTCACCCCACAAAGATTCATCGCCTACAGCCGCACCCTCGATCTCCAGCTTGCGCCCGGAGAGGCCATGTACGAAATGACGCAGTACCGCCTGATGCTCCTCCAGCCGTACGCCATGTGCTTTCTCGCGCCGGTAGCGCTGGAACTGCTCAACATCGCGCACCAGTGCCATCGCAGGTAACAGACCGGAGCGGTCATAAGCGTCCATCGCATGTAGCGCCCACGATTCGATCAGCGCCGCATCGAGCTGTTCCATCTGTGCCAATACACGGCTGGTGAATTCGTAGGCCAGCGGGATCTGTGTCGAGGCGATGCGTCGTGTCCAGTCGAGCATCAGGCGGCACGAATCTGCGTCACGTTCGAGCAGGTGATCGGCCAGCGTCGCCGTATCGAGGAAGGTGTACTCCACCTCCAGCCACTGATCGAGCTGCGCGATGATTTCGTCTCTATCCAGCATCAAAGTTGTTTGTCGCGCTCTTTGTTAAAACAACGAGGCAGAGAGTTCATTAATCGCGGTAAGCATCTCCGGGTCATCGGTCAAGGCCTGGGCGATAGCGCTGTGGCAGGCATCTCCCGGTGTGACCTCAGAGGCGATGAGTTTGGCGGCATGCACCAGCAGGCGGGTACTCGCCCCCTCCTCAAGACCACTGCCTTTGAGGTTGCGGGTCATCACGGCGAACTTCACCAGCTTGGCGGCCAGCTCCGTGTCGATTCCGCTCTCTTTGATGACGATCTGCTGTTCCAGTCCGGCATCCGGGTAGTCGAACTCCAGTGCCACGAAGCGCTGACGGGTACTCTGTTTGAGATCCTTGAGCACACTCTGGTAGCCGGGGTTGTAGGAGATGGCGAGACAGAACTCGGGGGTGGCGCGCAGCAGCTCGCCGCGCTTTTCCATCGGCAGTACCCGGCGATCATCGCCCAGCGGGTGGATCACCACCATGGTGTCCTTGCGAGCCTCAACGATCTCATCGAGGTAGCAGATGGCACCTGCACGCACCGCAGCGGCCAGTGGGCCGTCGACCCAGGAGGTCTCCCCACCTTTAATAAGGTATCTACCAACCAGATCCGAAGCGGTGAGGTCATCGTGGCAGGAGACGGTGACCAGCGGACGCTTCAGCCGCCACGCCATGTACTCCATGAAACGGCTCTTGCCGCAGCCGGTCGGCCCCTTGATCAGTACCGGCAGGCCGTTCTGGTAGGCGGCCTCAAAGATAGCGATCTCCTGACCGGTCGCTTCGTAGTAGGGCTTTTCGGAGATGAAATTCTCCTCAATCTGGAGCGGGCTGGCTTGCACTTTTTTACCTCTGTTCTATAAACATAATTCCTGAGAGAAAAACTTAGCTTTTCTTGCTGGCGATAGCAAACCCATGAACACAGGAAAAACATATAAACATTCTATTTGCTCATTGGAAAATTCGATGCGTGATCTAGTGGGCTTTCTGCCTCAGAGCGGGTATCGTGTGCGTTCTAAATTTTCAAAGTAGCGCGGAATCCGCAGTAAAAAGGTGCGAAATAGGCCCAATTACACGGAAACGAGCAAGAATTTTAAATGATGAGATTGACCTTGATGGAGGTAATCAATGTCTGAGGTAGTCGCAACCAACGAGACCATAATGGTCGTAGGTGGCGGTATCAGTGGTCTGACCGCAGCGCTGGAAGCAGCTGAGTGCGGTAAGCAGGTTCTGCTGATCGAAAAAGCCCCCACCGTCGGTGGCCGTGTAGGCCAAATGTACAAGTATTTCCCGAAGCTCTGCTTCCCTACCTGCGGTCTGGAGATCCAGTACCGTCGACTGAAGGCGAACAAAAATATTCGCCTGATGACGATGACCGAGGTGAGTGGAGTTAGCGGTGATGCGGGAAATTACACCGTCGACCTCAAGGTTGCCCCCCGCTACGTCAACGAGAACTGCACCGCCTGTGGCGAGTGCGGTAACGCTGTCGAGGCCGAGGTGGACAACACTCATAACTACGGTATGTCAAAACGTAAAGCGGCCTATCTGCCACACAACATGGCTTACCCGCAGCGTTACGTTATCGACCCCAGCATCATCGGTACCGCCGACGCCGACAAGGCGAAAGAGGCGTGCAAGTACGGTGCAGTGGATCTCGAGATGCAGGAAGAGAGCCAGCAGGTCACCGTTGGTGCCATCATCTGGTCTACCGGATGGAAGCCCTACGATGCGGCCAAGATTCAGCCCTACGGCTACGACCGCTATGACAACGTGATCAGCAACGTTGAGTTCGAGCGCATGATGGACCCGATGGGCCCCACCGGCGGCAAGCTTCAGCGTGCCGACGGTTCTGTCCCTAAGAACATCGCTTTCATCCAGTGCGCCGGTTCGCGTGACCGCAACCACCTCAAGCACTGCTCGCGCATCTGCTGCATGGCCTCCCTGAAGCAGACCACCTATGTGGCCGAGCAGCTGGGTGATGAGTGCAAGTCGACCATCTACTACATCGATATTCGTGCCATCGATCGTATCGATGACTTCCACCAGAAGGTGAAGCAGGACCCCAACGTCAGCTTCATTAAGTCGAAGGTGGCTAACGTCACCTCTGGTGCAGACGGCAACGTGACCCTTAACGGTGTTGATACCGAGGGTTACAACCGCTACGCCAACGAACATGACCTGGTGGTTCTTGCCACCGGTATGGAATCCACTGTTCCGGCCGGTATCCTCCCTGAGGGTACCGTGATCAACGAGCACGGCTTCATCGATGCCGATGAGTCCAATGGCGCCATCTTCGGTGCGGGCTGCTCGTCCGATGCGCTGGACGTTAACCGTGCAGCACAGAATGCTACCGCCGCGGCGCTTCGCGCCATCCAGGTAGTCAATCAGGTTGCAGGAACGGAGGGTTAAGACGTGGCTGATATGAAGATCGGAGCTTATATATGTAAGGGCTGCGGCATCGAGGATCGTCTCGATGTGGGTCAGCTCACCATGACCGCCACCCGCGACGGTAAGGCGGCCATCGGTAAGGATCACGAAATGCTGTGCAACGCCGAAGGCGTGAAGATGATCCAGGACGACATCGACAACGAAGGCGTTAATCGCGTCGTGGTTGTTGGTTGTTCGCGCCGCGCCAAGACCGAGGCCTTCAACTTTGAAGGTGTCCACATCTCCCGTACCAATATTCGTGAGGGTGTTATCTGGGTTCGTCCCGACACCGACGAAGCGCGTGAGACCACCCAGGAGATGGCCGACGACTACGTTCGCATGGGCTGTGCCGAGGCGAAGTTCTCTACCCCGCCTTCCACCTCTGGCGAGCAGGGCCTGACCCGCTCCCTGATGGTGGTTGGTGGTGGTGTTGCGGGCCTGACCGCTGCCATCGAGGGTGCCAAGACCGGTTACACTATTCAGCTGGTTGAGGCGGGCGACGCCCTCGGCGGCGCTGCCGCCCAGGAGTACAAATCGGTACCGACCAGAAACGGCCTGCAGGGCCCGGTTGAGAACACCGTTGGTGAACTCATCGCCGCGGTGAACGACCACGACAAGATTAACGTTCACCTCAATACCACCATTGCCAAGACCGAGGGTGCACCGGGTCGCTTTACCGCGGAACTCTCCGACGGTAAGAGCATCACCTTCGGTGCCATCGTTCAGGCCACCGGTGCCAAGGCCTACGACATGAGCAACCTGCCGGAGTTCTCTCCGGGCAATGCCGATGTTATGGACCAGGGCCAGTTCGAGGCCATGGTTAAGGCCAACGACGGTGCCATCAAGAAGTCCGACGGCTCTGATGCCAGCAACGTGGTCTTTGTTCAGTGTGCCGGTCAGCGCAGCGAGAAAGAGGGTCACCTCCCTTACTGCTCCGGTCACTGCTGCACCACCTCTATTAAGCAGGCCCACTATGTGAAGGCTGCTGGTGGCGACGCCACCGTGATCTTTGATGACCTGCGTACCCCCGGTGCTACCGGTGAGGACTTCTACCGCTCGGCTCAGGAGGCAGGTGTTACCTTCTCCAAGGGTGAGGTAAGCGCGGTGAGCGACTCGCTTGAGGTGAGCTACAACGACAAGATCCTGGCCGAAGATACCAGCATCAACGCCGACATCGTAGTACTGGCCACCGGCCAGATCCCCAACTCTGGTCCCAACCCCTACCTGCCCAATGACCTTGGCGCAGCGAAAGAGGCGGGCGATGACGAGCTGGTTGCCAAGATTGAGAAAGAGATTGAGATTCAGCCTCAGCCTATTCTCAACCTCGACTACCGTCAGGGCACCGACCTGCCGCACCTGAAGCAAGGCTTTAACGATAGTCACTTTATCTGTTTCCCTTACGAGACCCGTCGTACCGGCATCTATGCCGCCGGTCCGGTGCGTCGTCCGATGGATGACCAGCAGGCGATTGAAGATGCCACTGGTGCAACCCTGAAGGCGATTCAGGCGTGTGAGAACTCGGCCCTGGGCCGTGCCGCACATCCCCGCTCGGGTGACCTTAGCTTCCCCAGCTTCCGTAAGGATGGCTGTACCCAGTGTAAGCGCTGTACCGTTGAGTGCCCCTTCGGCGCCATCGACGAGGATGACGAAGGTTATCCGAAGTACAACGAGGGACGCTGCCGCCGTTGTGGTACCTGCATGGGTGCCTGCCCGGTTCGCGTTATCTCCTTCGAGAACTACTCTATCGATACTGTCGGTCAGCAGCTGAAGAACGTTGATATCCCCGACGAGTTCGACGAGAAGCCGCGTATCCTGGTTCTGGCCTGCGAGAATGACGCCTACCCGGCACTCGATATGGCCGGTATGAACCGCACCGAGTACTCCGCCTGGGCGCGTATTGTTCCTGTTCGCTGCCTCGGTTCGGTTAACGTCATCTGGATCACCGACGCCCTTAACAGCGGCTACGACGGTATCATCCTGCTGGGTTGCCAGAAGGGTGACAACTACCAGTGCCACTTCGTTAAAGGCTCCGAGATGGCCCATATCCGTATGAGCAAGATCGACGATACCCTGCAGACCCTCAACCTCGAGAAAGAGCGCGTAGGGACCTACGAAGTGTCCATCACCGATGTCGATAAGATTCCCCAGATCATCAATGATATGGAGAAGACCATCGAAGAGATCGGCATGAGCCCATTCAAGTTCTAAGGAGACATCACCATGAGTAACATGAATCAGGCGATGACCGAAAAATATCGCAGCAACTTCCTCAAAGAGGTCGAGGCCAACGTTGAGGAAGGCCACTGGGTCAAGATGTGTATGCAGTGCGGCGTCTGCTCGGGCTCCTGCCCGATGCAGAACCACTGGGAGCATCCGCCGCAGGAGATCTTCATGATGATTCGCGCCAACAAGCGCGAAGAGGTCCTGAGCAGCAACTCCATGTGGATGTGTACCTCGTGCTACAACTGCATCGCCCGCTGCCCGCGTGGGGTACAGATCACCCACATTATGCACGGCCTGGCGACCTACGCTAAGCGTTTGGGTCTGGTGCCGAAAGAGCAACAGACTGCCAAGTTTGCACAGCTGATGTGGGACAACCTGACCAAGAAGGGTCGTACCAACGAGCTGAAGCTGGGCCTCTCGCTCTACTTTATGAACGGTATCGGCGAGGGCATCAAGAAGGCGCTGTCGATGAAAGATATCGGTATCGGCATGATGAAGACCGGTCGTCTCTCTCCGATGGAGATGCTCGGCGGTCACGGCATCAAGGACACCTCGGGTCTGAAGAAGATGCTGGCCAAGGCGGAAGAGATTGAAATGAAGCGCATCGAAGACTACAAAGGCTGAGGAATAAGACAATGGCAAAGTATGAGTTTTCCTATTACCCCGGCTGTTCTTCGCAATCGAAGGCCTCGGCCGACAACTACATGAAGGCCAACAAGGTCGTTTGTAACGAGCTCGATATCCAGCTCAACGAGATCCCGGACTGGAACTGCTGTTCCGCCTCTATCGGCTACGCCGGTGGTGGTGAGCTGCCGCGTCTTAGCTTAAGTGCGCGCAACATCGCCCTGTCACAACAGGCGAACGGTAGCCAGGATATCGTTAGTCCCTGCGCCGCCTGCTGGCTCGCTACCCGCGAGACCAAGGAGCGCATTGAGGAGCACAGCCGCGTCCGTGACGGTATCGGCGAGGCGCTGGGCGAGATTGGCCTGAAGATCGAAGGCGAGATGCCCAAGGCTCGCCACATGGTTGAGGTCCTGGTTGAGGATGTCGGCTATGAGGAGATCAAGTCCAAGGTGGTCAAGCCGCTGGAAGGTATCAAGATCGCCGGTTATGTCGGCTGTCAGACCAACCGTCCCTTCGGTATCGACGGCGAGTCACACGAAAACCCGATGTACCTCGACAAGATGGTTGAGGCCCTCGGTGGTGAAGCCGTAGAAAAGTATGAGAAGAAGGCCTCATGCTGTGGTGGCGCACTGATGTTCTCCGAGGCCGAGAAGTCTCAAGAACTGGTAAAAGGCATCATCGAAGCCGCCTACGACGGTGGTGCCGATATGATCGTCACCCCCTGCCCGGTCTGCCAGATGAACGTTGAAGTCTACCAGGGTCAGATCAACAAGACCTATGGCACCAAGTTCAACATTCCGGTGGTTTACTACTCCAACCTGATGGCCGTGGCCTTTGGTGCGAGCAGTAAGGATGCTGCACTTAATGGACAGATGATCCGCGCCAAGCAGCTGGAAGATATTGCTAATAAGTAATTAATAGTAAGAGCAATAAAAAACTTAAAACCCCGCTTATGCGGGGTTTTTTATGCATGGATGCATTTATACCCTGTAGGCCAAGGATGGCCGAGAAGGATATTAAAGATGGGATGGACGTGCTGTTGTAGGAGCGCTTCCAGCGCGATTTCATTTAACATCGCGGCAGAGCCGCTCCTACAATAGTTTTAGCCTTAGGCCTCCACCGCAATCTTACGTGGCTGCACCTCTGCCTGTTTGGGGATGGTGATGGTGAGCACACCATTTCCACCCTTGGCGCTGATGTTGTCGGTATCGGCGGTATCGGGCAGGGTAAAGCTACGTACAAAATTCCCGGATGAGCGCTCAATGCGATTGTAGCCGGCTTTCTGTTCCTGCTTTACGCCCTCGCGCACCCCTTTAATAGTGAGCACGCCGTTATCGGCATGGATCTCGATATCACCGGGGGCGATACCGGGCAGATCGGCACAAATGGTAAAGCCATCCTTATCCTCGCTGATATCGACAGCGGGTACCCAGTCTCCTCGGGAGCTACTCTTCTCTTCCGTCATCATACGGTCCATATCGCGACGTACCTGCTGCATCAGGCCCCAGGGTTGATAATGAATTACGCTCATCGGTCTCTCTCTTCTGTGCTGGTTCGCTAGTTGATTGATCGCCGTCTGGCGACCTCATACCTCCACACATAGGAGCAGCGCAGGGAGTTTCAAGAGAAAATTTTCAAATTATTTCCCCCTTAATTTGCACCATATGAGGGCAAGATAGTCAGGTAGTGAGTACTTACACTCAAGCATATTGGTGGGATTTGTGGAATATTAGAGACACAATATATAGTGTTTGTGAGCCGTATCACAGTATAGTTGCTATGTTACTGATTTTATTGGGTGGCAACATAATAATGTCTTTGTTTACAATTAGTTGCGCGCATTTATTAGTGTGTAATTTTACGTTGACACCCTCCATATATCGGCCTAATCTACTGCCACTGGCACAACATGTAGTGTTTGGTTGAAAGCGGAACACCAGTCTGCTGGAAGCAGCAACTAACTTTTTCATCTAATTAGATAACTAATAATCAGGGAGCATCCACGTGAGCAAAAGCTCTGCGAAACTCAAAGCCGTGACAACATCAGTGACCGACATTCCCTTCCAGCCCGCCTCACTCGATATCTGGGAGAAGAAGTATCGCCTTGCTACCAAGAGTGGCGAGGTGGTCGATCACTCTATCGACGAGACCTACGCACGCGTTGCACGCGCCCTGGCCGAGGTCGAAACCGACGAAAAACTTAAAGAAGTCTGGGAAGAGAAATTCCTCTGGGCGCTGCGCCACGGTGCCATCCCCGCCGGTCGTATCACCTCCAATGCCGGTGCCTGGGCCTATAAGCCGGCCACCTCTACTATTAACTGCACCGTCTCCGGTGTGGTTCGCGACTCGATGGACGATATTCTTGCCAAGGTGCACGAGGCGGGCCTCACCCTGAAGGCCGGTTGCGGTATCGGTTATGAGTTCTCCACCCTGCGTCCCAAGGGGGCCTTCGTTGCCGGTGCCGGTGCCTACACCTCCGGTCCTCTGTCCTTTATGGATATCTTCGACAAGATGTGTTTCACCGTCTCCTCCGCCGGCGGACGCCGCGGTGCGCAGATGGCCACCTTCGATGTCGGCCACCCCGATGTGATGGACTTCATCAAGGCGAAACGTGAAGACGGTCGCCTGCGTCAGTTCAACCTCTCGCTACTGGTCACCCGCGAGTTCATGGAGGCGGTGATCGCCAGCGACGATTGGCATCTCGCCTTCCCGATCTCCGCCAAAGAGGTGGAGCTCGACGGTATTGATATCAACGATGAGAAGCAGGTGGTATGGCGCGACTGGCCGATTAAAGACCCCTACATCACCAACGATGAGGGGCTGGTCGCCTGTAAGATCTACAAAACCATTAAGGCCAAACGTCTGTGGGACATGATCATGACCTCCACCTACGATTTCGCCGAGCCCGGTTTCATTCTTATCGATGAATATAACGATATGAACAACAACTGGTTCTGCGAGAACGTGCGTGCCACCAACCCCTGTGGTGAGCAGGGTCTGCCGCCCTACGGTGCCTGCCTGCTGGGCTCGGTCAACCTCACCAAGTTCGTGCTCGACCCGTTCACCGACAAGGCGCGCTTCGACTGGGAGACCTTCCGCGAGACCGTCGCGGTGTTCACCCGCATGCTGGATAACGTGGTCGAGATCAACGGCCTGCCGCTGGAGCAGCAGAAGGCCGAGATCAAGAATAAGCGTCGTCACGGCATGGGCTACCTGGGTCTGGGTTCCACCATCACCATGATGCGTCTGAAGTACGGCGAGCAGGCCTCGCTGGAGTTCACCGAAAAGGTCACCCGCGAGCTGGCCCTGGTCGGCTGGCGTACCGGTCTGGAACTGGCCAAAGAGAAGGGCGCCGCCCCGATCATGGAGCAGGAGTACGAAGTCGACGGCGAGATGCTGCGCAAGCGCCCCGAGATGAAGCGCGACGGCCTTAAGGTCGGCGACAAGATCAAGGGCAAGGTACTGCACGCCAAATACAGCCGCTACATGCAGCGCGTGGCCGAGGTCGATCCCGAGCTGATCAACGAGATGGCCGAGGTGGGCTGCCGCTTCACCCACCACAGCTCCATCGCCCCCACCGGCACCATCTCGCTGAGCCTGGCGAATAACGCCTCCAACGGTATCGAGCCGAGCTTCGCCCACCACTACTCGCGTAACGTGATTCGCGAGGGCAAGAAGACCAAGGAGAAGGTCGATGTCTTCTCCTTCGAGCTGCTGGCCTACCGTGAGCTGGTCAACGCCAGGGCGATGCCCTATAGCGACAAGGCCGACGAGCAGCTGCCCGAGTACTTCATCAGTGCCGATGGTGTCAGCCCCAAGCAGCACGTCGATATCCAGGCCGCCTCGCAGAAGTGGATCGACTCCTCCATCTCCAAGACGGCCAACGTCCCCACCGACTATCCGTTCGAGGAGTTCAAGGACATCTACCTCTACGCCTATGAGAATGACCTCAAGGGCTGCACCACCTTCCGCTTCAATCCCGAGGCGTTCCAGGGCGTGCTGGTCAAGGAGGAAGACCTGGAGAACACCACCTACCGCTTCGAGCTGGAGAACGGCGAGATGCTCGAGGTGAAGGGCAATGAAGAGATTGAGTATGACGGCGAGATGCACACCGCCGCGAACTTATACGACGCCTTAAAAGAAGGCTATTACGGCAAGTTCTGACACGGCGCCAGTGACTTCATGGCTGCGTTGTCGCCGTTATCTGCGCGTGCTCACATACTGAATGTATGCTGCGCTGCTCGAAACGGCGAGCGCCTTGCCCTGAAGCCACTGGCTTGGTCAGAAAATTCAGGTAATAGATAAAAGAGTTTTAAAAGTTTTTGGTTCGGCTCGGAATGCCGAATCATGGGAGAGAGAGAAAATGGCAACTAAAATCGCAAAGAAGATCGTCGGCTACGCCGTCGTTAAAGAGGAAGAGCAGGCACCGGTCGCCGCCGCACCGGTGGCCGAGAAGGCGGAAGATAAGATCGTCCACATGACCGAGCAGCTTGAGCGCCCGGAGATGCTGCTCGGCTCGACCTACAAGATCAAGACCCCGCTCACCGAGCACGCCCTGTATGTCACGATTAACGACGTCGTCCTCAATCCCGGCACCAAACACGAGTTGCGCCGTCCGTTCGAGGTCTTCATCAACTCCAAGAACATGGACCACTTCCAGTGGATCGTCGCACTCACCCGCATCATCTCCGCGGTGTTCAGGAAGGGTGGCGATGTCACCTTCCTGGTCGAGGAGCTGCGCTCGGTGTTCGACCCGCGCGGCGGTTACTTTAAGAAGGGCGGCAAGTACATGCCCTCACTGGTCGCCGAGATTGGGGACGCCATCGAATGCCACATGCGTATGATCGGCCTGCTCAAGAGCGATGACCTCGACGAGCACCAGAAGAAGCTGATTGAAGAGAAGCGTGCGCAGTTTGAAAACGGCTCAAAGGGTGGAGAAGAAGAGGCCAAGAGCGACTTTCCCGATGGCGCGCAGCTTTGTGGCAAGTGTAATACCAAGGCGATGATACAGATGGATGGGTGTATGACTTGTCTTAACTGTGGGGATTCCAAATGCGGGTAAATAGCGGCGCGAGGGCTCCGTATACGGCGTTGCAGCACTTCCTGAAAATGCTCACGTACTATATGTACGCCCCGCTTTTCAGAAAGCACTGCGCCTTGCCTACGGATCCCTCGCTTGCTCTTTACTGCAGAGCATAAAGGAATAGGAAGACCCGAAAATGGGAAGTAAACTTAACAATGATGATAAGCAAAAATATTCATTAAAGTTGAGTGAGTCACTCTCCGATACTTCATCAGGGCCGTAGGGTGGGTTAGCGAAGCGTAATCCACAGCCCATAGGGCGCAATACCCAGCGGGCATTGCGCCGAGTTGAGTGCATGACATCAAACATAGAAGAAAATATTGATAAAACATGAACTAAAAAGCTCCCACGCTGCGGCGGGGAGTTTTAGTGTGAAACGGGTTCAATCTCGATCTGTCAGCAAGTAGCCCGATGAAGTGAAACCAAAATCAGGTAATATCCGTTAACTAAAGGGGGTAGCGCGAACCTCATTTTGTGATAACAGAGGTGACATTAGGCGATCCTGAATAACTTAATGTCTAATGAATTAATTAACTGTATATTAGGCATGATTGATTTAAATGTAATTAATGTTTCAGGTGTGTATTACTAAATGTTTATTCAGAAAACAGATGTACTGTTATATCTATGTCCACTCTATTTGGAAGATAAAGAGGTTAAAGATAAGTTTAATAAGTGGTATGAGGCTTCAAAAGTAATTCAAATACGCGCCATTACCATATTGACTGCTTTTTTATACATTATCTATTCACAGGTTGATAAAGCAACCGCTCCTTCGTCAGTTAAATCAATAGTGACTCTATTGCATCTATATGCATTGCCGCTGAGTTTATTTGTTATTTCTGGCCTTACGTTTTGGGGAAGGTATTATCGTGTAGTGATTTTGTTGTTAGTAATTGCACCAGTTGGTGCTGCTGTTGGAAGTGTATTCACAATTAATAACTCATATGAATTCACTGTTTATCTGCCAGAGTTATACCTTTTAGTTATTTGGGTCTTTGCCATATCTGGTTTGCGACTATTGTATGCGTCAGCAAGCGCTTTATTAGTGTTTCTTGTTGCTGCGCTCTCTGAGCTTCCTTTTCAAAATAACTTCATGTCAATGCATTTATTTTGGTTAATATCCGCATTTTCTTTTGGACTCCTAAGCGCATTCTTAATAGAGAAATCTAATAAAATGATTTTTCTAAATAAGCAAAAGCTTGAGCGTCTTGCTACAATCGATGGGTTAACAGGGCTTTATAATCGTTTAAAGATTGAAGGTAATGTTAATGAAGAGGTGGAGCGTGCTGGGCGTTATAAAAGGAGCTTATCTGTCATCTTGTTGGATATAGATGACTTTAAAAACGTCAATGATAATTATGGGCATAATACTGGAGATGTGGTTTTAAAAGAATTTTCTTCCATTTTGAAAGATGGTGTCAGAAAAGCTGATGCTGTAGGGCGATGGGGTGGTGAAGAGTTTTTAATAATCCTCCCTGAGACTGGTCTTGAAGAAGCAAAGAATGTTGCAGAACAAATTAAAAGTAAAATAGAAAGCCATTTGTTTACGGTAGTTAAACAAAAAACAAGTAGTTTTGGAATCTCTGAATACATTCTAGGTGATAATTCACGAAGCATGATAAGTCGGGCTGATAAGGCGTTGTACAAAGCTAAAGAATACGGCAAAAATCAAATACAGACTTTATAGGTGTAATTCATCAACTAAGCATTAATCGGGGTCAGAACACAGTTTTCTCTAACATACCTCGTGGGTTATGGTGGGAGCATATAAACCCAAATATCCACGAGGGAATAGTTGTGATGGGGCCCCAATACGTAGCATGGAAGTGGCATGGAAAAACCGGGTCAGAGAGCAATTGTTTCTAATATTATAAAAAATGTGACAAAAAATGGGGTCAGGTCTTGCGTTTTGCCCTTCTTGGTCAGGCCCCAATTAAATACGGATTAAAAGGTTAGAATGATAGAGGAAAAACCGGGAAAAACCGGGTCAGAGACTGAGGTATCCCCACGAATCTAATAGCAATATCAATAAGTTACTAACTTTTTTATCCTTATAAGGAACATGCATGGTGTTTTGCGATCAGATCTAGGTGACTAAGCCGATGATGAGATCACACCATGCATGCCCGTAAAGTGTCGCACAAAATACTCTTCAATTCTCTACCCTGGATACATAAAACTCGTCTAACAGCATTGGAAGAATGCTTACTTGCTGCCATCGACGGTAGACGTCTTAGTGTCACCGGCATTGGTCGTTCCATCAGCAGCGGTGCAAAAGAAAAGCACTGCATTAAACGGGCTGATCGTCTGCTCTCAAACCCCCATCTTGCCGCTGAGAGGGAGGACATCTATCAGGCCATGATAATGCTGATGATTGGCGGTGTTCAAAGGCCAGTTGTGCTGGTTGACTGGTCAGACCTCGATACAAATAAACGTCACTTTCTTATCCGTGCAGCGGTGGCTATTAAGGGGCGCTCGCATACCCTTTACGAGGAGGTACATTCGATCAAAACAAAAGAGAAACCCTCTACTCACAAAAACTTTATGAAGAAACTTAAGGCCATGCTGCCACCATCATGCCAGCCGATTGTGGTGACTGATGGTGGATTTAAAGTGCCATGGTTTAAGCTGATCCTAAGTCTTGGCTGGGACTATGTTGGTCGGATCCGTGGTCGCACCATGTTTCGAGAAAACAAGCTAAGTGACTGGGATTACATTAAAAACCTCTATCCCAAAGCAACCACTAGAGCTAAATACATAGGCTGCAAAGCGATGACACGTAGCAACCCGCTCAACTGTCACATGGTTCTCTACAAAGGCAAACCCAAAGGACGGCATAAACTTAACTGCGCAGGGGTACGAACCCGAAGTAAACACAGTGAAGTCCACTCCGAAAAAGAAAAAGAGCCGTGGGTATTAGCAACTTCCCTTCCGGCCACTTCAAAACTGGCCAATAAAGTTGTCAAGCTTTACTCTGCCAGAATGCAGATTGAAGAAGCCTTTCGTGACATCAAGAGCTACCGATTCGGCACTGGCTTAGAGTTAAACATGACCGGCAATCTACAGCGCTTGCAGATCTTAATGCTAATTGGCATGCTGGCAACATTGGTTTTGTGGTTACTAGGCACTGTCGTAATCATGAGCGGTGAGGCGCGGCACTATCAGGCAAATACAGAGAGAAAGAGGCGAGTACTATCCGTCCTCTTTCTTGGGTTGAGAGTTTCGAATGATCGTCGACTTAGCTTGAGCATGTCTCAAGTTACTGAAGCCTATCACAGGCTGGTACAGCAGACGGCAGAGCATGGGAGTGAGTGGTAAATTTGTGGGGATCCCTCAGGGTCAGAGTAAAATAAAGGGAGGATAGGGCCGTAGGGCAGGTTAGAAGTTCAAAAGCCCGTAGGGTGGATTGAATGCGATTCAGCCCGTAGGTCCGATTAGCGAAGCGTAATCGGACGAATGTGAACGGGGTCAGGTCTTGTTCTTTGCGTCAAGAAAAATAGAAAAGGTTTGAGATTGGGGAAAAACCGGGTCAGAGAGCAATTGTTTCTAATATTATTAGGAAAAACCGGGTCAGAGAGCAATTGTTTCTAATATTATAAAAAATGTGACAAAAAATGGGGTCAGGTCTTGCGTTTTGCCCTTCTTGGTCAGGCTCCAATTAAATACGGATTAAAAGGTTAGAATGATAGGGGGTCGCCCTCATTTGTCGGTTGATTAATGGTTTGCTTAGGCTGAGGAAGCAAGCTCACATAATGAATAAATCAAGAGGACTATAGCAATGAATCTAATACCTTCTAAGTCAGTAACAGCCGGTTTGATCCTTGTCGGAACTTTGGCTGTGCTGTTTACAGCATTTGGCATTAATAACGCAGGGCATAGAACAGTTGTTCAGTATCCAACGGGTACTCTATATGTAAAGTTTTCCCCCGGCATATTCCCGCAGTGGTTTGGTTCAGCAGAGGTTTATAATGATGTAATTACTTTTGATTACGACAAAACCGTATCCTCGGTAGATTCTTCGATCGATCAGGTTGGCATCTCAGTTCGCTATCAGGATGGAGGCACTGGTACGGTCTATGGTAAGGCGCGATTCTCTCTACCCAGTGACGAGATAACCATGCTTCATCTACATAAGGCGTTCCGTTCTAACCGTGGCGTGTCTCAAAAACTGATTAAGTCCGTTACTGAGGAGGGTATGAACCTGACTGCGGGTTTGATGAGTTCAGAGGAAGCTTATGCTGAAAAACGCAGCATTTTTACACAGTGGTCAAATCAGCAAATATCTAAGGGAAAATTTCAAACGAAATTACAGAAAGTAACTACTCTGGATGAAAGTACCTCGAAAACAGTTACGAAGAATGTGCCAGTGATTAGTTACGGTGAAGATGGATTGCCTATACACCTGAGTAGTGATCTTACTGATTATGGTATTACTGTAAATGGCTTTCAAATAACCGACTGGGATTTTGAACCTAAAACACTGCAGCAAATCACAACAAAGCGTGAGGCGACCATGGCTATCATTACGGCAATTGCTAATGCAGAACGCGCCAAGCAGGATGCTATTACGTCAGAGGAGCAGGGGAAGGCAAACGTTATGATGGCTAAGTATGAGAAGGAGGTTGTCAAAGAGCGGGCCATTGTCGATGCGCTAAGAGAAAAACAAGTTGCCGTGATTTCAGCAGAAAAACGTGTGGAGATGGCGCGGCAGGCAAAGCTTGAGGCAGAGCAAAAGAAGTTGTCTGCTGCGGAGTATAAGCAGGAACAAATCTTACGTGGTGAGGGTGATGGTGCGTATAAACGTATTGTTATGCAAGCGGATGGGGCGCTTGCACAAAAACTAATCACATATGAACGTGTTATGAATCGGTTTGCCCAAGCGATAGAGAAGCAGAAGTGGGTTCCTGAAGTGCAGATGGGTGGAAGCAGCAGTGGGGGTGCCGCCGCTATGACGCTGATTGAAATGATGGGTGTCAAGGCAGCCAGGGATCTGGCGCTGGACATGAAGGTGAAAAAATAAAATCAATGGGGTCTTAGTCTGAGGGATCCCCACGAATTCACCAGTCACAACCATGCTCCCTCATCTGACTGATTAAGCGGTTATAGGCCGAGTCCAATTGAGATTAGGTTAAACTGATTCGAGTGTCATTTGACACTCTCAACCCCAGAAACAAAACGGACAAGACTCTTCGCTTTTTCTCCGTGTTAGCCTGATAAGCCGATAATGGGGTCAAAGTTTACTGATCAGGCGACTCATCGCAACAGACAGCAGGTGTCCAATACCTGATTTGTATAACAGGGCAGGGAGTACATTGATGGCGTGTATGAGTGTTACGGGTTAATATACGTATAAATAATAAGTCAGGAGTAGATAATGAGTAGGGTATGTATTGCAGTGGATTCTGCCTGTGATTTGTCACCGGAGTTTATCGCCAAAAATGATATTAAGGTGTTGCCGTTTTAGTGTCGCTGGAGGCGCAGACCTTTCAAGACACCCGTGACCCGGATGCAACGGTGATGTTCTATCAGCACTATGCCGACAATCGTGGCAAGGGGGGCTACGCTGAAGCGGAAACAGAACCGCTTTCGGTTGAGGAGATCTCGGCGGTGATGGAAGATGAACTGACGCAGAAGTACGATGCGGTACAGGTGATCACCATCAATGCAAAGCGCAGCAAGCTTTTCGACAACACCAATCATGCTGCATTTATCAACCTTCCCAAGTTCAAGGCCAGGCATAAGGTGGCACGTTTCGGATGCGCGTACTTGATAGCACCACCATGTTTACCTGTCAGGCAGTGCTAGTACGGGAGGCCGTGCGGCTGGTGAAAGAAGAGCAGAAGACGGTCGCTGAGTTGCAGGAGCCATTGGAGGCCATGCGTGACTCGATTCGTGCCTATGTGATCCCTGAGGATCTGTATTACCTGCACACTCGTGCGTCGACCAAGGGGGATAACAGTGTCGGCTTGTTAAGCTATAAGCTGGGCAATATGCTGAATGTTAAGCCGATTATTCAGTGTGTGAAAGGGGAGACTTCACCTTGTGACAAGGCATCTGGATTCGATAAGGCACTCAACCGGCTGTTCGACCGGGTGGAACAGGCGATCGAAAAGGGACTGCGTACGCCGTTTATTGCCATGAGCTATGCTGGTGATTTGAGTGAGATGAGAAATTACGAGTGTTACCAGCGCTTTCAAGTCCTGGCGCAGGGCCTGAACATTGAGACCATGCTTTCGGTAATGAGCACTACTGCGGGGATCAATGTGGGGCCACGATCTTTTTCTCTGGCCTATGCAGAGAGATAACAAAAGGGGTAGTACCTGAGGGATCCCCACGAATTCACCATCCCTCGCCGTGACTTGTTACCGTCTCATAAAGCATCACTGTAACAGCTTTTAACTCACTTAGTGAGAA
>JBDLJH010000027.1:0-33159 GCA_039714395.1 Pseudomonadota bacterium | reverse complement strand
TCATCGAGTTTTTGCAATCAAAAACACGACGGAGCACCCACACAAATTATCTAGCCAAATTGTTAAAGAGCATCCCTCGCTTCTCAGCAAGGAGGCCGGTATTCTACCGACATTCAGTCCCTTGTCAACAAATTATTACAGAATCATTGCAGGCCGCAATGGCCTGAATTCCCTCTGCACTACGCGGCAAATTTACTTGAAATTTGCTGCACTGAAGCACTTTTCCCTGTGCTTCTCAGCGAGCTATGTCGCCGAAGAAGCTGCGCATTATACGCACCGCATTTGCCGGCGCAAGAAAAACTTTATGAAATGATAAAATAAATTAACAATACCTTTAAAATCAACTTGTTACGTAGTGACAGGCCTAGTTCAGGGTCACCCGAGCGAAGCGTCGCTTGCCCACCTGATATATATGGGTACTGCCGACGGTAATTTCCAGTTTTTTATCACCAATCCTTTCACCATCAATACGTACAGCCCCCTGTTGGATCATGCGCATCGCCTCTGAGGTACTTTTCACCAGTTCAGCCTTACTAAGGAGACTGGCAATAGCCATACCGTCACCACCACTATCCAGACTGAGCTCAGGGATATCTTCAGGCATCGCCCCCTTCTGGAAGCGTGCGATAAAGTTCTCACGCGCCTGGGCGCCCTCTCCTTCGCCGTGGAAGCGATCCACCAGCTCTTCGCCAAGGAGGAATTTGATATCCCGTGGATTGCGCCCACCTTCAATCTCCACCTTAAAGCCTTCTATCTCCGTCATCGGGCGGAAGCTGAGTAGTTCGAAGTAGCGCCACATCAGATCATCGGAGATCGACATCAGCTTGCCGAACTGTTCATCCGGCGCGTCATTGATACCTATATAGTTGTTCAGCGACTTGGACATCTTCTGCACACCATCCAGTCCCTCAAGAATGGGCATGGTGAGCACGGTCTGCGGTTTATGCCCAAAGGACTCCTGTAACTGACGGCCGACCAGCAGGTTAAACTTCTGGTCGGTACCACCCAGCTCGACATCGGCCTTCATCGCCACCGAGTCATAACCCTGAATCAGAGGGTAGAGGAATTCATGGATGGCGATGGGCTGCCCCCCTGAGTAGCGCTTGGAGAAATCATCACGCTCCAGCATGCGAGCCACCGTGTGTTTGGCGGCCAACTGGATAAGTTCAGCCGAATCCATGGCGTTCATCCAGCTGGAGTTAAAGAGCACGGTGGTCTTTTCGCGATCAAGGATCTTGAAGATCTGGTGCTCATAGGTCTGAGCATTCGCGATCACATCATCACGAGTCAATGGTGGACGGGTCGCACTCTTACCTGTGGGATCGCCAATCATCGCGGTGAAGTCGCCGATGAGGAACAGCACCTCATGGCCCAATTCTTGGAACTGGCGCAGCTTATTAATAAGTACGGTATGACCAAGGTGAAGATCGGGAGCAGTCGGGTCAAAACCGGCCTTAATACGCAACGGGCGCCCCTCTTTGAGCTTCGCGATCAGCTCCTCTTCGACCAGTATCTCTTCGCTACCGCGTTTGATCAGCGCGAGCGCCTCATCAAGCGTTGCCATCACTCTCTCCAAGCAGGTAAAAAACCGCCGTAGATTACCACAGGCTATCCATTCACTACAGAATGAGGCTACAATCATTGACTTGGCGCTCAATAAACGCTATTTTAATTGAAAAAATATGAGTAAATTCCGTGGATTACAGCAATTACTTAAACAAGGATTACAAGTCGGTCGCAGCTAAGGGGGGAAGAAGGAAGCCCCGTATCCAGCGACGCCACCTTCATTTGCTAGCTATCAGCTCTGTTATTTTTGGGGTTATAGCCCTTATCAACCCGAGTCATCAGGCTGAGGCAACACGGCAGATCACCCAATCGACCAGTACACCCGTAACGGTCGAGAGTAGCCTTAACGATCTACTCCGTCTCCCTCTGAGCCTGCCCAGCCAGAACACAAACGAACAAAGTCTCCCCATCGCCAGCCATGAAAGCGAACTCTCATGGCAGAAGGTCACCGTCAAGGAGGGGGATAATATGTCTCTCATCTTTGACCGTCTGCATCTCAGCCCGCAACAGCTACATACCTTGCTAGAGGCCGATAAGAGCGAGCACTACCTGAGCCTGCTGCGCCCCAAACAGACGCTACTATTCCAGATCGCTGACAATAAGCTTCATGCGATGCAGTACAAGCTCAGCGCCACAAAAACCTTTCACATCAGCCACAATGCTACTGACGGTTTTGTTGGTCAGCTTCACGAGAAGCCAGTCGAGATTCGCCTTACCCACAGCAGTGGTGAAATCACCAGCTCCCTTTACCAGGCAGGCCAGGCTGCAGGGCTCTCCGATAACCTGATCATGGAGCTGGTAAACATCTTCGGCTGGGATGTGGACTTCGCTCTCGATATCCGCGGCGGTGATACCTTTACCCTGCTATTCGAAGAGCACTACCTCGACGGCGAGAAGCTGCGCGATGGAAAAATACTTGCTGCCGAATTTACCAACCGCGGCGAGGACTATCGTGCCGTACTGTTCACCGACCCCAAGGGCCACAGCCAGTACTACTCAGCCGATGGCAAGAGCATGCGTAAAGCCTTCCTGCGCAGCCCGGTCGACTTCCGTCGCATCTCCTCCACCTTCCAGCGTGAGCGCCACCACCCCGTATTGGGCAAGAAGCGTCCGCATCGCGGTGTCGATTACGCTGCCGCCAGCGGTACACCGATTAAGGCCGCCGGCGACGGCAAAGTGGTTTTCCGCGGCACCAAGGGCGGTTACGGCCGCACCGTTGTCCTGCAGCATGGCGGCAGATACACCACCCTCTACGCCCACATGTCGAAGTACCGCAGAGGCGTAGGCAATGGTAGCCGCGTCAAACAGGGACAGACCATCGGCTACGTTGGAAAAAGTGGTCTGGCCACCGGTCCTCACCTGCACTACGAGTTCCGCGTCAATGGTGTACACCGCAACCCGCTAACGGTTAAGTTCCCCGATGCCGCGCCGATCTCCAGCAAGTACAAAACCGCCTTTATGCAGCAGTCTGAACAGCTGCTGGCTCAGCTGGATCTGTTCAAACGTGTACGGGTTGCCGCCAACCTTCAGTAATACCCGGATCCGCCATGGCTGACTACTTTATCGGACTCATGAGCGGAACCAGCATGGATGCATTAGATGCGGTACTGGTAGATTTTTCTGCCACCCCACCCCACCTCATCGCCACACACAGCCATGCATTGGATAAAGCGATACGCCATGAGATTCTCGCCCTCGCACAGCCCGGGGACAATGAGCTCGACCGCCTGGCTCAACTCGATGTACGCCTTGGTACCCTCAGCGCCCAGTTGTCTCTACAGCTACTGGAACAGGCACAAATAGATAGTAGCGAAGTTCGTGCTATCGGCAGCCACGGACAGACCGTCCGGCACGCTCCCGACGCCCCCACCCCTTATACGGTACAAATCGGCGATCCCAACACCATCGCCCAGCTCAGTGGCATCACCACCGTGGCCGACTTTCGCCGTCGCGATATGGTGGCCGGTGGTCAGGGGGCCCCGCTGGTTCCCGCCTTCCATAAAGCGCTGTTTCACAGCAGTGAGACGAACCGGGTGGTCCTCAATATCGGTGGTATCGCCAATATCAGTATTCTCCCCGCTGATAACTCACAAGCGGTAAACGGTTTCGACACCGGCCCTGGCAATATGCTGATGGATGCCTGGATCCAGCTTAAGCAGCATCAGCCTTATGATGAGAACGGTGGGTGGGCCCGTAGCGGCAGTGTCAATGTCGAACTGCTCAACAAACTGCTGAGTGATCCCTACTTTTCCAGGACACCGCCTAAATCGACCGGGCGCGAGCAGTACAACCTGCACTGGCTGGAACAGCAACTACACGAAGCACATCAGGCTCAGGACATTCAGGCCACCCTGTGCGAGCTGAGCGCCACGACCATCGCCAACGCAGTGCTACAGTTCGCCCCCAATACTGACGAACTCTATGTCTGTGGTGGCGGTGCCCGTAACAGCTACCTGATGGAGCGCATTAGCGACTACCTGAAGGGGTGCCATATCAGCACCACCGCCGAACTAGGAGTCGAACCTCAATGGGTTGAGGCGATGGCCTTTGCCTGGCTGGCACGTCAAACCCTGCTCGGGCTGCCCGGCAACCTGCCGGCAGTCACCGGGGCACGCAAGGCTGTGATACTGGGTGGTATCTATCCGGCCCCACCTCAAGCCTAGAAGTCACACAACGATGAAGAAAGGGGAGCCTGGCTCCCCTTTTCAGTGGCCTGTTATCTGCTGCGGCCTTGCTCTTAGCGCCTGTCCACATGCACGTAGTCACGCACCGGCTCGCCGCTATACACCTGCGTCGGGCGGAAGATGCGATTATCAGCCAGCTGCTCACGCCAGTGGGCCAACCAGCCCGCTGAGCGGGAGATGGCGAAGATAGGGGTAAATTGGTCAATGCGGATCCCCAGCTCGTTATAGAGGATACCGGAGTAATAGTCGACGTTGGGGTAGATACCGCGCGCACCCAGCCGTTCACTGGCAACCTCCTCCAGCGCAATAGCTGTCTCGTAGAGCTGCGTATCGGCCATGCCGTGCCGTACCGCCAGCTTCTCCAAGTGTTTTTGCAGAATCGTAGCACGTGGGTCCTTTATCGAATACTCACGGTGCCCGAATCCCCAGATCTTCGCCTTATCGGCCATCTGCTGCTCGAACCACTTTCTAACATTCTCCGGCCTACCAATCTGCTGCAACATCTCCACCACCTTCTCATTGGCCCCGCCGTGCAACGGTCCGGAGAGTGTACCGATGGCTGCCGCAATCACCCCGTAGGGGCTAGCGAGGGTGGAACCTGTTACCAGGGCGGCGAAGGTCGAGGCATTGATAGTGTGCTCGGCGTGCAGCACCAGGCAGCTATCCATAATCTCCGCATGTAGCGCATCGGGCTCCTTGCCCTTGAGCATATAGAGGAAGTTCTCGGCAGTGGTCATGTCAGTGCGCGGCTCGACGGGGTCGTAGCCCTTGCGGATATGCTCCCACATGGCAACAATCACCGGGATACGAGCGATGATCTTCACCGTCATATTGTGGATGTAGTTGAGATCCTCACACAGCTCGGAGCCAGTCAGGCACTCATTACCCGGATAGAACATCCCCAGGCTCGCCACCGCAGTCTGTAACATCTCCATCGGGTGACCGGTAGCAGGGAGTTTCTTCATGATCTCGCGGATGTTGTACTTCACCCGGCGGTTACTGCGCAGGTGTGCATCGAAATCGGCCAGTTCAGACGCTGTTGGTAACTGGCCATCAAGCAACAACAGAGTCGTCTCTTCAAAGGAGCTGTACTCAACCAGTTGCTCTACCGGATAACCACGATAAGCCAGAATCCCCTTCTCACCATCAATAAAAGAGATATTGGAACGGGTGGCGGGAACGCCCTCAAGCCCAGGCAGGTAATCGCTCATGCGAATCAATTCCTCATGTCAGCTACATATATAGGGCACTACCACGGACAGTAGCACAGTGTATTACTAGGTTTAGTTAGGGTATAGAGGCGAAAGTAAGTTTCTTCAAGCCCACAAACAACAAGGCCCGGTCGATTTCTCGCCCAGGCCTTACGGTTCTCACCATAAACAGATGAATACTACGGTGAAAAGGAGGAACCGCAGCCGCAGGTGGTGGTGGCGTTGGGGTTACGAATAACAAACTGTGCCCCTTCCAGGTCCTCTTTGTAATCGATCTCGGCACCTACCAGGTACTGATAGCTCATCGGGTCAATAAGCAGGGTGACACCGTTCTTCTCTACCGAGGTATCACCGTCATTCACCGCCTCATCGAAGGTGAAACCGTACTGAAAACCGGAGCAACCGCCACCGGTTACGTAAACACGCAGCTTCAGGTTGTCATTGCCCTCCTCCTCGATCAGCGCCTTCACCTTGTCGGCAGCACTGTCGGTGAAGATCAGGGGGCTCTCTGCATCACTCATCACACTTCTCCAAAATCACTGTATCAGCTAACTATGGCCCAATTCTCCATACCCAAGCCAATTAGTCAAGAATTATTCGTTCTCGGCGCTCAACAGTTCTACCTTAGGGGCCGCCTGGAAACCATCCTCCTTGTGCACCAAATTACCGTTCACCTCGGCACCACGCACCATCTCGATAAATTTGTAGTAGACGTTGCCGAACACCCGCGCCTTCTCCGCCAGTTCAATATGGTCAGCGGCATGAACATCACCTTTAACGCTACCGTTGAGAACGATATTAGGTACCCGCACCTCACCTTCGATATGACCACGCTCGCTAACACTCAGTACCGAATCACTATCTGCCTCGGCAAAAACGTTACCCTTGATTGTGCCATCCACATGCAGTCCACCGCTAAAGACAATATCGCCCTGCAGTTCGGAGTTCTGTCCGATCAGAGTATCAATCTTGGTGCCCTTAGAAGGCGATGTATTTTTATTGCCAAACATTGCTAATTCTTCTCCTCAACCACCCAGTCAAATACCTGAGCAAGCTTCTTGTGAGCCGAAGTCTTCGGCTTAACAGTAAGATTGATTTTAATCGGTTCAAACCCTTCAGGTAACATGAAATCACCCTCCAGAATTTGAAAGTATTTAAATCGGAATGCAGAACCCTTGCCCTTGCTGTCGCTCATCTGCTCTAAGGTATAACTCTTCTGCTCCCCCTTAGACAAACCGACTACTTCAAAATGAAGATTGCCACGCACCAGATTACCATTATTCAGCACCTGGGTTAACACTACCTTGAAATGATAATGGCGCGGCTGTACCCCAGCGCTTAACTCAAAGTCCTGCAGTCTGAGTCCCTTGGTGGCGTCCTTGGGTGAGACAATTCCACGGTAAAAGGCCAGCTCCTCTTTCAGCTCCAGGATCTCGTCCTGCAGACCGGTTACCGCCACCTCCAGCTGCTTATAGGCCTGGCGCTCGATCTGCCCACTACGCTCCAGTACTACATTCTTTTCACGCAATGCACTTTGCTGCTTACCCAAGCCCATGATCTGCTCGTGCAACTCAGTAGCCACTTGTGATGCCGCCAGGGTGTCATAACCCGCGCGGTAACGACCAAGTTCGAAAATGCTCCAGGCAAGCAACAGAGACAACAATACAATCACCGCAATACCCAGGGGCGAATGCCAAAACGAGCGCGGCTTAACGACCAGATGACTCATGGCAACAACGCGATCTGTTCAAGACCACACTGCTCATCCAGGCCAAACATCACATTCATATTCTGCACCGCCTGCCCAGAGGCACCTTTCACCAGATTATCAATCACCGAGAGGATCACCACGGTGTCTCCCCCCTGCGGACGATGGATAGCAATGCGACAGTGGTTAGCCCCCCTCACCGAACGGGTCTCAGGGTGTGAACCAGCGGGCATCACATCGACAAAATACTCATTTTTATAGCGCTCCTCATAGAGCGCCTGCAGATCACCCGGCTCTCCCTTAAGAGTGGCATAAAGGGTGGCATGGATACCGCGAATCATCGGTGTGAGATGCGGTACAAAGGTCAGGCCAACCTGATGCCCCGCAACCACAGAGAGCTTTTCGCTGACCTCCGGCTGGTGACGATGACCCGCCACCGCATAGGCCTTCATGCTCTCACTCGTCTCACACAGCAAAGTCCCCACACTCGCCTTACGCCCAGCACCACTAACGCCCGACTTGGTGTCGGCGATAAGACGGCTGGTATCGATAAGCCCGTTCTCAATTAATGGCAGGAAACCGAGCTGCGTCGCGGTAGGGTAGCAGCCTGGACAGGCGATCAGCTGCGCCCCGCGGATCTGCTCGCGGTTACGCTCAGGCAGACCGTAGACCGCCTGCTCCACCAGGTCAGTGCGGGTATGTTCCATGCCGTACCACTTCTCCCACACCGCGATATCATTGATGCGGAAGTCAGCACCCAAATCAATCACCCGCACACCACGCTCCAGCAGCTCACCAGCTCCCGCCATCGCAACACCGTGCGGGGTAGCGTAGAAGACCACGTCACACTCGGCCAACTGATCAATGTCCGGCACACTAAAGGCAATATCGACATGACCACGCAGATTGGGGAACATGTCGGCCACAGGAGTACCTGCCTCAGAACGGGATGTAATTACCCTTAATTCAGCCTGCGGGTGGGCGGCCAGCAGCCGCAACAGTTCAACCCCGGTGTAACCGGTTCCGCCAACAATACCTACCTTAATCATTGTTCTCTGCGCTTCTCGCTGTGTATCAGTGAAGTGCATGATACAGAGAGCGCGAGCAAAAGAAAAAGGGCAAAGTGCGCATTAATTCGGTAACTGGGGGTTGCTCTGGCATAATGTAGTGATTCAGCGATCAGGAACACGAAATTGCTCGACCGTCTGCGCCATCGCCTGGCCCGTGCCGAGGCACTGCCCCTACTCTCCCTGCTCGGCATCCTCACGGGAGTGCTGGCCGGCTTGGTGATCATACTGTTTCGCCTTTCTATAGAAGGCTCACTGGGCCTGTTATTGCCTGGTGGAGATGCCGAAAACTTTGAGGCGCTAGGCAGTCTTTGGCGTTTTTTCCTGCCCTTAGGCGGTGCCCTGCTACTGGGCCTCTGCTTTCAGTATCTCAGCCGAAATTTCACCGAGGTGGGGGTAACCCACGTGATGGAGCGCCTCACCTACCACCAGGGCCACCTCCCCTGGCAGAACGCCATGACCCAGTTCATTGGTGCCTTCTTCGCCATCGCCAGCGGTAACTCGGTGGGACGAGAGGGCCCTAGCGTACATCTCGGTGCGGTCAACGGCAGTCTGCTGGGGCAGTGGCTGAAACTACCCAACAACTCGGTACGCATCCTCGTCGCCTGTGGTGTGGCCGCCGCCATCGGCGCCTCTTTCAATACCCCTCTGGCCGGCGTGATCTTCGCCATGGAAGTGGTAATGATGGAGTACACCCTCGTCAGTTTCTCACCGGTGATCCTCGCCGCTGTCAGCGCCACCGTGCTCACCCGACTGGTCTACGGTTCGGCACCCGCCTTCGATGTACCGGCACTGCAACTGGCCTCGATGGCCGAACTCCCCTTCGTGCTACTCAGCGGCATCGCCATTGGTGTGCTCGGGGCGCTATTCATTCGCCTGATGCTGCTCTTCACCGCCAGCCTGAACGGCTGGCCCATCTGGCTGCGCATGGGCAGCGCCGGGTTCATCGCCGGGAGCTGTGCCCTCTTTGTGCCGGAGATCATGGGGATTGGTTACGATACGGTAAATACCGCTCTGCTGGGTGAGTATGCACTTACTACACTGGCTATCATCGCCCTGGTGAAACTCCTCGCCACCACCGCTAGCCTCGGCCTTGGGATCCCCGGAGGTCTCATCGGTCCCACCATGGTGATAGGCGCTACCGCAGGCGGCGCACTAGGCATGGTGGCTGGAACCCTGTTCCCCGAGACCGCTAGTACCCCCGGTCTCTACGCCATGATTGGTATGGCGGCGATGATGGGAGGCACCCTGCAGGCACCACTGGCGGCACTCATAGCGATGCTGGAGCTCACCTCCAACCCCAACTTGCTATTACCGGGCATGCTAGCAGTAATCGCCGCCACCATGACCAGTAGTGAACTATTCAAACGTGGACCGATCTTCCTTGAGCTGATTCGTTCCCGCGGTCTCGACTACCGTAATGATCCGGTGGCCCAGTCGCTACGCCGCCTTTCTGTCTACGGTGTGATGAATCGCAATTTCGCCGCCACGGCTCGCCTACTAAGCATCACGCAAATCGAAACACTGCTGGCAGAAAAACCGCAGTGGATATTGATTCAAGAAGAGGATGCGATGCCTCACAGCCTAATGCCCGCCAGTGATCTGGCTCGCCACATAGAAGAGTGCGAAAAAGACGAAGATACTCTGGATCTGCTGGCAATACCGGCCAAGCGTCTTCAGGTGGCCGCAATACCATTTCAGGCCACATTAGAGGAAGGGAGGGAAATTATGCGCTCCAGTCAGTCCGAGGCACTCTACGTAGTGCGCGATACCCTTACCCACCAGCCGACGATCTTCGGTATCCTTAGTCGGGAAGATATTGAGGCCAACTATCTCTACAATGGCAGTCATTAAATCCCAACCACAATCGCAACGCGGTAGACCATGAAAAAACAGACCCTCCTCACCAGCACCGTTCTTCTCGCCATCGTCGCCCTGCTCGGCTACCTCTGGCTCACCCCCAGCGGCATCAAACAGGCCCCGGAGCTCAGCGTCACCACGCTGAATGGCAAGACGATAAGCATCGCATCACTGCAGGGCAAACCACTGCTGGTCACCTTCTGGGCCACCACCTGTCCCGGTTGCATTAAGGAGATGCCGCACCTGGTCGATCTCTATAAGGAACTGGCCCCGCGCGGCCTGGAGATTATCGCCATTGCCATGGACTACGACCCGGAGGATCAGGTGCGTACCATGGTGTCGCAAAAACAGCTCCCCTACCCGGTGGCGATAGATAAGGATGGCAGTGCCGCCCTTGCCTTTGGCGGGGTATCACTCACCCCCAGCTCTTTCCTCATCGACCCCAAGGGGCGCATCGTGCAGTACAAGCTCGGTGAGATGGATATGAAGGCACTACACAACCGCATCATCGCCATGCTCACCGCAAAGGCCTAGATAATGCTCTGGTTAAAAGCGTTTCACATCATCTTCGTCGTCTCCTGGTTCGCCGGGCTGTTCTACCTGCCGCGTATTTTCGTCAACCACGCGATGGCGACCGAACCGGCCGAGATCGCCAGATTGAAGCTAATGGAACACAAGCTCTACCGCTTTATGGCACCACTGGCGGTGCTCGCCCTGGCCCTCGGCCTCTGGCTGTGGCTGGGCTACGGTTTCAGTGGGGGCTGGATGCACGCCAAGCTGGCGCTGGTGGTCGTACTAATCGGCTACCACCTCTACTGCGGCCACTTGGTAAAGGTCTTCGCTGCCGATAAGAACACCCGTAGCGACAAGTTCTACCGCATATTTAACGAACTGCCGGTGTTAGTCCTGATGGCCGTAACGATTCTGGTCGTCGTAAAACCCTTCTGATCCACAATCATAGGGTGCGGTCATCACCGCATCCACACACCAAGCTCCTCGACTTTACTATCTTCTACTCCTCCCTTCTGTTTATTGAATAAGAATGATTTGCATTTAGCTTAACTTTAAGTTTATAGTGAGTTATCACGCTGACCGTGAGGCGTTACCCCTTTACCTATGCCACTAAATACTGGAGTTATGATGAACACCCATTTTAAACGACCACTCATCGCCGCCATCCTGATGAGTCCACTGAGCGCCATTGCCGCCACCCAGCCAGAGATCAACCAGCTACAGCAGCAGGTCAGCGAATTAGAGCAACGCATTGAAGCACTAGGTGACGCCACTGATGCCAGACCTATGGGCTCTAGCCCTACCACTATTGGGGGCTACGGGGAGCTTCACTACAATAACCTTGAAAACCAGCTGGTTGGCGGTACCGACAAGAAGGAGATCGATTTCCACCGCTTCGTCCTCTTCTTTGGTCATGAATTCAACAGTCACACCCGCCTCTTCACCGAACTGGAACTCGAGCACACTCTGTCTGGCGACGGCCAGCCCGGAGAGGTGGAGCTGGAGCAGGCCTATGTGGAGTTCGACCTAAACGATCAGATGAATGCCAGAGGTGGCCTGTTCCTGATACCCATCGGCCTGATCAATGAAACCCACGAGCCACCGACCTTCTATGGCGTTGAGCGTAACCCGGTTGAGAAGAACATCATCCCCGCCACATGGTGGGAAGCCGGAGTCGGCTTCAGCCATCACATGGCCAACGGTATCTCTTACGACCTTGCCCTCCACTCCGGGCTCTACGCCGCCGACTACAACATTCGCGGCAGTCGTCAAAAAGTGGCCAAAGCCAAGGCCGATGCCCTCGCCTACACCGCCCGTATCAAGTGGACCGGTATCCCCGGACTGGAACTGAGTGCCACCCTCAACCATCAGACCGATATTCGCCAGGACACCATGGCCAAGAGTGTTGCCGCCGACCTGCTCGAAGCGCACGCGGTATTTAACACCGGGCCGTTCGCCATACGCGCCCTCTATGCCCAGTGGACACTGGATGACGACGGCACCGCTACAGGCAAAGACGAGCAGAATGGCTGGTATATCGAGCCCTCCTACAAGGTCGACGATAAGTGGGGAGTCTTCGCCCGCCTCAACACCTGGGACAACCAGGCAGGTGACAGCGCCGACTCTGAGTACCAGCAGACCGACCTGGGCGTGAACTACTGGCCCCATCAGGATGTGGTGATCAAGCTCGATTACCAGGATCAGAGCACACCTACAGGTACCAGCGAGTACGACGGTATCAACCTCGGCATTGGTTACCAGTTCTAAGGACTCACAGATGTTGGCTGACCACCTTAAGGGGCGCCTTGCGCGTCCCTTGCTTCTCATTCTGCTGCTAACTGGCCTGAGTACGGTATATGCCCGGGGCGTCTACCAGGAGCCGGAAGAATTTGTTACCGAAGCCTTTGCCGGTAAGGTACCAAAGACTCAACGCATATGGCTCAGCGGTGAACTGGGGAACACTTATCGCCAGGTAATGCAGGAAGCCCCGCCCCAGTTGCGTCTACGGTACTGGAAGCGCGAGACACGCAGTGTCTGGATTCTGCAGGCCATCGGCAAGGAGCACCCCATCACCGCCGGCTTTATCGTCGAACGGGGCAGACTACAGCTGGCCAAAGTTCTGACATTCCGTGAAAACCGGGGCTGGGAGATCCGTTATCCCTTTTTTACCAATCAGTTCCAACAGGTTGGGCTTGGGGAGCAGGGACAGCTGGACACCCATATCGACGCCATAACAGGTGCAACCCTCTCGGTACGAGCCATGAACCATATGGCCCGCATGGCACTACTGTTGGCCAAACAAGTGGGCGATACCCATGTCACGCCATAAAAAATATCGTCCATCACTGAGCTCACTCTACCAGTGGCATCGCTACCTGGGACTTGCAGTGGCGCTGTTGGCCGCCCTGCTCGCTATCACCGGGGTGATGCTCAACCACACCGAACAACTTGCTCTGGATCAGAAACAGATCCAGCAGCGTTGGTTGCTTAACTGGTATGGCATATCCCCCGTTGAGGGGCGCTTTTACCGCGTCGGCGATCACTGGCTGTCGCAATGGGGCGAACAGCTCTATCTCGATAGCAACAAACTGCCCTTTCACTTCAATGAAACACTTAGTGGTGCCGTTGCACTGCCTGAGATGATCGTCACCTCGGGACAACAGAGCCTGTTACTGCTAACACCGGGTGGGCAGCTTATCGAGCACCTGGACAACCTTGATGGGGTCCCCCACGGCATTAGCGCCATCGCTACCGGAAACAATGGCCTGCTGCTGGTTCAAACCTCGGAAGGGATCATCGCTGGCGAACTGATGACAGGAGAGTGGCAGACAGTAACGGGCACGGCGACATGGTCACGATCTGAGGCCGCGCCTGAAGCACTGAAACAAGCCATCAGCCAACACCACCCGGGTGCCACACTTCCCCTTGAGCGAGTCATTCTCGACCTGCACAGCGGCCGACTATTTGGCGGCATGGGGATCTATGTCATGGATGCCGCCGCCATACTGCTACTGTTCAGTGCCGCCAGCGGTGTCCTTATCTGGTGGCGCCGCAAACGTCAGCAACAACAACGCAGACACACTCCCACTTAATAAATATAGGGTACCTCTAATAATTCTGGATGTAGCAGATTGAGATTCTAAATTCATCAGGCCAAGGCGCAAATTGCACGTAATAGCGGGACTATTGCGAAAATTTGCAACGCAGGAATGGTGAATTTGGGACTCAAGATGCATATTCATGAATGATTAGAGATGCCCTATATAGACACCTCCAGGTTGTACCTTCCGGTTACTGCCGTAGCGAAGTACACCGGAAATATCACGAAAGATCGGGTAACATTCTTTAACACAGTTCAGTACCTCACCCTGCCTGAGTTAAGAGAGAATAGATGGATCCACGAGAAGATCTGGTGCGCCACTACAAGTGGCTGCGCCAACACGGCAACAACGACTCGCATAGCGGCAACGCCTCGGTACGAGTCGACGACGACTTCTGGGTCACCCCCAGCGGGGCATGTGCTGACCTGCTGAGTTCCGATCAACTACTGCGCTGCCAACTCAACGGTAGCCTGGCCGAAGGGGCCTCACTCGATGCACGGCTACACATGCTGATCTATCAGAACAACCCCGGGGCCGGTGCAGTACTGCACAGCCACGGCCCCCATACCGTTGCCCTCACCATGAACGGCGAGGACTTTGTTCCCCCTGACTTTGAGGGACAGCTCTACTTCCCCCGCGTACCGGTAATTACCATCCCCTATGATCGCTATGTGGAGGAGGCCCCGGAGCAGGTCGCTGCAATGCTGGCCGAACACCCAATTACCGTAGTACGCGGCCACGGCGTTTACGCCCAGGCCAGCAGCATCAACCTCGCCTACAAGTGGAGCTGCTCACTCGAACTCTCAGCAAAGACCGCCTATATTGCCCGTCAGGCCGGCACCATTTAACAGGTATTGGGAAAGCTAATATGCAGCAACCACACCCCAACATTGTACTGGTATTTGCCGGTAACGACCCCAGCGGCGGCGCAGGGATTCAGGCCGATATCGAGGCCATTGCCAGCATGGGTTGCCAGGCGGCGCCGGTGATCACCGCACTCACGGTGCAGGATACGCAGAATGTAATGCGCCTGGACCCCATCGACTCAACGGTGGTAATCGAACAGGCCCGTGCCATTCTCGAAGACATGCCCGTGGCAGCGATCAAGATCGGCCTGCTCGCCACACTGGAGAATATCGAGGCGCTTCACACCCTGCTCATGGATTACCCCAACATCCCGGTAGTAATGGATCCCATCCTGCGCGCCGGTGGCGGCAGCCGTCTCAGTAGTGATGAAATGCAGGAGGCGATGCGCGAGCTGCTGTTTCCACTGGTGACGGTGCTCACCCCCAATAGCGATGAGGCACGGGCACTGGCCCACGAGGCCGATACGCTGGAGGCCTGCGCCCAGGAGCTACTGAGTGATGGCTGTAAACTGTTGCTGATCACCGGCACCCATGAGAGTACTACCACGGTAGACAACCGCCTCTACACCAACCGACGCCTGCTGGATACTTTCTCCTGGGAGCGTCTGCCCGACAACTACCACGGCTCAGGCTGCACTCTCGCCTCCGCCATCGCCGGACTGCTGGCTCAGGGGCTGGAACCCTTTACCGCGATCCACGAAGCGCAGGAGTACACCTGGGAGGCGTTGAAAAACGGCTACCGCATCGGCATGGGACAGCATCACCCCAACCGCTTCTTCTGGGCTCACAACGACGGCGAATCCAGTCAAAATTAGGAACCATAACCATGGCACAGCTACCACGCGGCCTCTATGCTATCACCGACAGCAAGCTGCTCTCATCGGAACAACTGGTGGAGGCAGTGGCCTTCGCCATTCAGGGTGGGGCGCAGATGATTCAGTATCGCAACAAAAGTGGCAATACTGAGCAGCGCCAGTGGGAGGCGAGTGACCTCAACAACATGTGCCGTCCACTCGGTATACCGCTGATCATTAATGATGATGTAGAGCTTGCGGCCCAGGTGATAGCCGCCGGAGTACACCTTGGTCGTGACGATGCCGATGTTGCCGCCACCCGTGCCAAACTAGGCCCACGCGCCATTATCGGTGTCTCCTGCTATAACGATATCGAATGCGCCGTGGCAGCAGAGCAGGCAGGGGCCGACTACGTCGCCTTCGGCAGCTTCTTCCCCTCACGGGTCAAGCCCGAGGCGGTGAAGGCCGAGCTGGCACTGCTGCACGAGGCCAAACAAAAATTGAAGATACCTGTAGTTGCCATCGGTGGCATCACCGCCGACAATGGCCGCCAACTGGTAGAGGCCGGAGCCGACATGCTCGCCGTGATCACCGAGGTATTCGGCCAGGCCGACATTAAAACCGCCGCCGAGAAATTTGCCCAACTTTATTAAAACAGCCCCGAGTCCAAAGTCCTCTACGACTTTGACTTGCGACTAGAGACTTAAGACTTACGACTAGGAAAAAACCATGCCCAACGCACACGAACTCTTCGAAGCTGCCCAGAAACACATCCCTGGTGGGGTCAACTCACCGGTGCGTGCCTTTAAGGGTGTCGGCGGCGATCCGATCTTCTTCAAGCGGGCAGAGGGGGCCTACACTTACTCTGAGACCGACGATAAATACATCGACTATGTCGCCTCATGGGGACCGATGGTCGCCGGCCACGCCCACCCCGATGTCATCAAGGCGGTGCAGGATACGGTGGTCAATGGCCTCAGCTTCGGCGCCCCCACCGTGATCGAAACGGTAATGGCCGACAAGCTGGTGGAGCTGGTGCCTTCGATGGATATGGTGCGTATGGTCAGCTCTGGCACCGAGGCAACCATGAGTGCCATCCGTCTGGCCCGTGGCTACACCGGGCGCGACAAAATCGTAAAGTTCGAAGGCTGCTACCACGGTCACTCCGATTCACTGCTGGTGAAGGCGGGCTCCGGTATGCTCACCTTCGGCGAGCCCAGCTCACCCGGTGTACCCGCAGCGCTAGCCGAACACACTGTCACCCTCCCCTATAACGACATCGAAGCCGTCAAAAAAGCCTTTGCTGAAATCGGTAAGGAGATCGCCTGCATCATTGTCGAGCCTGTAGCTGGCAACATGAACTGCATCCCGCCGGTTCCCGGCTTCCTTGAGGGGCTGCGTGAGGTCTGCGACGAGCACGGTACCGTTCTCATCTTCGACGAGGTGATGACCGGCTTCCGTGTCTCCCTTGGCAGCGCCCAGGGCCACTATGGCGTGAAGCCCGACATGACCACCCTCGGCAAGGTCGTTGGCGGCGGTATGCCGGTAGGCGCCTTCGGCGGCAAGCGTGCGATCATGGAGAAACTCTCCCCCCTTGGCCCGGTCTATCAGGCCGGCACCCTCTCCGGCAACCCGGTCGCCATGGCTGCAGGTCTCGCCACCATGAAGTTGGTCGAACAGTCCGGCTTCTACAACGGCATCGGCACCCAGGTGGAGAGACTGGTCAATGGCATTATGAGCGAGGCAAAGAAGGCAGGTGTGCCGATGAGTGAAAACCATGTCGGCGGTATGTTCGGCCTGTTTTTCACCAACGAAGAGAAGATCACCTCTTTCGCTCAGGCCGTCGAAAAATGCGACGGAGAACGTTTTAAGAAATTCTTCCACGGCATGCTTGAGGAGGGAGTCTACCTCGCTCCTTCGGCCTTTGAGGCGGGTTTCGTCTCAAGCGCCCACACCGACGCCGATATCGATGCCACCATTGAGGCGGCTGGAAGGGTCCTGGCAACATTGTAAACTGCCCGCTCCGACCACAAAAAAAAGCCGCCCTGTTTGGCGGCTGAGGGGAGGAGTTGCTCTGTCTGCTAAGCGGCAGCGGCGTAGCGGTTCATAAATCGTTTGCGCAACTCACGTTTTAGTCCGGGGATCTGACCGGGATTGCTAGTGGCCTCACCATCACTCCATGCGCCACAGTGGGCAACCACTAGATAGCGAGCACCCATATCTTCATACATTGGCATCTCTTCGGTATGAAACTGCAACATTTCCATAAGCGATCCCTCTATTGCTTCTTTGCGTAAGTAGAGAGATAGGGGCTTTTCCTTAAACAATCAACAACACCCCGTAACGATCAAGTAAACACCTACAGAGCAGCTAGGAATGCACCTACAAACCAGCGAAAAATAACTCAATAAGCACACAGTTAATACGTATATCCCGTGTCATCTCTGCCCGGATGTAGGTGTAGAATAAAAAGATGGAAAGCCTTAACGATATTTTTGCCTGGATTAACGCCAACCCTGCCTGGGGTGGACTGGGTGTCTTCCTTATCGCCTTCTTTGAGTCACTGGCCCTGGTCGGACTAATTCTTCCCGGTGCGGCGATGATGTTCGGTGTCGGTGCGCTGGTCGGCACCGATGTGCTACCACTGTGGCCGACCCTGGTATGGGCCTCGCTTGGGGCAATTACCGGTGACGGAGTAAGCTTCTGGCTAGGACGCCATTACCACATGCAGTTAAAAACCATGTGGCCGTTGCGCAAACACCCCGAACTTATCGCCAACGCCACCCAGTTCTTCTATCGCCACGGTGGCAAGAGCATTCTCTTCGGACGCTTTATCGGGCCGATACGCCCAGTGATCCCGGCGGTAGCGGGGATGCTGGAGATGCCAACCCGTCGCTTTCTGCTGTTCAATGTTATCTCAGGGATCCTGTGGGCACCGGTCTATGTCCTTCCCGGCATGGTCTTCACCGCCTCACTGGGGTTGGCCGCCGAGGTGGCCTCTCGGCTGGCGGTGATGGCAGGCTCGATGCTGGCGGTACTGGTGCTGGTGCTTTGGCTATCGAAGATCACCTTCAACTGGCTGCACCACCATGCCTACCCACTAATGCAGCGGCTGTTATGGTGGTCCCGCTTGCACCCGATAGTCGGCCGCATCCCGGCCTCACTACTTGACCCGGCGCAGCCCGAAGCTCGCGGTCTAACACTGCTGGCACTGCTACTGCTCACCACCACAGTGTTGTTCAGCGTAGTGATGAGCACGATGGGTGTGAGTGACAGCCTGCTCGCCGGGCTCGACTACAGCCTGCAGCACACGCTTCACAACCTGCGCACCCCTGTGATCGATCGAGTGATGCTCCTCTTCAGTCAGCTGGGCGATATCGAGATTGTCCTCAGTCTCTCCCTGCTGGTATTGATTTGGCTGCTGCGTAACGGCCTGCGCCGGGCCGCAGTACACTGGGTGGCAGCTATAGGCTTCGGCTCACTGCTGGGACTGATCCTGTTCGCGCTGGGCCACCAGCTGCACGCCGATGCCCTGATCCAGCAGGCCGCCAACAACACCCTGCTGCTCAGTAGCATCGCCTGTTTCGGCTTTCTTGCAGTATTAATTGCCCGGGAGCTGCCACTACGCCATCGCTGGCTGGCTTATGCCCTGGCAGGGGTTCTAATCCTCACCATTGCCTTCGCCCGCTTCTACCTGGGAGCGCAGCAACTGGGGACGCTTCTCGGAGTAGTTACGCTGGGGCTGGCCTGGGTTTCCCTGCTCGGTATCGGCTATCGCAACCACCCGGCGGAGCGGGTGGCGCCGTTCCAGCTATCACTGCTGGTAGTGGTGGTGGTGATAGTAACAATGGCCTGGCATGCACCACGACAGTTCGATGAAAAGCTACAGCGCTACGCCTATGTCGAAGAGAACGTCGTGCTGTCACAACAACAGTGGCTGCAGGAAACAACGCCCGGGCTCCCCGAATTTCGCGCAGACCTTCGCGGCCGCCACCAACACCCGCTCAATCTACAATACACCGGAACACCCGAGGCACTTAGCAAACTGGAAAAGAGTTTAACTGAGACGGGGTGGCAGACACCGCCCGCAGTCGATGCGCTTAGCTGGATGGTCTGGCTCAACCCCAACACCCCGCTGGCGCAGATGCCGGTGCTACCGCAAGTGCACGATGGACGCTATCACGAACTACTGCTAACCCGTGAGGTGAATGGTGCAATGCTGGCGCTACGGCTATGGCGCAGCCCCTACCGCATCGGTGAGGCACAACAGATATTGTGGCTGGGGAATATCACAGAACTCAAAACCGAGACCCGCGCGGGACTCAGCGTGCCGCGTACCCAGAACAATTTCACCGAGGCGCTTGAGCTATTTCATTTAGAGTTACAGACAATCCCGGTGCTATACCTTTATCAACAACCACTATCCGGGAAAGAGAATCGAATACTGCGTTTCAGCTATTCGGGTAACTAAAGGAATCACGTTGCCCGACAATGATAAATCTACTCCTCGCCCCGATCTTTTCGCATCATCATTTCCAGCAAGACCTCAAGACGCCGTAGCGGATCCTCCTCCTGCAACAAACGCTGTTTGTGGCTGTAGCTCAATGGTAATAACTCCACCAGTCGGGCACTAACCCAACCGGCATCGTCATACTGCTTGGGCAGCGTGATGTAGGGATGCTCCAGTTCATCGATAATGCTCTGCAACATCGCAACCAGACCCTGATACTCCTCAGGTACCAGCCGTGGCAGATCATTTGGCAGCATTTCCACCTCGGCGACCATCAGCTGATTCGGCTCCACCCACTGCCTGATAATACGAAAGCGCTGCTCGCCGCGTAAGGTCACTCCAAGCAGGCCATCAGGTCGTTTATTCCAGTAAGTGATCTGTCCCAGGGTACCTATCGGATAGACCTCGGCCGCCTCACCCACCTCGGAGCCTTCGCGAATCAGACAGATACCAAAGCCGCACTCATCTTTGAGGCAGCGACTGATCATATCGAGATAACGTGGTTCAAAGATTCGCAACACCAGTGGGCCACCGGGGAAGAGCACCGAGTGCAGTGGAAAAACAGGAATGGTCAGGCGACTCACCCCTCGCCCTCCCCCCAGCGAGTGAGCAGCGCATGCTCCAGCCCCAGATGATCAAGGATACGCGCCACCACAAAGTCGACCATCTCCTCTACCGACTGCGGGCGGTGATAAAAACCGGGGCTGGCGGGCATTATCGTCACTCCCATCAGCGCCAGCTTATGCATATGCTCCAGATGGATCGCCGAGAGCGGCATCTCACGTGGCAGCAGGATCAGCTGGCGACGCTCCTTGAGCATCACATCGGCAGCCCGTTCGATCAGGTTATTACTCGCCCCGGTGGCGATGGCAGATAGCGTGCCGGTGGAACAGGGACAGACCACCATTGCCCGTGGTGCATTGGAGCCACTGGCCACCGGGGCCATCCACTGCTCACGCCCAAACACCTCTAACTGACCAGGCTCTGCTCCAAAGCGCTCGGCAAAAAAGGTCTGCATCGCCTCGGGACGCCCCGGCACCTGAAGCTCGGTCTCGGTCGCCAGTACCACCTGCGCCGCCTGCGAGACCATCAGGTAAACCTGCTGGCGCGCCTGCAGCAGACACTCCAACAGACGCAGGCCGTACTGCGCTCCGGAGGCCCCGGTAATGGCAAGGGATATGGTGTTGTCATTCATAGGCATTGAGGTGTGTCGTAACTACCACAGAGGATCTCTAAGATTATAGCGTAGATAGTTAGCATAGACCGTGCAGGAAAATAGGGGAAATAATCGGCCGCTCTACAGCCTATCTAACAATTTGCCATGTATGCCGTTAAAACCACCGTTACTCATTACCAGCAGATGATCACCCGGCTGTGTCTCGGCGATCACCGCCTGCAACATAAGGTCAAAATCATCACAACAGGTCACCGACTCGGGGGCATCTGCGGGCAGGCTCCAGCCAAGATCCGGGGGAGCGTAAATAAAAACCTTGTCAGCACCCAGTAGTGATGGCAACAGGGTCTCCTTGTGTACTCCCATGCGCATGGTGTTTGAACGCGGCTCCAGCACAGCAATAATGCGCTCCTTACCCACCTTATTGCGCAAGCCTGCCAGGGTAGTGGCAATGGCAGTGGGGTGATGGGCAAAGTCATCGTAAACACGAATCCCATTAACCTCACCACGCAACTCCATACGCCGTTTTACATTCTCAAACTGACACAGCGCAGCGACAGCCTGAGCCGCCGGCACACCGCTGTGACGGGCTGCACCAATCGCGGCCAGCGCATTATTTACGTTGTGCTGACCCAGCAGCTCCCACTCCACCCGGCCCTGTTTTTCATCGTTCCAGTAGACATCGAAGCCGCTGCCATCGGCACTGCCGTCACGGGCCGACCAGCCAGTCTCACCACCGAATTTTTCTAGTGGTGTCCAACATCCCTGCTCGATCACTGCATCGAGATTGCGATCATTTTCCGGTGACAGGATCAGTCCCTGACCAGGGACAGTTCGCACCAGATGGTGGAACTGCCGTTGAATTGCCGTGAGGTCATCAAAGATGTCCGCGTGATCAAACTCCAGATTATTTAGCACCAGGGTACGCGGACGGTAGTGCACGAACTTGGAGCGCTTGTCGAAAAAGGCGGTGTCATATTCATCGGCCTCGACAACAAAGAAAGGGGTCTCACCAGCACGTGCGGAGAGACCGAAATTCTGTGGAATACCACCGATAAGAAAACCGGGCTTCATCCCTGCATACTCCAGAATCCAGGCAAGCATCGAGGCGGTGCTGGTCTTACCATGGGTACCGGCCACGGCCAGCACCCATTTCCCCTGGAGAAAATTATCGCTCAGCCATTGCGCACCCGAGGTATAGGGCAGTCCACGATCGAGTACAAACTCCACTGCGGGATTACCACGGGAGAGGGCGTTGCCGATCACCACCACATCGACATCCTCAGGGATCGCCTCGGGCCCATAGCCCTCGTGCAGGGTGATCCCCTGCTCGGCCAGCTGGGTGCTCATCGGCGGATAGACACCGGCATCCTGTCCGCTCACCTGGTGCCCCTGAGCGCGAGCCAGCAGAGCCATGCCACCCATGAAGGTGCCACAAATCCCCAGAATATGAATCTTCATCCTGCTCCCCCCGCTACACTGACCATCTCACCGATATTCATCGATATAAGCAGATAGACGATACTGAAAATAAATCCGATACCACCAGAAACCCCCAAAGCGTGGCGAAAGATATGCGCCGTCAGCGCCACATTCCAACCAAGCACCAGTAATGAAAGTACCGCCAGCAGACCGCGAAACTCCTCGCCCGTATTGCCAAAATAGTAAACCAGGCTCACCGGTACTAACAGCAGACCCAGCAACGCTTCACAGGCGGCCAGTGCCGTCAGACTCTGAGTGTAACGCACATGTTTTCTAAACAGCAGTAACAGCCCATGCACCACGGCCACCATGGTCAGGGTACTCACCAGGGCATAAAGCAGGGCAAAAGAAAACGGCAGAGAAAACAGGGCTAGCAGGAATCCTACGCCATAATGTAACAACAGGACCAGCCACAACAGGGACGATGAGGCCGGCACGCTCTGTGGTTCGGAACGCAGCAACAGGATACGCCAAAAAGCGAAAAATAAGGCCTCCATTATTTTACTGCTTCTCCCGTTGCCATTAACTGCGAAATCGTCCAAACATAATACCGTCTGCCCGGCAAAAACGACAATAAAACAATGAGATAACCGCTATACTTGAAGCATTCCTTATTAACCCTATGCGGATTGAGATGAACGAAACGGCACTTTATATTGATACCCCCGAGGCACTGGACAGCCTGTGCGCACAGCTACGCAACCACAACTGGCTCACCCTTGATACCGAATTCCTGCGTGAGAAGACCTACCGTCCGCGCCTCTGTCTGCTTCAGGTTGCCAATCCCGATGTTGTTGCCTGCATCGATCCGCTCGCACTGCCCTCACTAGGCCCGCTGCTCGAGCTGTTTTACGACCCGGCAATCACCAAGGTGCTACACGCTGCCCACCAGGATCTGGAGATATTCTTCGACATGCGTGATGCAGTACCGGGCCCCATCTTTGATACCCAGATCGCCGCCACCCTGCTAGGGCAGGGAGAGCAGATAGGCTACGGCGCACTGGTCAAAGAGGTACTTGGGCTGGAGCTGGAGAAGGGCCACGCCCGCGCCGACTGGTGCCAGCGCCCACTGGACGAGGCACAACTGAAATACGCCGCCGATGATGTGCGCTATCTGCGCGATGTCTACCTGAGCCAGCTTTCACGCCTGCGTGAACTGGAGCGCGAAGAGTGGCTAGCTGAGGACTTCGCCGACATGGTTAGTCCCGCCCGCTACAGCAATCCTCCACAACTGGCATGGCAGCGCCTCAAGGGGGCCAACCGCCTGCGCGGGGTGCAACTGGCGATACTGCAACAGCTTGCTGCATGGCGTGAAGAACAGGCACAGCAAAGCAACCGGCCACGCCGCTGGATTATGAAGGATGAGATCCTGCTAGACCTGGCACGCCACATGCCCCAGAACACAAACAGCATGCAGCGTATTCGTGGTCTTGAGGAGGGAACCATCAAGCGCCACGGTAAGGTGCTGCTACAGGCCATCACCAGCGGACGTGACATCCCAAAGGAGCAGTGGCCAACGGTAAAAAAAGGGCTACGCCTTCCTGCCCAACAGGATTCCCTTGTCGATATAATGATGGCGCTACTGCGCGAGCGCTGCCGTGAACAGGCCATCAGTCCCGGTGCCGTAGCCAGCAGACGCGAACTGGAAAAACTGATCATGGGCGAGCGCGATATCCCACTACTACATGGCTGGCGCGCCGCCATTGCCGGTGAGAGTCTGCTCTCCCTGCTTCAGGGGGAACTAAGCCTCACAGTACGTAACGGGCAGCTCACCATTCACTCCTCCAGCGGGTACTAACAGGACGCAGGTGATGGCACGGTCACAGGCTAAGGATGGACGTTTTCCCTGGCGTGCAGGCAACCGCTACCAGCTGCTGAACGACGGCGAACAGTTCTTCCCGGCAATGCTGCACGCCATCGCCCATGCCCAACAGCATATCCTGCTCGACATCTATCTGTTTGAATCGGGCAATATCGCTAACCAGTTTATTGATGCCTTTATTACGGCCGCCGAACGCGGTGTACAGCTCTACCTGTTACTCGATGATTTTGGTGCACGAGGTCTACAGCTAACTGACCGCCGCCGTCTGCAGCACCCGAGTATCCACCTCGCCTTTTACAACCCGATGCACTACGGCACCATGCGGCGCAACCTGTTTCGTGACCATCGCAAACTGTTGATAGTCGATCAACGTATCGCCTTTACCGGCGGTGCCGGTTTAACCGATGAGTTCGATAGCCAGACGCATCCTCTTCACAGCTGGCACGATGTCATGCTATCAATACGCGGCCCGGTGGTGAGCGACTGGCAACACACCTTCAGCCAGAGCTGGAACCTGTGGGGCTCACCTCCACTCTCCTTAACCGAGATAACACAACCAACCGCAGGAGGAGGGCCAGGGCGGGTCAGCCTCAATACCCCCAGTCGCATGGAGATCAAGCGCTCACTTATTAACCGTATTCGCGGTGCAGAGAAGAGTGTCTGGATCGCCACCGCCTACTTTATCCCTTCGTGGAAGATCCGCCGCCTGTTACGTCATGCAGCTCATCGCGGGGTGGATGTGCGCCTACTGCTGCCCGGCCCCCACACCGACCATCCATCAGTACGCCATGCCGGGCGACGATTCTATGGGCGGCTGTTACTCAACGGGGTGCGCATCTTCGAGTACCAACCGCGTTTTCTACACGCCAAGATGCTGCTATGCGACGACTGGCTCTCCATCGGCTCAAGCAATATCGATCGCTGGAACCTGCGCTGGAATCTGGAGGCGAATCAGGAGTTGCTGGGGGGGGAGGTGATCGAACAGGCGTATACACTGTTCAGCCGAGACTTTGAACAGAGCCATGAGATTAGCCACGATTTCTGGCGCGCACGTCCCTGGTACCGGCGTCTTCCAGAATGGTTCTGGGGCAAGATAGATCGGTGGCTAGAGCGGTGCACGCGCCACAACCGAAAGAGCAGAGATAACCGCAAGAACCAGGCGCCTGGCGCAACCGGGGGAGATGAGAAAAAGGGGTAAGTGGTCACCATCTACCCAGAGAGACCCGGGGCAGTCCACTCGCGCGGGTCTCGCATCATCGGCGGCTAATGACTAATAGATCAGCAATGTCGCAGCAGGGGTAGGCTCGGCCAGCACCGCAAGTACCGCAGCCAGGAGTAGAAGTGCGGGAATAAGACCTGAACGTTTCGTTACCATAACAGCCTCCGTAACCGTGACTAAATTTGCCCGCACCATAAAAACATAGCACGACACTCACCTTTGTATAGGGCTAAATACCTGTTATTCAACTCAACATTGACAATTCCAGAAACAAAAAAAGGGAGCCGAGGCTCCCTTCTTTATACGAATTCGCCGGAACTTAGTTGCTGGCGAAATCCTTGAGCTTCTTCAATGGGCGCACCTTGACCTGAATAGAGGCGGGCTTGGCCTTGAACATGGTCTCTTCACCGGTGAAGGGGTTGAGGCCCTTGCGAGCCTTTTTGGCGGACTTCTTTACGGTGGTGATCTTCAGCAGCCCTGGCAGGGTGAAGCTACCAGCAGCACGCTTGCGGACGTGACCGTCAACCAGGTTGCTCAGCTCTTCAAATACTGCTGCAACGTCCTTCTTGGAAACATCGGTACGCTCAGCGATGGTGGCATAAAGCGCAGATTTAGTCATCGGTGCCTTAATTGCGGTAATCTTTTTGGGTGCTGCTGCCTTGGCCGCAACCTTCCTGGCAGGAGCCTTTCTGGCGACTACTTTTTTCTTCGCGACTACTTTTTTCTTCGCGACTACCTTTTTCTTAGCAACAACTTTCTTCTTGGCGACAACCTTTTTCTTGGCGGTGGTCTTCTTTGCTGCGGCTTTCTTTTTTGCAACCATCTGGACTCTCCTGAACTTTTCTAATCGGGTAATTGATAACGGCTCGATAACAGTACAAATTCTGAATCGCCAAGGTGGAAAACACAAGAAGAAAACCCTTAATAAACACTTTATTTACTGTTTTTCCGCATTTTCTTTATTATTTCAGTATAAAAACAATCTTCGCAGGCAATGATAGATAGTGTTGTGATCCTTACCTATAAGTCTGAGAGGCGCGATTTTTCATCCTGAATAACAAAGGTGGTAGCATGCGACGCATGAAATTTATGTTATTCGCAAGTTCATTAGGGAGGCATCGTGGTTAGAGAATTGTCACTTGCAGGGGGCCGACAGGGGCTACATGAGATCACCACTGAGGTGATGGCACTAGTACAAGAGGCGAGCCTGGATGAAGGACTATGCACCCTTTTTTTGCAGCACACCTCGGCCAGTTTGACGATTCAGGAAAACGCCGATCCCTCGGCGCGAGACGATCTGGAGAACTGGCTCAACCGCCTGATCCCCGAAGGCGACTCTCTATTTACCCACACCCACGAGGGGCCGGATGACATGCCCTCTCACATCAAGACGGCGCTAACCGCCACCTCGCTCTCTATTCCCATTGTGCATGGCCGCCTGGCCCTCGGAACCTGGCAGGGGATCTATCTGTGGGAGCATCGCCATAACGGTGGCCGACGTCGCCTCATCGTGCATCTAGGGGCCTGAGATTTATGTATCAGGTGATCATACAGACCGCTGGACTCATCCTCTGTGGCGTATTGTGGCAACTCTTTACGCCACAGGGGCTAAAAGCCGACGTACTCCGGCGTAGTCTTACCGGACTGGTCTATGTATTGCTGCTGCCGGCGCTGGTACTTGTAGTACTGTGGCGCGCACCACTCAGTCTCGATGCCGTACGGGTGGCCTCGATGGCCATGCTGGGGGTCGGCATTGGAATGGGGGCCGCATGGCTATGGTTCATGCGCCGCCGCCCTGCCGGGGCAGCATTCGGGGCACTGTTACTTGCCGCCGCCTTTCCCAATGCTACCTACATGGGACTACCGGTATTGGAGGCAACGCTGGGGAGCTGGGCACGTAGCGTGGCCGTGCAGTACGACCTTTTTGCCTGTACCCCGCTACTACTCAGCGTGGGAGTCATACTCGCCCACCACTTCGGTAACAGTAGCGAGCGGGTACACCCGCTAAAGAACCTGTTACAGGTGCCCCCTTTGTGGGCAGCGATCATCGGGGTGACGCTAAACCTGCTGGCGGTACCACTTCCCGCCGTGTTCGCTGGCATGCTCGATATGCTGGCGGCAGGAGTCATTCCACTCATGCTGTTCTCCCTGGGCCTGGGCTTAAGCTGGGGCGCTGGCTGGAAACGACACATTAACCTGGCACTACCGGTGGTGCTGATCCAACTGTTGCTGACCCCGCTGCTGATCTGGGGTGCCAGTGACCTGGTCGGCCTCAGCGGTGCAGTGCGCACTGCCGTAGTGTTAGAGGCGGCGATGCCAAGTATGGTGCTGGGTATCGTGCTGTGTGATCGCTACCGCCTTGATAGCAGTCTCTACGCCATGACGGTGACCCTGAGTACGGCATTAAGTATTATCACCCTGCCGCTCTGGTTCGCCTGGGTCGGATAGCGAGATGAAGATTGACGAGCTCATGCCGGGAATGTGCCGCGAATTCAGTTATCGCGAGAACGGCGAGTGGCAACCTGCCTTTCTGTTGAAGAGCGAATCCGTCCTGCTGGCCTACCGTAATAGCTGCCCTCACACCGGGGCACCACTTAACTGGCAGCCGGATGAGTTTCTCAATTATGAAGGTGATATGCTTCAATGCTCAATACACGGTGCCCTGTTTCGTATTGATGACGGGAGGTGTATCTACGGATCTTGCCAGGGTAAAAGTCTGGAGAAACTTGAGCTGGAGACCGATGATGAAGGGAATATCCTCTTCAACAGCGAACTGATTTAAGCAGATCAATAACAAGAGTGAAAAATGGATATAGAAAACGTGAAAACAACTAACAGCCTGTGGGCAGTGCTGCTGCTGTTACTCTCAGCAGCAGCCTCGGCAGAAAGTGTCTATGTGATCGATGTGCTGCATGTCGGGGTTCGTGACCAGCCTGTCGCCTCCGGCCCATCTCTGGGGGTGGTCAAAAGTAGTGACAAACTGACCGTGCTGGAAACTACAGAAAAATACTTCAAGGTGCGCACGCCGAAGGGAGACGAAGGCTGGATCAGCAAAGGCTATGTCACCAGTACACGTACTGCCAGCCTGCGTCTTCCCGCCGTAGAGAGTAGCAATAAGAAACTACGCAGTGAGATCGATGCCCTAAAGAAGGCCGGCAGCGAGGGGGCGAGTGCCACAGAGACGCTGCAACAAACGATAGAACAGAGGGATAATGAGCTCAGCGAAGCAAAGCGGCAGCAGGCAGCACTACAGCAGCAGCTCGACACACTGCTTAAGCGCAAAGAGGGGATCGTAACCCAATACCGCTGGGCCATTGAGATCGCCGTCGCTATCGCCATCCTGCTGGCAGGTCTCTACTTCGGAGGCTGCCGCTATCGCTGCCAGGTTCGCAAGCGCTTTGGTGGTCTGGAGTTTTAGAGCCAGACCCTAGTCAGCAGTACCGAAACGCCGGGCCCCGAAACCACCACTAGCGCTAATGTGTCCACGGTAGAGCTGCGGCAGTTCTTCCACCACTGATTTCTGTATTGAGGGGCGGGCCAGGAGTTGTTCCGACCAGGCCTGCATCTTTGGCATCCCCTTAAGCAATCCCATCGGATGCCACTGTTCCAGCAGGGCCATACGCATAAACAACGGTGCATAGGCCGCATCCACCAGCGAGAACTCCTCACCGCTAAATAACGGGCCCTGCAGCTGCCCATTTACCAGTGCCAGCTTGTCGCGCAGCTCCTGCTCGGCCTTCTCACAATCCTCCTGCTCCCTGGCCATCACCAGATTGAACTGACACATAAAGAGGGTGGAGGCGAACTCGATCCAGGCACGATTGTGTGCCTTGCGTAACGGATCGCTCGGGTGCAGCGAGGGCGAATAGACCTCATCGAGATACTCCATGATCACTGCCGATTCGAACACCACCTCGTCACCGACCTTCAGCACCGGCACCTTACCCAGCGGCGAGATCGCCTTAAACCACTCCGGCGGCTCCTTAAGGTTGATGTAGGTGATGCCGTAATCGACACCCTTCTCCAACAGCACGATCACAGAGCGCTGTACAAAGGGGCAAATTTTGAAGCTAATGAGTTCCGGTTTCATATCCTCTTCCGATGATAAATGACAGTGGAACATCATAGAAAGAGCGGCCTGCAATGGCAACCGGAATAGCATAAAAACAGAGAGGTATTGAGTCGAAGCTGGGAAAATAAAACTCCTCGTCCGAACGGACGAGGAGGTATTGCATCAAACCGTACTTAGAAGGCCACGATAGTGGTCAGCTGGATTTGAGTGTCGCTGGTACCGGTGTCTGGATCTTTGGTGGAACTCTCCAGAGAGAAGCGGACATTGTCGGCATAATTGTAGTTAACGCCGTAGCTGGTGGTGACACCTGACTGTTCAACGTAGGTGTTTGGCCCAACCGTTGTAGTAGCCCGTGCATCATCAACAGTCATATAACCGACGCGTACACCCCAGGCACTGGTAGGCATGATCTGTATCTGAATGGAGGTAGCGGCAAGATCACGATCCATCATATTTGCAGCCACGGTCTGAGGGTTTGGCATCGGTGTCAGGGTTCCATCCTGTTCCCGCAGAGTGAACTCATAATTGCTTACATTGGATACTACAATCTGAGTGTCGATTCCAACAATTTGGCCCTGAGCCTGAATATCGAAACCACTGGCGGTTACTTCATGATCGTTAACATCGCCAGGCACAACCCAGCCTGATGTTGCCAGTTTGGTATTTTCAAACAATAGGTCAGTTGAGCCTTCGTGTGTGCCACTCACTCCAAATGCACCTATGCTGATGCCCCAACCTGCAAATTGAGGGGTATCGTAAGTCAGGCGGTAGAGAGAACCCATGCTACCAGCGGTATCGACACCACCATTCCAGTTGGTGCTATTGAAACCCAAGCTCCACATACCGAACGCGGCTTTCAGACCATGACCACCGTAGAAAGCAGTCATACCAGTGGCGGGACCTGAACCTAGACCCATACCCATGAACTGCGCGGCGTTAGTGCGTTTAGAGCTGTCGAACAGGCCCAGTTCTTTATGCAGACCGGTGTTGTGGCTCTCTACCGCAATGAAGGGACCGTGGCCCATGGTACCGTAGTAGCTCAGACCTGCATTGCCAGCGGCAACAGGAGCCGAGTAGGCGACCTGCAGATGGCCCATACCATCATTACCAATCAGTATGTTGGCACCCATATTTTCTGACAGTTTACCGCCAACCATCAAGGCGCTACCGGCAGGAATGGCAATTTCAGCACGCTTGTTAGGGGCATCATTATCAATGACGGTGGATTTAACACCAACACCAGCATTAATGGCGAGGGGTACGGACAGGCCGAGGTCTCCACCGGTAATCATCGACTTGTTGCCGCTGGTCATGGTGTAGCCTGAGAGCTTGAACTGGCGGCCAAAGCTATTAAGCATCGGTACACTCTGGTTGTGACAACCAAAACAGTTCATCTCCATCTGGCGGGCGAAGGCCGGTGTGGCCTGCGCCTCGAACGCCACAGCTGTGAGGCCCACAAGGGCCGCCAGCGGGGCGATTAGTTTTTTTATAGTTAACATTTGAGTCCATCTCCTAAAATTAATTTTTATATTTCCTACTAGCTAGTAACCTCTGTGACACGGCGTTGCACCGCATCTTCAAAGGTATGTGCAATATAAGGGATAACCCTACAATAATAAAGGGTCGCTACTGATTTGGATCTAATCTATGGGCTGGGGTACGGCACGACATAAGGACTAATAAATCCAACGACCTTGCCTGAAGCTGAATAACTAGGGCAGATGGGTGAAGGCTGATAAAATCGATTCTTTTCCGCAGGAAAGGTCGTTATGTCGAGTGCCATCCCCAAGATAGGTTTTGTTAGCCTCGGTTGCCCCAAGGCCACCGTTGACTCCGAACGAATCCTTACCCGCCTGCGTGCCGAGGGCTACCAAATCTCCCCCAGCTATGATGAGGCCGAACTCGTTATCGTCAATACCTGCGGCTTTATCGATGCTGCAGTTGAAGAGTCGCTAGAGACCATCGGCGAGGCACTTACGGAAAACGGGCGGGTGATCGTCACTGGCTGCCTCGGTGCCAAAGAGGGTGTGATCAAAACCGCCCACCCCCAGGTACTCGCCGTCACCGGTCCCGACTCCCTCGACGAGGTGATGGCGGAGATTCACAAGCACCTGCCACCCAGCCACGATCCCTTCTCCGACCTGGTGCCCCCGGGCGGCATCAGGCTCACCCCACCGCACTACGCCTATATCAAGATCGCCGAAGGGTGTAATCAGAGTTGCAGCTTCTGCATCATCCCCTCGATGCGTGGCAAGCTGGTAAGCCGACCCATCGGCGATATTCTCGAAGAGGCGGAAAAGCTGGTCAATGACGGTGTGCAGGAATTGCTCATCGTCGCTCAGGACACCGCCGCTTATGGCGTTGATCTCAAGTACCGCACTGAATTTTGGGAGGGGCGCCCGCTCAAGAGTGACATCGAAACCCTGGTTCGCCAGCTGGGCCAACTCGGCGCCTGGGTACGCCTGCACTACCTCTACCCCTACCCCAAGGTCGATAAGCTAGTAGAGCTAATGGCCGAGGGGCTGGTACTACCCTATCTCGATATCCCGTTACAGCACGCCAGCCCGAGAATTCTCAAGGCGATGCGCCGTCCTGGTGACGTAGAGGGGATTTTGCAGCGCATCAAAAAATGGCGTGAGATGATCCCCGAGATCGCCCTGCGCTCCACCTTCATCGTTGGCTTCCCCGGTGAGAGCGAAGAGGATTTTGAGACCCTGCTTGAGTTCATGCGCGAAGCACAGCTGGATCGTGCCGGTGCCTTCACCTACTCCCCTGTTGAAGGTGCCGCCGCCAACGAGCTGGGCGACCCCATCCCCGAGGAGTTAAAGCAGGAGCGCCTGGAACGATTCATGGAGCTGCAGTCCGCCATTAGCGCCGACAAACTACAACAACGTGTTGGCAACAACTACACCATCATCATCGATGAAGTGCATGATGGTGAGGCCATTGGCCGCAGCTATGCCGAAGCCCCCGAGATAGACGGCGTGGTACTGATCGAAAACGGGGAAGGGTTAGCGGCGGGTGATGTGGTCGATGCCACTATTACCGCAGCAGACGAACACGATCTGTATGCCAGGATTAATGTGGAGGATTAATGCCGGTTTAACCTGCAGTGTTATGCCACACCGTGGTCGCCGTAATAAAAAAGGGATTCAACAAACGTTAAATCCCTCCTCTTAGTATCTGTAAGTTTCAATACCCGAACAGATACCCGTTTACCTTGACTTGCCCTTCTTTGCTGAAGCCTTCTTCGCTGGAGCCTTCTTTGCTGAAGCCTTCTTCGCCGGGGCCTTCTTTGCTGGGGCCTTCTTCGCCGGAACCTTCTTTGCTGAAGCCTTCTTTGCTGAAGCCTTCTTTGCTAGGGCCTTCTTCGCCGGAGCCTTCTTTGCGGGAGCCTTCTTTGCGGGAGCCTTCTTCGCCGGAGCTTTCTTCGCCGGGGCCTTCTTCGCTGAAGCCTTCTTCGCTGGAGCCTTCTTCGCCGGGGCCTTCTTCGCCGGAGCCTTCTTCGCC
>JBDLJH010000026.1:0-38525 GCA_039714395.1 Pseudomonadota bacterium | reverse complement strand
CGGTCGCAAAAAAGACTCTATAATTTGATTCTTATTGCCTTCTCAGATGCGAATGACTAAAGCTTTTTGGTTCTTCTTTTATCAGGGGGCCTTACCTCCCCCGCACACTCGCCACACATTCACCACATCATCACCACATCATCACCACACAGTCAGCCGTTAGAGTCGCCCTGAACCTGAGAGAAAAGGAGCAAGGCGATGAAACGAACAATGACAAAAAAGATGATGGTGATAGGTGGCTTGATCCTGTTGCTGATGATCCCACTGATGATGATCGAGGGGGTGGTGAAAGAACGCAGCAACTACCGTGACGAGGCGCGACGCAGTATCGCGCAGAGCTGGACCGGTGAGCAGAAATTTATCGGCCCGCTGCTGGTGGTGCCCTACAAGGAGTTTTATAAAAAGAAGGTGTGGGATGCGAAGCTGGAAGAGTATCAGTTACAGACCCATCACTGGAACCGTAAGCTCTACCTGGCGCCGGAAAAGTTGACGCTGAAGGGGGATGTAACCACCGATGAGCGCAGTCGCGGCCTTTACACGATCCCTGTTTATTCGTCTGAGCTGGTGGTCTCCGGTTATTTTAACAACCTGCGCCTGCTGGAGGTGCTTAAGCAGAGTAAACACAAAATCGAGTGGCAGCCTGCCCATCTCTCGGTAATGGTGAGTGATGTTCGTGGTGTGGTGGAGCAGCCGCTGCTGCAGTGGCAGGAGAAACGTGTTGAGTTTATCTCTGGTGCACAGCTGGGTAAACTGAAAAACGGTATGCATGCGTCGCTGGGGACGCTTGACATTAAGGCAGAACAGATGCCGTTTAACTTCAAGCTATCGCTGCGTGGTATGGAGCGGTTGCAGTTCTCACCATTGGGTAAGAGCACCGAGGTCGGGTTGAGCGCCGACTGGCCGCATCCGAGTTTTATCGGTCGCTACCTGCCGGGTGAGCGCAGTATCGATGCAGAGCAGTTTAGTGCCAGCTGGAATATCTCCTCCTTCTCCAGTGGTATGCCACAGCTCCTTGCTGAGTGCCAGAAAGGGAATTGTAACGCCCTGATGAACGACACCTTTGGTGTGACCCTGTTCAATTCGGTCGATGTTTACCAGCAGAGTGAACGCTCGGTGAAGTATGCGATGCTCTTTATCGGCCTTAGCTTTGTCGCCTTTTTCCTGTTCGAAGTGATGAAGGGCTTGCGTCTGCACCCGATGCAATACCTGCTGGTGGGGCTAGGTCTGAGTGTGTTTTATCTGTTGCTGATCTCACTATCGGAGCATATTGCCTTTGCACAGGCCTATCTGCTCGCATCACTCGCCTCTACCGCGGTGATCGGTTTTTACATTAGCGGTGTACTCCACTCGGCACGTCACGGTGCAACCATTACGGCGGGTCTGTTACTGCTCTACGCCATGTTATTCGGTATCTTGCGCTCGGAAGATAATGCGCTATTGATGGGTTCACTGCTGATCTTCGCGGTGCTCAGTATGGTGATGGTGGTAACGCGCCGCATTGACTGGTACGCCATCGGCGAGAGCATGGCGGCACAGGCGGTGCTCAAGGGGGAGGCAAAGGATAAAGGCGGAGAGAAGGAGAAGGTGTTCGAGTTGTAGCTGCAGGCTAGCTACTGGAAAATCAGATTGCCGTGACGGCTTCGTCGTCGCGGCTTTTTATCGTTGTTGGATAGCCTGTGCCAGCTCATCTCTGAGGGCCTTTAGACGGGAACGGGAAGCACCGAGTTTTGCTTCATCGTCAGTCAGTGATTTCAACTCGGCAACGGCTGTCTGGTGGTAACGCTCCAGTATGGCCAGGGCAGGGTGCTGGTCGTGGTGTTGGGTCTCTGCTGTGGTGTTTTCGCCATGCTGCGCCCTGACCAGAGTTGAACGCGGGATCATCTTCTGCTTCCCGTCAGCGTTATTGCTGGCGATCAGCGGGGTCACCTTGGTGTAGTGTTCGCCGCGCAGTTCAAATTGTTGTCCGATTTGCAGGTGAAGAAATTTGATCGTACTCATGAAGGTTCGCTAAGGCCGTTGTGTGGGAGGGGTATTTTATCCTCCAATGGTGTATAGAGGAAAGGGTCGGGTGGAGCGTCCTGCTCCGGAACCGCCTAGCAGCCGACGATATCGGCATGCAGTCCGTGCTGTTGCAGTATTTCCAGTAGATGCATTGGCATGTTGTGGTGTTCGTCGTACTCCACCAGCATGTCGTGGGGTTGTGCTTTACGCACCTCGACATTACGAACATGCGGGGTGATCATTAGCTCCCGATAGAGTTCGTTCATATTGAGATGGTTGACACTCTCATTGATGTGGATGCTGACGCTGTGCATGATTCACCTCCAGAGAAATGTGATTGCCTTCGTTATATTTAAATATAGTTGATAGTTGAGATGTTGTGAGGTGTCCACACTGTATGTAGGTTGTTAGACTGACTAATCAGTTCATGCACTGTGAGCATATGGTTTAGGCGCTATGGATCACAGGATGTGCGGCCCGGATGAGCCGGGAGAGAGGGTTGCTCAGGAGGTTTCGGGGATGTGCAAAAAATATAAAATCGGATTAACTCTTCTTGCGCTGTTGTTGCTGGGGCTGGCGCAGCAGGGTGTCGTGGATCGCTTTGGTATGCAGTACACCGAGAGTGGTTTTAATCGTGCGCTACTTACCTTTGCGGTGGCACGCAGCCTTAATGGGGTGATCTCCGTGGCCCAGGGAACCGAGGTGGCGGTGCAGCCCGCGGGGGTGGGGATCAACTTCACTCCAGGGCAGGTTCTGGATCCGGTCAATGATCTCGTCGAACGTTTCTCCTGGGTGATGCTTGCCAGCACGACCTCACTAGGCCTGCAAAAGGTGTTGTTGCAGATATTCGCCTCCCCCCACTATACCGTCATGCTGGCCACTGTGATGCTGCTGGCCCTATTCCTGTTATGGAGTCGCCGCACTGGGTGGGAAGGGATTAGCCTACTTCTATATCGTGGCATGCTGGTGCTATTGGTGTTGCGTTTTGCGGTGCCGGTGGTGGCGTTGGGCAGCGAGTTGTTGTTTACCACCTTCCTGCAGCAGCAATATGAAGACTCAACGCAAAATATAGAGCAGGCCCGTGCGGATATAGGACGCATTAATAAAGATCGTGGGGTGGCCGCTTTGCCACAGGATCAATCTCTGCTGGGCAGGGCCAGGGAGTGGTACGAGAGTACGCTGGATAGTATTGATTTTGAGACAACGCTGAAGCAGTACCAGCAAGCTGCAGCCAATGTGAGTGAACAGTTTATCCAGTTAATCGTGATCTTTGTCTTACAGACGGTGATGTTACCGCTTCTCTTTCTCTGGGGCATTGGCCGCTTGTTACGACAACTGTTGAGCCTGCCACGACCATGGTGAACGGATAGAAGCCATTGAGTCACTATAGAGCTGAATAGATGCATGCAGCGGAAGGCGCATGAAGCTATAAGAATATACCTGTCTGGATAGTAGGGTGGACTAACCCTTGAAAGGCACCACGAGTTCTATTGCCCAGGTAACCCTGGCTCCCTAGCTGCAATGTCTGTTTCTGCGTTTTTGTGATTGGCCTTTTAGCCTTAATCCCTGGTAAAAAAACCATAAAAATTACTTTATTATTATTAAAAATATTTTACTTGATCAAATTGACAAATATAAGGAATTGGTCAACTACTTATATAGTCTGGTTGGAAATCGCTTCAGACTATAACTATATTTATAAAGCATATTTAATGTGGAGATACACTAATGAATAGATTCGCAAAAGCAGCCGCAGCAGCGGCCCTCATCGGCGCTTCTGCCCTGATCGCACAAACCGCCAGTGCCTGGTGGGGCCCCTTTAACAATAATGGTTGGGGCAACAACGGCTGGGGTGGTCCGTGGAATAACAACGGTTGGGGTGGTAACAACTGGAATAACAACGGCTGGGGCAATAACAACGGCTGGGGCAACGGCAATGGCTGGGGTAACGGTAATGGTTGGGGCAACGGCTGGGGTGACATGATGGGTGATAGCGACTTCAGCATGAGCTTCAGTGGTAAGGGTCGTGGCAACGGTAATGCCTATGGTTCGGGTAATAACGGCTGGGGTGGTAATAACGGCTGGGGCGGTAATAACGGCTGGAATGGCTATAACGGTTACAACGGCTATGCGCCTTATGGCCGGGGCCGGGGCCGGGGTTACGGCGCTCCTGGCTGGGGTCCTTACGGTCCTGCTCCTGTTGCACCGGCAGCACCTGCCGCCGCACCAGCGCAGCAGTAATTAATTGCTTCTGCTGATGGAAACAGGGCGGCCCCGGTTGGGCCGCCCTGTTTCGTTTGCGGAGGGGAGTCACAACTCTCTAGTCGAAAGTCGGTTGACTCAAGACTAACGACTCGGGACTAGCGACTTTCTTCCATCAGCTCGTCCAGTTCCCCTTCCATATGACGCTCTGTCAGTTCATTGAAACCACCGATCCACTTACCGTCAATCGCCAGCTGGGGCACGGTGCGGGCGTGGTCGGTCAGTTCCAGCATCTGTTTTAGCTCTTCGCGGTCAAGGTCGATACGCACTTCCTGGTAGGGGATTTGCCACTTCTTCAGCAGGGTCTTGGTCTTATCACAGATAGGGCAGGTGCCGGTGCTATAGACGGTTACGCGGGCCATGTTTGGCTACTCCTTAAGGGATTCGTGTGTGCTGCTACAGCGGCACAGGTAGTTCGGAAGCCTGCTATGGTAGCCGATAGGCCAGAACAGGCAAGTTTGTCCGCAGAGAATGTCTGTGATGGGGGTATACTTCTCCAGGTCATTATTCTGTCAGAATGAGGTGGGTTATGGGTGGTTGGGGCTGTCCCCATGAGATTCAGGGCAAGTGCGCCAAGGTGAAGGAGTTGCCCTGCGATCCAGGTATGAAGGGGTGTATTCTGTTTGGCCGTTTTGTCTTTAGCGATGAGGAGAAGAATCGTCCCGGAGGGCCGCGGCGGCGCAATCCTGCAGCAGAGCGGGATAAATCCAGGCGCTAAGTGGCAGGAACCTCGTGTGGTTCCTGCTGTCATTAAAGCATCATTATTCTTTGTCATGATCCGGATGGTCAGGACTGTTGCGTTGAGGTGTAGGTAAAAAATGGAACTGGAAGAGCTAGTACTTAAAGAGAGCATTGTCAGTGCTACCGGCCTGAGTGCCGATTTTCTGCAGGTGGGGATAAAGGGTGATCCGTCGCTGCGCGAGACGGCGATGTACCGTCCCCGCTATAACAGTGTGCTTGATGAGATTTACCCCCAGCTGGAGGAGCATCTGCTGGAGCTGCTTTGCGAGCGTAGTACCTACCGGCTCTACATCGGTTTCAGTAGCGCGGAGATCCGCACCCAGTCAGTGTTCGACCCGTTGCGTGAGGAGACCCATGCTGCAGAGCGTCTACTGGATGATGACTATGTAGCGCGCCACTTCCCCGCTATCTCCTATGAGGACAAGGTGCAGGGGATGCGCGAGATGTATGACTATCTGCTAACCAGCCGCCTGTTCGGTAATCTGCCTGAGCACTGGAAGAATATTTTTTCACGACGCCACAGTGATTGGCACCCAATGGATAAAGAGAGTATCGCCAAGGTGCTGGGCAGCCTTAAGGCGCTACGAGATATGCCCGATTATTATGTGCGCAATGCCACTATCAGCATGGTGCAGGGGATCGTGCGACTGTCGTTCAACTGCGACGGTACGCAGTTGGTGAACGCGGAAAACTATCAGCGCTTTCTTGAGGAAAACCTGAGTGAGTGATCGCAAGGGTGTAATCGTCTGAAATAAAAGCGGGGCCGTATGGCCCCGTTTTTGATTACGGAAAAGGTGCTGCTACCAAAACTTCTTTAGCCAGGTTTTTTTTACACCTGCCTTGAGGAAGGTCTTGGTGTAGGCTTTGTCGACCTTGTTGATGTGGTCGAACAGCCAGTCCTTAAGGAACATCAGCAGTTCCATTCCCACCTTGTCGTTGCCGGCCTGGAATTGGGCCTGATACTCCAGAAGCCTTGCAACGATAAGGTCATGGTCCTTTTTGTGAGGCTCGTAGCCTTCGTAATGAAAGACCCGCATCAGGGTCTCCTCTACGGCAAAATGCACCTTAGTGTACTCTGCCAGCCTGTTCAGTACCTCACCGATTAGATCACGATCGGCCTTGTTGGCGAGTGCGTTATAAAGCTCGTTCATGATTTCGATTAAGCGCTTGTGCTGCTCATCGATTTCCTGAATATCGACGCTGTAGGCGTCCTCCCATTCCACCATTGCCATGTTTTTCTCCCCCCCTCCAATACAAATTTAATTTCTTATTATTTTATTAGACTTTGATTAATATCATATTTATAGCATGGGTGATAGTGATGTGGTTCACAGTTGAATTATGTCAAGGGTGGCGCATGTTTTTATAGGCGTACACAAATGGGGAGATGATGCGTAGGATAAGCAATGGTACACAAGGGAGGAGAGTAGTGTGTCTGCCGATAGAATAACACCGCAGTTTATGGCAGCGATTGATCTGGGCTCTAATAGCTTTCACATGATCATCGCCGAGTTGATCGATGGTGAGCTGCGGATTAAGGATCGCCTGCGCGAAATGGTGCGCTTAGCCGGTGGGCTGGATGAGAAGGGTAACCTTGACGATGCCTCGCGCCAGCGGGCGCTCGATTGCCTGCAGCGCTTTGGTCAACGTTTGTCCGCATTTCCTGAAGGTTCGGTGCGGGCGGTGGGTACCAATACCCTGCGCAAGGCGCGGAGTAAGGGCTTTTTAAAGCAGGCACAGAAAGCGCTGGGACACCCAATTGAGATCATCGCCGGGGTGGAGGAGGCACGCCTCATCTATCTGGGTGTTGCCCATGGTCTGCCTCATGACGAGAGTATGCGGCTGGTTGCGGATATCGGTGGCGGCAGCACCGAGGTGATCCTGGGGCGTTACTTTGAAACCCTGGAGCTGGAGAGCCTCTATATGGGCTGTGTCAGTTTCAGCCGTCGCTTTTTCCCCGAGGGAAAGATCACCGCCAAGCGGATGAAGAAGGCCCTGATCGCCGCCCGACTGGAGGTGCAGGGAATAGAGCGGGAGTATCGTGATATCGGGTGGGGGCAGGCCGTGGGCGCCTCGGGCACCATTAAGGCGGTACGTGATGTGGTCGTCGCCAATGGCTGGAGCAAGGAGGGGATCTCCCTGGCCGCGCTACAGCGGCTGGCCGATGAGATGGTGGCGGCAGGTCATCTCGACAAGCTATCGCTAAAAGGCTTAAAGGAGGATCGCCTGCCGGTGATCTGTGGTGGGGTGGCGGTGTTGCTGGCACTGTTTGAGGGGCTGGGGATCGAGCAGATGCAGGTCTCCGATCTGGCCCTGCGCGAGGGACTGCTCTACGACATGCTGGGGCGCATCCGCCATGAGGATGTGCGCGAGCGCACTATCAGTATGCTCAGTGAACGCTATCAGGTCGATACGCCACAGGCCGGCAGGGTGGAGCAAACCGCACTGGCGGCACTTAGCCAGACGGCAGATAAGTGGTCTCTTGATGATGATTGTGCCCGTCAGCTTCTCGGCTGGGCGGCGCGCCTGCATGAAATCGGCCTGAGCATCTCCCATAGTCAGTATCATAAGCACGGGGCCTATCTGCTGGCCAACTCCGACCTGCCGGGTTTTACCCGTAGTGAGCAGCAGCAGCTGGCTATACTGGTACGGGCGCACCGGCGCAAGTTTCCCCTGAATGAGCTGGCGGGGTTGGAGGAGGAGGAGATACAGCGTTGCCTCTACCTTGCGGTAATTTTAAGGCAGGCGGTATTGTTACATCGCAGCCATAGTGATGAGCCTCTTCCTCAACTGAAGTTGAGTGGTAAGGAGGCTAGACTGAAACTGTGTTTTCCTGAGGGGTGGTTAGAGGCGCATCCGCTGACCGAGGCCGATCTGGAGCAGGAGATCGATAGGCTGGAGGCGGTGAAATTTAAACTGGAAGTCGTTTGATACAGGAAAAAGTTGTCAGTCAAAAGACTATTTTTTCGACTTTCGACTGATGATTTCTATTACTCCGCCTCGCTCATTGCCTGCAACAGGGTGAGCTGGGCCGAGAGCGGTTCCGCCTCACCACGATCACAACGCTGGTAACTGCCATCACTCTGTAGTTCCCACGCCTGCATATTGTCGTGCAGGTAGTAGTCCAGCTCCTTAATCACCCGCTCACGATTCTTTTTATCCTCAATGGGAAAACAACTCTCCACCCGGTGGTGCAGGTTACGCTCCATCCAATCGGCACTGGAGAAGAATAGCTCAGGCTTGCCGTCATTCTGGAAATAGTAAATACGGGTGTGTTCGAGAAAACGGCCGATGATGGAACGTACACGAATGTTCTCTGAGATGCCGGGGATGCCGGGGCGCAGGCAGCAGATGCCACGCAAGATGAGGTTGATCTCTACCCCTGCCTGCGAGGCGAGGTAGAGCGCGCGGATAATATTGGGTTCGACCAGTGCATTCATCTTGGCGATAATGCGTGCCGGTTTACCGGCACGGGCGTTTTCGCTCTCCCGCTCAATCCGTTCCAGCATGCCGCTGTAGAGGCTGAAGGGGGATTGCAGCATCTTGTTGAGTTTACTGCCGCGGCCCAGGCTGGTTAGCTGCAGGAACATCTTGTGTACATCCTCACCCAGGCCGGGGTCGGCGCTAAGCAGGCCATAGTCGGTATAGATGCGTGCAGTACGGGCATGGTAGTTGCCGGTGCCCAGATGCACATAGTGGCGTAGTTTGTCGTCCTCCCGGCGCACCACCATGATCATCTTGGCGTGGGTCTTGTAACCCACTACGCCGTAGACCACGTGAGCACCGGCCTCCTGCAGGCGGTTGGCCAGGGCGATATTGGCCTCCTCATCGAAGCGGGCGCGCAGTTCTACCACTACGGTGACCTCTTTACCGGCGCGGGCAGCGCTCACCAGTGCATCCACCACTGCGGAGCCGGGACCGGTACGGTAGAGGGTCTGCTTGATCGCCAGTACCCTGGGGTCGGCGGCGGCCTGGCGTAAAAAGTCGATCACGGGAACGAAGGATTCGAAGGGGTGGTGCAGCAGCAGATCACCCTTGCGTAGTACCTGAAAGATATCGTTGGCGTGGGAGAGGCTTTGCGGCATGCCCGGAGTGAAAGCGGTAAAGTTGAGGTCCGGGCGGTTGACCATGTCGGGCAGACTCATCAGGCGGTTAAGATTGACCGGCCCGTTTACTGTATAGAGGTCATCGGTGGTGAGCTCGAACTGATCGAGCAGGAAGTTGCTCACCTCTTCGGGACAGTTGTCGGCGGCCTCCAGGCGCACCTCGTCACCAAAGCGGCGGGATCCCAACTCGCCCTCTACCGCGCGCAGCAGGTCATCCACCTCCTCCTCATCGACAAACAGGTCTGAGTTGCGGGTGACACGAAACTGATAACAACCCAGTACCTTCATCCCGGGGAACAGGTCATCCACATGGGCATGAATAATAGAGGAGAGAAAGACAAAGTCATCGTCACCGTGGCTGCACTCGGCGGGCAGCTTGATCATCCGCGGCAGGGCGCGTGGCGCCTGTACCACCGCCATGCCGCTGGTACGGCCAAAGGCGTCCTTGCCCTTGAGCTGGACAATAAAGTTGAGACTCTTGTTGAGGATGCGTGGGAAGGGGTGCGCCGGGTCCAGCCCCATTGGACTGAGGATCGGCAGCAATTCGTGTTGGTAATAGTCCTTAATCCATGCTGCCTGCTTGTCGTCCCACTCCTGGCGTTTGATGAAGCGGATCCCCTCCTGTTCCAGTGCCGGCAATAGCTCCTCGTTAAGCACCCGATATTGCTCTGCTACCAGTTCGTGGGCCTGCGGATTGATTTTCCCCAGCACCTCCTGTGGTGACATGTTGTCCGGCCCCGCCTGTACCGATTCCAGTGCCGCCCTCTGAATAAGTCCGGCAAGACGGATCTCGAAAAACTCATCCAGGTTGGAGCTGGAGATACACAGATAGCGCAGCCTCTCCAGTAACGGAATGGAGTTGTCCTTGGCCTGCTCTAGCACCCGCAGGTTAAAGGCGAGCAGGCTCAGTTCACGGTTAATATAGAGCTCGGGCAGTTTTAGGTCGGGGCTGTTCATTTCATCACGAAGCATGCTGTCGAATCCTTAATTATCGTGTGGCAATCTTTCAATTATATGACAGGAAAAAAATTGTTACCCGGGTGCTGCCAATATCTATGCGTTGAGGGCGAAAATTTCTAGAGTAGAGGGAGAATCAGGAAATAACAGCTGTTATAGATGATGTGCAACAGTATGGGTGGCAGCAGGTGATTGTAGCGTTCACGAAAATATCCAAAAATTAGCGATGGAATAAATATCGCTATTGCCCACAGGGCAGGATGGTTGAACAGGTGTGCCAGCACAAAAAGTATACTGGTTGCGATATTGGCGTGACTGAGTGGGCCAAGGTGGGCGTTGAATCTTCGAGCAATTGTCTCTTGAATCAGGCCGCGGAAAACAGCCTCTTCAAGTAATGGAAATATCAGGACTAGCTGGATAAACAGCCAGGGTGATAGCCAAGTCTGGACTGTAGGTAATTGTAGCAGGGCGAGTATAGCTACCACCATGATTCCACCAAGGATGGCGAGATGGAACTGACGATCTTTCAACAGGGCACTAAGCACCACTTTGATCCTGGCTCTATGGTGTTGATATAGGAGGGCGTTATCCATTTTGTTGAATCTGATGACAGGGTAATAGTAATGATATAAAGAGTATAGGCACTCATAGAGTCTCTCTCAGGCCATAGGGCCGACACACGCCGTGTGTATCGCAAATGAAACACCCTCTTTTCACTTCAAATAGCGATGTTTTAACCATTCCAGGCCGTGATGGGCCTATTTCTGTTTCATAAATGAAACACCGGGGAAAATGTAGTTTTGAATTGTTCTTGGTTTATTTAGTAAAAACAAAGGGTTAAATTTTTGGCAGGGATTTTGCTCCTTCCTGTGTGAAGAATTATGGATAAAAAAAAGGAGAGAAAGATGGAAACGCGAATTCCCAAACGGGCAAACGGGGTGTGTAGAACACTATTTTTACGGGGTGTTCTGTCACTTTTCTCATTTTTAATGTTGGGTCTCGGACAAGGTGTGGCTCTAGCGGCAGAGGGTGGTGATTTCTCACTCGATCTGACAGCAGCGGCACCCTTCACTTACGACCACACGATCGGAGGCGGTGCCTATAACGTCCGTGATGTGGGTAAGAGTGACGATATCGTCGAATCACTGGAGGGGTCGGATTTTTCCTGTGGAGATACGGTCACCTACCTGACGCAGATCACGGTTGATGCCGGTGCCATCGGTACTCAAACCATTGAGATCGACTACGAGTTCCTTGCCGATACCACCGGACAGTCCGGTGCGGCGTTATCAGATATTCTTGGTGTCTCAGTCAATTATGGCTGTGTCATCAACGGTGCAACCCCCGATGGTGCTTGTGATGGTTCTGCAACCCCCAGTCCCGAGGGGCTGGACTCCGGCATCAGCGATGATGGCGGTAGCACGGCACTGCTGACCCATGAGGCGCTGACCGGGCCGCTGTTTGTCTCTAAGTCGGTGCTTGAGGGCACGGTGCAGATTAGTGACCTTGAGGCCTCTGAGACTGTGGTGGTACGTACCGACGTACGACTCGCTTGCGAGCCCGGCAGCAGTCCAACCGGTAATCTGCAGGCGGCAATTGTTGATGCGCGGGCGATCCTGCCAACCCCTCTTGATAGCATCAGGGTTGGTAACCAGACGGTTCCCTTCCTGCATATCGGTGATCTGGGCTTCGCCGAACTTTCGGTGATCAAGACGGTTACCGAAGAGAACGGTACCTGTCCCGGTGTCGAAGTTCTGGCGATCGCCGAGGGTGATACGGTTAAGTACTGTTATGAGGTGAGCAACGTCGGCACGCAACCGGTTTATAACCTCGACCTTGTTGATGACAACGGCACCCCGGGTGATGTTGGTGATGACTTTGCTATTACGATTAGTAGCGGTCTGACCGATGAGGTTCCTGATGGTAGTGCGAATGATCTGGCAGCAGGCGGTACCGCCTATGGTTCTGCACTGGTCGAAATTACCACCGCCTTTGGTGGTTCATTGACCAATATCGTTTATGCCAATGGTGAACCGGTCGAGCAGGAAAACGATGATGCCACGGTAACGGTCACTCTGGCACGCGGGATGCTGATCGAGAAGCGTGCGGTACTGGCCAGTGTGGCCGATCCGCAGTGGGCCGATTGTGCTGATCCTATTTCTGCGGCCTCCGGTGAGGATGTGGTGTTCTGCTACAAAATCACCAATACCGGTGATGTGGATCTCTACAATGTCACCGATGTGCTGGATGACAATGCCACGGTGGGTGTCCCGGGTGATGACTTTTATGCCACCATTTCAGGTCTACTCGATCTGGACGCGGATACAGTGGCCGATGACCTTGGCTCTGGCGCCATCGCCTATGCCTTCTCATCGCCCATTTCCATGGACTTCGCGGCACCACATGAGCGTACCAATGTGGCGACGGTGGATGCCGATGATGTTGATCCGCAGCAAGATACCGCGGTAGTCAATGTAACGCGACCGCCGGGGCAGTGCTCAATGGATGTCACCATCTCCACCGATGGTAACTGTCCAGCAGGTGAGGAGGTCTTCATCCTGGCCGATACCGAGGTGACCTGGTGTGTGAGTGTGCATAACGGCATTCAGGCCGACCTGGCGACCATCATTCCCAGTTACACCACCGATGGTGGTAGCACTTACACTGAGATGGGAGACCTTGGCCCGCTCGCTAGTGGTGGAGATGCTTCGGCACAGTTCAACCAGGTTATTCCTGACGACACCACTCTGGAGGCCACTGCAGTGGCAACCGATGTCTACGGCAATGTTTACACCTGTGCCGAGGACGATGCCAAGGCCAATGTGGTGCACCCGAGTCTGAATATCGTCAAGACGGTGGTTGTCGCCGCTGATGGTGATTGTGCCAACAGCACCGACCCGCTCAATGTGGTGGGCGGTACGGAGGTCAACTACTGTTACGAGGTGACCAACAACGGTGATACCAACCTGGTTGATATTGATATCAACGACGATATTCTGGGCTACATTGGCAATATTGCCGAACTGGCTATAGGCGCGACCGCGACGGTCAAATCCAGTGCCGTGGTCATTACGGTTGATATCGAAAATACTGGCACCGCAAACGGTACCGATGAATACGGTTATCCGGTCTCCGATAATGACATTGCCGATGTTTATGCCCGGTACGCTGATATCGTGGTCGAGAAGTCCGGTCCCAGTACGGTCATTGCCACCGGTGATAAGAGCATCGTCTACAACATCACCGTCAGCAACACCGGCGATACCACGGCGATCAATGTGGTACTTACCGATCCAATGCCAGAGGGTTTTATCTTCGATGCCGATGGTGTCGATCCGCTATGCCTCTCTGATGGCGGAACCCCGCCGAGTGTGAGTTGTAACCTGGGAGATATCGCTCCTGCTGGAAGCGTTGTGTTGAGCTTTAGCGGCAGTACCACACTGGCTAATGGCAGCATGCTGAACGAGGCCTGTGCCGTCACAGACACGCCGGAGATCTACACCGACAACAACTGTGATGACACCACCACACGCATTGTCCCCGGAGCCACCCGTACCATTGGCTTCTGGGGCAACCATCCGGACTACATGGAGATGTGCCTGGAGGCCAGTAACTGGCAGGTGGATCTTGGCTTCTACGCCATGGATGCCTCGGGTGATGCGTTGCTACAGGAGCAGATGCTGAAAGACAGCATTGGTATCATTAAGACCAATATCGCCAAGAACACCTGTGGCGATCACCGCGACAAGGTGCAGAAGGTACAGTTGCAGTCCGGACGCCAGGTTTTGGCAGCCTACTGTAACGTTACCCTGCTCGGTGGTGGTTTTGATGGCTTCGAAGGTTATAACGACTTCGATACCTTCCTGCAGGAGTGGCTTGATGCGCTGGCAGCAGAGGATACGCACACCATGTTGACCCTGGGCGGTATTGCCGATGAGTTCAACAACAGTGGCGATGACATCCCGTTGGATGGGGACCCCGGCCCAGCCAATCCTCACTTCGAGTGGACCGATCCTACCAGCCCGGAAACCTGCCCCACGAGCAAGGGCAAAAGCAAAAGCAAAGGGACGGGTAGTGGTGGCTGTACCATCGGCAATGGTTCGGGTGTTGACCCGCTACTGCCGCTAATGGTGCTGGTTGCTGCTGTTTACCTGTGGCGCAGGAGGGAACGTAAAGTGTGACACCCCCTTTAGGCGGTCTTCATGACCGCCTTTTTTTTGTCACTGTTACATTTAAATGACTTCAATTTACAGGAGTGAGGTGCAGCGCGTGCAGAGAGCTTAGTGGTGTGAAATCCCGAGCTTATCCATCAGTCGGTAGAGGGTGACACGGGAGATGTCGAGCTCTCTTGCCGCTTCGCTGACGTTGTTATGGTGCAGATGCAGTGCATCGTTGATGGTTCGAATCTCCGCTTCGTTACGAGCACTCTCCAGGGTAATGCGTCGTCGCTTTGTATCACGCCGCTCAATGCCCAGATCACCAGGTAGAATCATGGGGCTATCAGACATGACGATGGCATGCTGCACCTTGTTGATAAGTTCGCGTACGTTGCCCGGCCAGGGGTGGTTGCGCATCGCCTCTAGAGCCTCGCTGCTGAATCCCCTGGGACCTGAGCGTCCAGGTTCCCTGAAACGCTGGAACACGTAGCGTGCCAGCAGTTCAATATCACCGTCGCGTTTGCGCAGTGGTGGCATCTCCAGTTCCAGCACGTTGAGACGGTAGTATAAATCTTCACGAAAGCGTCCCTGCGCGATCGCCTGTTCGAGGTCGATATGGGTGGCGGTGACGATGCGCACATCTATAGGGAGGTCGCAGCTGCCACCGATGCGGCGCAGGCAGCCCTGCTCAAGCACACGCAGCAGGTTGACCTGTTGTTCCAGTGGCATGTCGCCGATCTCATCAAGAAAGAGGGTTCCTCCATGGCATGCCTCGAAGCGTCCTATCTTGCACTGGTGGGCGTCGGTAAAGGCCCCTTTTTCGTGACCAAACAGCTCGGCCTGGATTAGATTTGCCGGGAGTGCCGCACAGTTAATGGCCTCAAATGGTTTGTCGCAACGTGAGGATAGCTGATGAATTGCCCGTGCCGCCAACTCCTTGCCGGTGCCGGTTTCCCCCTTAATGAGTACGGAACGCTGGGTGCTGGCTACCTTTTGTATGCCTCTTTTTACCTGCTGCATTGCCGGGCTGTCGCCGATACATTGTCCCAGCTCGTTACCGGGAGTCGTCAGCTGTTCGACATGTTGATGCAATGTGAGCATACCGATGGCATGACCGATAATGATGCGTAAGCGGTCATGCTCGGGAGGCAGGTGATGGTAGTCGAAGAATGCACGGGAAACGAGTCCGCAAAGCCGCTCCTGCTGCTGCCACTGCTCGGGTAGCAGGGCGATCCAGGCACAGTGCCGATGCTCACTGATCAGCTGTTCAAGTATATTCAGTGTGCGATTTTCGGTCTGTTCGGGGAACTGTACCAATACCACTGGGGTTGTGCTGTTGCGTATGTTTTTGTCGGCAATAACCGGATCATCTATCTGTTTTATCTTCAGCCCCAGTTGTTGACCGCCCCCAAGGGCATTTGCCTCTTTTGCTGCCAGGTTCCAGAAGAATAGAGAGCCTGGCGTTTCGTACGTATCCAGAAAGAAATCTGCTTGCGAGTGGGCGAGTAAGGGGCTCACGAGATCCATATGGCACCGGTATGTTTGTTGCTAATGATGTATCTAGATCAATAGTAGCTGCTGGCGGCTGCGTCAATATGCTAATTGCGGGGTACACGGATTAGCGCTGGGGTTATGTGATGATACTCGATGATGGATATGATGGCCTTGAGCGTTGAAGCTGCAGGGTTTTAGGATAGATTCTGTTGCCATCGAACTATGTCAGGTACCATAGACCACCTTTTCTCAGTCACTGATATTTAGCCCTGGAACCCGCCCGCGTGGATGCCCAATTTAAAGAATTAGTGAGTTCCCTTGATAGCTGTATGCTGGCGGATCGCCGTTCTCTGCGCCGTCGCATCGATGGGCTATGGCGACGCCAGCGTAGTGGCAAGCCGGTGGATCAGGGCTTGGCGAAGCTGGAGACGGCGATAGCCAAATCGCAGGTTCGCCTGAATCAGCGTCGTGACTCTTTGCCGGTGCCGGAGTATCCCGAAGCGCTACCGGTTAGCGCGCGCCGTGCCGCCATTGCTGCCGCCATAGAGGAGCATCAGGTGGTGGTGGTGGCGGGGGAGACCGGTTCGGGCAAGACTACCCAGCTGCCGAAGATCTGTCTGGAGCTGGGGCGCGGCGTGGCCGCCACCATCGGCCACACCCAGCCGCGTCGTATTGCTGCACGTAGTGTGGCAACGCGTATTGCAGAGGAGCTGAAGACGAAACTGGGTGCAGCGGTCGGCTACAAGGTGCGCTTTACCGAGCACGGTGGTGATCACAGTCATATCAAGTTGATGACCGATGGTATCCTGTTGGCCGAGGTGCAGAGTGATCCGCTGCTGGAGCGTTACGATACGATCATCATCGATGAGGCCCATGAGCGTAGTCTCAATATCGATTTTCTGCTTGGTTATCTCAAGCAACTGTTACCAAAGCGCCCGGATCTGAAAATCATTATTACCTCGGCCACGATTAATACAGAGCGCTTTTCAGAATTTTTTAATGATGCACCGGTGATTGAGGTCTCCGGACGCACCTACCCGGTAGAGCTGCGCTACCGTCCGCTGCAACAGGAGAAGGAGCGTGAAGCCGACATGGGGGCGGCGATCGTCGATGCGGTGGACGAGCTGGCACGCATCGCACCGCTGGGTGATATCCTCATCTTCCTTGCCGGTGAGCGCGATATTCGCGAGACCGCAGAACTGCTCTCCAAACACAAAATGCGTGACACCGAGGTGGTACCGTTATTCTCACGGCTATCTGCAGCGGAGCAGGATCGCGTCTTTAAATCTCATCGCGGGCGGCGCATCGTGCTTGCCACCAATGTGGCCGAGACCTCATTGACGGTACCGGGGATCCGTTTCGTTATCGATCCGGGTGTTGCGCGCATCAGTCGTTATAGTCATCGCACCAAGGTGCAGCGCCTACCGATTGAAGCGGTCTCCCAGGCGTCGGCCAACCAGCGTGCCGGGCGCTGTGGCCGGGTCAGCGAGGGGACATGTATCCGCCTCTACAGTGAAGAGGATTTTATTGCCCGTGCCGAGTACACCGACCCGGAAATTCGTCGTACCAATCTTGCCAGCGTAATCCTGCAGATGATGATGATGGGGCTGGGTGAAATTGAAAACTTCCCCTTTCTCGATGCCCCTGATCGGCGCTTTATTACCGATGGTTTTCGCCTGTTGCAGGAGTTGGGTGCGGTCAATGGCAACAGGCAGATCACCCCCCTGGGTCGCAAACTGGCCCGTCTGCCGCTGGACCCGCGTCATGCCCGTGTGCTGCTGGAGGCGGATCGTCAGGGCAGCCTGCATGAGGTGTTGATTATCATCTCTGCGCTGACCATTCAGGACCCGCGCGAAAGACCACTGGAGGCACAACAGGCAGCGGATGAAAAACACGCCCGCTTTGCCGATGAAGAGTCGGATTTTCTCGCCTACCTCAACCTGTGGAACTACTACCATGAGCAGGCGCACCATCTTAGCAACAGCAAGTTGCGCAAGCAGTGTCGTGCCGAGTTTCTCAACTATCTACGAATGCGTGAGTGGCATGACATTCATGGCCAGCTGCTGTCGCAGGTACGGGAAATGGGACTGGCACCGAAAAAGGAGGCCGCCGACTATGCGGCGATCCATCGTGCGCTGCTGAGTGGCCTGCTAAGTAATATTGGTATCAAGGATGAACGCGAGCAGAAGGGGGGCAAGGGGCAGGGTGGCAAGAAGAAGCGCAAGCCGCTGGTAGAGTACCTGGGGGCACGCAACAACCGCTTTGTTATCTTTCCCGGTTCCTCGCAGGCAAAGAAAAATCCCAAATGGATTGTCGCCGGGGAGTTGATGGAGACCAGTCGTCTGTTTGCCCGTGATGTGGCGAAGATCAATCCGGACTGGTTGGAACCGCTGGCAAAGGGCCTGCTCAAGCGTGTCTATCTGGAGGCACACTGGGAGAAACGCCCGGCGCAGGTGAGCGCCTATGAGCAGGTAAGCCTTTACGGTCTATTGGTTGTGCCGCGGCGACGTATTAACTACGGCCCCATCGATCCGCTGCTGAGTCGTGAACTGTTCATTCGTCATGCCCTGATCGAGGGGGACTGGCAGTGTCGTCATACCTTCTTTACTGATAATAGAAGATTGCTCGAAGAGATCGAGCAGATGGAGTCGAAGTCACGCCGTCGCGATATTCTGGTCGATGAGGAGGTATTGTTCGCCTTTTACGATGCGCGTGTTCCCGAGGGGATCTATAGCGGAAAGAGCTTCGATAAGTGGTGGAAGGGTACGCAACGTGATACTCCACGCCTGCTTCATTTAACGCGTGAAGATTTGCTGCGTGATGAGGGTGCCTCGGTCAATGAGAGAGCCTTCCCCTCGACTCTACAGATTGGCAGTATGGAGCTGAAGCTTGATTACCACTTTGAGCCTAACCACCCAGCCGATGGTGTCACCCTTATTGTGCCACTGGCGGCAGTGCCTCAACTGGAGGCGGCGCGTTTCGAGTGGCTGGTACCAGGTCTGCTGGAAGATAAACTGATCGCGCTCATAAAGAGCTTGCCGAAGTCGCAGCGTAGAAATTTTGTCCCGGCGGTTAATTTTGCCTCTGCCTGCATGGATGTGTTGCGGCCCGGTGAGGGACGTCTGCTCGACGCCTTTGCCCATCAGCTATTGCGTATGACCGGCGTGCGGACAGAGGAAGATGCCTGGGATAGTGCGGCCTTGCCGCCACACCTGCGGATGAACTTCCGTGTGGTGGATGAGCAGGGCAAGACGATTAGCGAGGGGCGTGAGCTGTCGGTGATACAGGCCGAACTGGCCGGTGAGGTGCGTCAGAGTCTACACACTGAATCAAACTACGAATGGGAGCGTGAAGGGCTGACCCGTTGGGACTTCGACGAGCTGGAGGATCAAGTGAAGATGGAGCGTGGAGGTCTGACCCTTAGTGTCTTTCCCGCCCTGGTCGATGAGGGTGATAGTGTGGCGATCCGCCCCTTCGAGTCCCACCACGCGGCGGCCACAGCACACCGTGCCGGGGTGCGACGATTGTTCATGCTGGCGGCGCAGGACAAAATAAAATATTTGCGCAAGGAGATGAAGAAAAACAGCAGCTTGTGCATGCACTACCTGCCGCTGGGGAAGTGTGAGGGGCTGGTTGATGATCTGATCACGGCAGCGGTGGAACAGGCGCTATTTATGGATGCCGAGGCGCCGCGCTCGCGTGCGGCCTTTGAGCCGCTGCTGGAGGTAGCCCGGGGCAGGTTGATTGAGCGTGCCGAGGCGCTGCAACAGGCAGTGGCAGCCTCGCTGGCATCACACCATACGGTTCGGAAAATCCTCAAGGGTTCGGTACCGCCAAACTGGTTGGAGAGTTATGCCGATATCAATGACCAACTGGGGCACTTGATCTGGCCAGGCTTTGTTGCGGCGACACCGCCACAGTGGTTACTACAATTGCCGCGTTACCTGCAGGCAATAGAGACGCGGCTGGAGAAGCTCAAGGCCGATGCCAATCGTGATCGCACGCAATTGCGTGCAATGCAGCCGCTGTGGCAGCGTTTATGGCAACGCTGCGAGGGTGCAGAGCCGTGTGCAGAGGGGGAGTTGCTGCAGTTTCGCTGGTTGCTTGAGGAGTTACGCGTTTCGCTTTTTGCCCAGGGATTAAAAACGCTGGAAACGGTCTCCGTCCCTCGACTTGAGAAACGGTGGAAGTCGCTACCTGCAAATTAGTCAGGTTGATTCGATCTAAATGCAAGTGAACCTCCCCACCTTGTCTATACTTGGATTATGTCCCCTGAACAGGCGGCTTTTAAATGGGCCACTCATCACACCTAGCAAACTCGCAAACTATGGCTATCTATCCGGCCGATGGCCTTGCCATTAAGGTGTTAAGGCCGCTGCATGATATTGATGCTGCTGTGGATGTCGCTCGTGTGGTGCAGGATATCCGTAATATTGCCGAGGGTATCTGTGAACGCCTTGATTCAGCTGCGGCGCCGGGTGACATCCTCTTTACCCTTAACGATCAACTGTTCAATGTACTTGATTTCCACTGTAGCCCACTGTCCCTGGCCGAGCCGCACCACAGCCAGTTGAACAGGGTGTTGCAGCAGCGATATGGTGAGCCCCTGTCACTGGGGATTCTCTATATCTGTGTTGGTCGCTGGCTGGGGCTGGCATTGACCGGTTGTGATTTCCCCGGCCGTTTTCTTGTTCACTATCACGATGAGAAGGGAGGGGTGATCATTGACCCGGCAGCGGGAGGTGTTCAGTTACAGGAGGAGGATCTGTTAACGCTGTTGAAGCATCGTTTTGGTGCAGCTGCGGGAGAGGTTATCACCGGTGACTTCCTCTCGGATGTGGATGATAGTTATCTTGTGGTGCGGCTGTTACGCCGTCTTAAACAGGCCTATATGAAACAGCAGGAAACGGTTCGTGCGTTGCGGGTGCAGAATAAGATCATGCAGTTGGTGCCCGATGTACCCGGTGGTTTTCGTGAGCGCGGAGAACTCTATGAACTGCTCGGCTGCCCGCGTGCAGCGGCAGAGAATTACAGCCGCTATCTCGACCTGGTTCCTGATGCCGGTGATGCGATTAGTCTGCACCAGCATCTGTCACAACTCTTGAGTCAGCCCCAGGTACTGCACTGAGTTACCTTTATGCTTATCTGTTGTATAGTTTCCTGTAATAAGAACTTGTTACACAGGGAATAAGCGATGAGCCATTTCAAACGCCTCTATCTACGACTGGAGAATTTTCTCTTCGGTGAGTTATGGCGCGTCGACGTAGGGGCGCTGAGTGGTGCGCGTACCCTTTTTTATCGCACCCTGCGTCTGCTGTTTGTGCTGGTGCGTGAACTCTCCAGTGGTCAACTCAACCTGCGCGCCATGTCGCTGGTATACACCACGCTATTATCGCTGGTGCCATTGATCGCGGTGAGCTTTTCCGTGCTCAAGGCCTTTGGCGTACACAATGAGGTGGAGCCGCAGTTGCTCAATCTGGTGGCGCCGCTGGGCGACAAGGGGGGGGAGCTGGTCGTTACCATTCTCTCTTTCGTTGAAAATATGAAAGTGGGTGTTCTGGGTTCGGTGGGTCTGGCGCTGTTGCTCTATACGGTGATCTCGATGATTCAGAAAATCGAGATGGCCTTTAACTATGTCTGGCGCACCAAGGCTACGCGTAGCCTTTCGCGTCGTTTTAGTGACTATCTCAGTGTGATTATGGTTGGCCCGGTACTGGTCTTCTCCGCCATCGGTATGACCGCCTCGGTGATGAACAGCACGGTGGTACAGACCTTGATCGCTATCGAGCCGTTCGGCTCGCTGGTTGTCGTGCTCTCCAAACTGATGCCCTTTGTCTTGATCATTCTCGCCTTTACCTTTGTTTATATGTTCGTGCCCAATGTAAAGGTGAAACTACGTGCGGCGCTGGTAGGAGCCCTGGCCGGTGGTGTGTTGTGGCAGACCGCCGGTATCGTCTTTGCAGCCTTTGCCTCGGGTTCGACCAAGTACGCGGCGATCTACTCTGGTTTTGCCATCCTTATTCTTTTCATGATCTGGCTCTACCTGAGCTGGTTGATTCTGTTAGTGGGAGCGCAAGTCGCATACTATTATCAGCATCCGGAACATGTGCGCCTGAGCAATCAGCGTTTGCCGATGAGTGCCGCATTTCGCGAGCAGTTGGGGCTGCTGGTGATGTACTGGATCGCTCGCCACTTTGAAAGTGGCAACAGCCCCTGGACATTGGAGGAACTATCACAACAGTTGCACGTGCCGGGTGACAATCTCGATGAAGTGCTGTCGCTGTTGCAACAACGAGGCCTGTTGCTGGAAAGTGCTAGTGAGACTCCCGAATACCTGCTGGCTCATGACCCGGAGAACCTGACTATTGCCGCTCTGCTTGCGGTGCTTCGTGAGCCAAACGAAGAGCAGCAGGATAACGAGGGGCGTTGTGTTTCGGTGGTGGAAGTGGATGCGTTATTGGATCGACTCAATGATGGGGTTGTTGAGGGGCTGGATGGGATGAGCTTAAAACAACTGGTAGAGCAGAGAACCTCAGGCGAGGTTGTTGATATCACGAGTGCCTGATTAGTCACTGGGAATTGTTGCCACACCGACCTTGCCACGTTGCAGTGCATGATGGCATTCATTAGGCATCGGTTGTCTGGGTTCGAGGCGTCCTCGCCCGACTCGATGCGCGGATAGGCCTCTATGCTTCTTCTATTGTCCTTTAATTTTAGAAGGGAATATGAGTGTCGCAGTGCAGAGGCTGGCGAGAGTAGTTAGATGGTTCATACTTGAGGATATCTCTAATAATTCGTGAGTACTCAATCTGCTGCACTCAGAATTATCAGAGATATCCTTAAAGTTCATCCACTTCGGCGGGGCAGGCGGTGCAGCACGATCCAATTCTATTCACCTTTTTCCTGGTATTCAGCGGTGCGGCGCTGATAGCTACCCTCGCCCTGGCGGCGCGCCAGTCGATGCTGGTCGCTTATATTGTGCTCGGTATGTTGTTGGGGCCATGGGGCATGGCGCAGGTGAACGATGCGACATTGATCGCCGAGCTGTCTCGAGTGGGGGTGATCTTTCTGCTGTTCCTGTTGGGGCTCAACCTGCACCCGCAGCAGTTATTGCGGTTATTACGGCCAACCTTACTGGTGACACTGGGCAGTTCATTAATCATTTTCCTGCCCTCCCTGGCACTGGCCGTAGTGTTTGGTTTCACTAGTAGTGAGGCGTTGGTGATCGCCGCAGCAATGATCTTCTCCAGCACCATTCTAGGCTTGAAGCTACTACCGACAACACAGCTACATCATCAACATATTGGCGGGCTGATTATCAGTATCCTGTTGCTACAGGATATGGTGGCGATTGTGATCCTGTTGTTGTTACAGGTGGGGGATACACAGGGAACATTGTGGCGTGAGTTGGCCTGGTTAGCACTGTTGCTACCGGCGACGGTGGCACTGGCACTGCTTGGGGCCCGTTATCTGTTATTGCCGTTACTGCGTCGATACGACACTATCCAGGAGTACCTGTTCCTTGTTGCAATTGGCTGGTGTCTCGGCTTTGCTGAGCTGGCTTCGTGGCTGGGCCTCTCCGCCGAGATTGGGGCCTTCATTGCCGGGGTGGCTTTGGCGACAAACCCCATTAGTACCTTTATCGCTGAGAACCTCAAACCACTACGTGATTTTTTCCTGGTGCTTTTCTTCTTCTCGCTGGGGGCCACATTTAACCCCGGAATGGTAGTGGAGTTGTTGTGGCCGGTGCTGTTATTGACCCTGGTGATGCTGGTATTGAAACCCTTTGCCTTTCGCCGTTTGCTGGCAACCACCGGTGAGAGTGATGCGATGGCCCGTGAGGTAGGGGTACGACTTGCACAGGTGAGCGAATTCTCGCTGTTTATTGCACTGTTGGCTGAACAGAGCGGGGTGATTGGGGAGCGTGCAGCCTACCTGATAAAACTGGTGACACTGTTAAGCTTTATCCTCTCTTCCTACTGGATTATGCTGCGTTATCCGACGCCGATTGCGGTTTCGGATAAATTGCGGCGTGATTAATATGATGCCATGAAATTGCTTTTGAATATCTCCTGGAGACTTTGTGGAACTCAGCCTGATCAGTAGTTTTATCGGCGGCATCGGTCTTTTCCTGCTCGGCATGCGCTTGATGTCGGACGGTTTTAAGATGGCGGCGGGTGATGCACTGCGTCACATCCTCTCGCGTTGGACTCGCAGTCCAGTGCGCGGATTTTTCTCCGGCATTCTGATCACCTCGCTGGTGCAGTCATCCAGTGCAGTGACGGTGGCAGTGATCGGCTTTGTCAACGCCGGACTGCTCAGCCAGTTGCAAACGGTCTATGTGATCTACGGCACTAATATTGGTACCACCATGACCAGCTGGCTGGTGGCACTGGTCGGCTTTAAGTTTAATATTCAGGTTTTGGCACTGCCGCTGATTGGCCTTGGCATGTTGATGCGCCTTGTCGATGCGAACGGTCGGCGTGGTGCGATCGGTGAGAGCCTGGCGGGTTTTGGCCTGTTCTTTTTAGGCATTGCAATTCTTAAGCAGGCCTTTGGTGATTTGGGCGATACGATCAACCTTGCCGACTATGCTGCTGATGGGGGTGGGTTACTGATATTTACGGCACTCGGTTTCATGCTGACTTTCCTGATGCAGTCATCCAGTGCTGCAATGGCCGTGACGCTTACCGCAGCAGCTAGCGGTGTGATTCCATTTTATGCGGCGGCGGCCACGGTGATCGGTGCCAATGTCGGCACCACTTCCACCGCAGCACTCGCAGTCATCGGGGCCACGCCCAACGCACAGCGTACTGCCGCTGCCCATGTGCTGTTCAATCTCCTTACCGCGCTTGTTGCCATGCTGTTGCTGCAGCCGTTACTGAGTCTGGTGGAAATGATGCTTCAGTTAATTGCTCCGGGTGCCGGTGTGGCAACCAAACTGGCGCTGTTTCATACCCTGTTCAATATTCTTGGTGTGGGTCTGTTGTGGTTCTTCACCCCGGCACTGGTGCGCTGGTTGGAAAGTCGTTTGCGCAGTGCCGTGGAGGATCGTGGCCGCCCCCTCTATCTTGACCGTAACGTAGTTGGCACTCCGGCACTGGCAATCAATGCGCTGGTGATGGAGTTATCGCGCATGGGCTCACTGGCACGCAATATGTTGCAGGACATTTTCAGTAGTGAACGTGCCACCAGTACGCAGCTGCATAATGATAAGTTGGTGATGGTGCGGCTTCAGCAGGCGGTGGATGAGTTCAGTGTCACTATGCAGCGTGCCCAGCTCTCTGCTGATATTGGTGACCGCATTCCGTTGGCGCTGCGTATCTCACGTTACTATGAAGAGGTGGCAAATATTGCGGTAAATATGGCCCGCCTGCAGGAGGGACTGGCCTATGTTGAAGAGCCGCGTCTGGCTGAGAGTATGGGGAACTTTCGTGGTGAGTGTGTGAACCTGCTGGTGCAACTCGACCCGCTGGCTGATACCTACTCGCAGCAGAAGGTTGCTGAGGCCATGGGTGAGCTGGAAAATCACTATGAGCAGCTTAAGGCCAAACTGTTACAGGGTGGTGCCAGTGGACAGCTCCAGTTGCGTGCGATGGTGGCGCAGCTTGACCTGCATAGTGATCTACGTCGTGCGATGGAACAGGCGGTAAAGGGAACCGACTACCACCATCAGTTGGCAGAGCTGGCCAGTCGTTATCGTGAGGGAGTCGATGAGGTGGTGACAGATAATCCTGGGTGATGAGCACCATTTTTTTCGGCATTTATCCCACAAGTAAATAGTCGATACCATTACGGTAACCCATCTCTTCAAGCTCAGTGGCGATGAGCTCTTTGGCGCCATGATTGGCGACGTAACTGAGAACGAAAGGTTTCTCCTCTTGTTTTAACCATTCCGGTGTAACCACCTGCGCCCCCTCAATGATATTGCCAATCTTCTTCGGATCGATGTCGATCCAGGCATGGGGCGGGTGACCATGAGCTATAAGGTGGGCACTACGTTTGCGGGTGTTGCGCCCGGCACCCCAGTAGGCGAGTGGACGGCCTTGCTGCAGACGCGGGTCGCGTGCCAGATAGCTGGCGCGAATGCGGTCAAAGGCATCACGTGAGTAGCGTTCGTCGGTACGGGTGAGGCGGGTGCCACTGTCGCGCCAGTGCAATAGTACCTCGGGTAGTTTTGCCATCTGGTGCCCGTTGTGATGCAGGCGCAGCAACAGTTCGTAGTCCTCGGGAAAGTCGCCGTCGCGATAGCCACCAATACGAAGAATCGTGTTGCGACGAAACATCACCGAGGGGTGGGCGATGGGAAGTTCAATATAGATATTGTCGGCGATCTGCCGGGGCGTGAGACAGCCGTTTTGCCAGCGGATATACTCGTCAAAACCTTTCTGAATAATCGCCTCGGGAAACAGATGTACACGGCTGCCGACCAGATCAATGTGTGGATTTTCCTGCAGGTAGTGCCACTGTTGTTCCAGCCTCTCGGGAGCCATGATGTCATCGGCATCCATGCGTGCACAGATGGGGGCGGTGCAGTGTTGTAGAGCGTGATTCATTGCACCCACCACCCCCTGGCGTCCCGGTTGAAGTAGCTCGATACGCCGATCCTGCTGCATGTATTGGCGCACGATGTCGCTGGAGTTATCACTGCTGCCGTCGTCCACCGCGATCACGGTAAAATCCTTAAAGGTCTGGGCCAGGATCGAGTCAAGTGTCTCCGCCAGTGTTTCGGCAGCATTGTAGAATGGCATCAAGACGGCAAGCGGGGGATGGTTCATGAGTTCCTGTCAGGTGTAATATGGCACTTTGCTGATTGGCGCGATAGAGCACGGCTTTGTTGTCGGCACGAGATATATGACAAAATTAACACAGGGCACTATGGCAAAGACAGAAGCAAAACCACGAAGTTTGAGAAAGCGTATCCAGAGCTGGGGTGCACAGCTGGCGATCATGCTCCTGCTGTTGCTGGCGCTGGAGGCGTTTCTTACCCGTGAGTCCGTGGGTGTTATGGCACCCGCCATTGATTCGGTAACTATCGCCCAGCAGCGCTTTTCATTACAGCAATTCAGGGGCAAACCTGCGGTGGTTCATTTCTGGGCAACCTGGTGTCCGGTATGTGAGTTGGAGCAGGGGATGGTTGATGGTATTGCCAGAGATATTCCCATCATAACGGTGGCGATGCAGTCGGGGACTCCCGATGAGGTGCGTGATTACCTTAAACAGCAGGGGGTGGCGTACCCGGTGGTAAACGATGAGCGCAGCTGGCTCTCCAGGCAGTACGGGGTAAAGGCCGTCCCGGCCAGTTTTATTCTTGATAGCGAGGGGCGGGTTCGGTTTGCCACTCGTGGCTACACTACCGGTTGGGGATTACGCATCAGGCTGTGGCTGGCCGGATTGTTTTGACCGTTTTCCTGATAAAGTCACGATAGAACAAGTTGTGGATGTAACGGTTCACTCTCGTTTTTTTCGTGGCAGAAAACTGGCAATAGTACGAATGACCTCAGTGTAGGGTAGAGCTTCGGCAGAACCGTACTCTTCAAAGGATTGTTCCAGAAGCTGGTGGATGTCTGCGACGATCTCCGTCTTTTGGCGTTTAAGTGATTCCTGAAGCCCCAGCATGCCGCCGCACTGCACCTTCAACTCTTTGGCATGGGGTAATGGAGCATCGATTTGCGCTAGCTTTAAAGCAAACGATGCCTTGCTATGCAGTACATTAAGGACCTCTTCGCAGCGCTGGCGGCCCCCCGGTGATTTGCAGGCGATTGCTTCACGCTCGGCAATAAAGAGTTTTTGTGAGCGTGAACAGGCACAACAGCGTCGCAGAATTGCCTTGGCGAAGATGCAAGGTGCATCATTTATTGAACGGTAAGCCTTTTTAAACTCTTTCTCTTCCATCGTTATGCTCAGTGAGTTTGTGGCATGCTGTCCATCATGCGCTGCTTGTACTGCTCGAGATCTTCACTTGAGAGTCGGGCGGTGAGCAGTGCCAGCTCTTTTTGTGCGGGTTCGCTCTGGTTCATTATGGCCAGGGTCAGCCATTGAAAAGCGGCTTCATCATTCTGCTGCACCCGCTTGCCTTCGGCGAGAAGTTTGCCAAGCATGTACTGAGCCTTGGGATGGTTGTGGTTGGCGGCGCTGCTGTACCACTGCAACATCGCCTTGGGGTTGGGCTCAATACCGGCCGCACCTTCAAGATAGAGGTCTCCGAGCGAGCACTGGGCATCACTGTCATCCGCCTCGGCGGCTTCGAGAAATAGCTGGATGGCATCGGTATCGGCTTGGCCCAGAGACTCATCATTAAGATAGAGCCAGGCCAGCAGTGTGCGGGCAGCAGTGACATCCTGTGCAATGGCCTTTTTAAGCCATTTTCTCGCCTGCGGGCTGTTTTGCTTGACGCCGAGTCCATTGGCATAGAGTGCACCAAGTTCAAAACAGGCATCGGCATCACCTTTAGCTGCAGCGCTTTCGATCTCGCCTAGTTGATCTTTCTTAAATTCGCTGAGAAATTGATGCAGTCGTTCAGTTGTGCTGGTGATGGACATGTCGTGCTCTCTGCTGCTGATGATGGTTGATTATTATCGAAGTGAATTTGCTGATATGGATTAACTCATGGTGATCTTACCTGAGCAGGGTATGTCATTACTCTATGTGGGTTTCATCCAGCGATAACAACGCCTCTTCGGCAATCTCCCGTACCTCGGGATGGTTGTCGTGCTGGCAGCGAAGTAGTGCTTCTCTCACGTTACTGTCGTGGCTTAGGCCCATATAGTAGCAGGCGTCACTGCGCAGACGATGATCCGGGTGTTCGCTCAGGACGATGAGGGCTGGTAACAGTTCGCGTAGGGCCTTTTTTCCCTCCAGCCCCTCAAGGATGGCGCCTACCCCCAGGCGTACCTGAATAGGGCTCTCCTCATCTTCGAGCAGTGGCAGTAGTGCACTCAAGTGCTGTGGCTGGCTAGCCAATAGCTTTTCTGCCTCGGCCAGCTCTCCATCCTTGAGCAGGTGACCAAGATAACCACTCATCCCGGCTGGATCTGTCGCACGTTCGGCCCACTGGCGCAGTTGCTGGGGCGTTTGAGCCCCGGTGAGAATAAACTCCCCCAGCCTGATCCATGGCACGCTACGCACCCCCAGCTGTGCCGCTTTTTCGGGCTGTTCGGTGATATTGAGCACCTGTAGTTCACCGAGTATCCCCTCCTGCTGAAGCTTTTCCAGGGCTGCCTTTACCCCAGGGCAGTGGGGGCAGCCGGGGGCAGTGAATAACAGGGCATTAGGGGTGGTTGATGGCATCGCTTTCTCTTTAAGTCTGGGTGCTGGATGGCATGTGGTGTTGGAAACACCTGTTGCGGAGCTATTTTGTCAGGATCTACCCCTAGTATATCTGTTTTGAGGCGATCAGGGCTTTGGGGTGCATGCGGGTTCTGTTGTAAACTCGCTACCATTGCCAGTCATGCCATTGAGCCCCGGTCCCGGAGAGATATTATGAGTGAACAGACCCCATCGAAAGAAGAGAACATCCTACGCGCGGTTAAGCGTGTGCTTACCGAGGTGATTAAGGACACCGCCACTCAGCCGGGGATCAAGCACCCTCTCTCCGATAACACCATCAACGGTCTGCGTGACTGCCTGATTCTGGTAAGCCAGCGGGAACAGGAGCTGGCTGAGGAAGCTGGTCGTCCCATGGATGCCCGGCCGCGCTTTACCGATGAGCCCAAGCCGCAGGGTGATGTAGTGGTGCCCTTACATACCATTGGCAAGCCGAGCGACAAGCAATAGCCTGCTCGCATTACTGTGTCAGCGCCTCCTGCTGACGCAGACGTTCATCCGATAACTGTTGCAGCTTGCGTGCATCCTCTATTAATTGCAGTGCTTCTCCCGGTGATACCGTTAGCGGTGAGGGTAGTGAAGCAGGGCCTGTTCCCGTTGTTTCGGGCTTCACCTCTTCGCTTGTTCCAGTCGTAGGCACTGCACGGATCAAATTGGTATCCGGATTTACCTCGACCACTTCGTAAGCGATTCCTTGTGCCGGCAGCTCGTTACTAAACTGCGTGCTGCCGTCGGCCCCCTGCCAGCGGTAGAGTTTGACCGGCTGGTTGGGCTCGTGAGCTGTCTCCTCTTTTCCAGGGAGCGGGATACGGGGCATTTCCGGTAGCTCTATAGAAGGCCATTCCGGTAGTGTGAGATCGGACCATAAAAGCAGTGGTTTGCCATCCTTCCACGGGTAGAGGAAGGGAAAAATGGCAATAAACAGTAGCAATAACAATAGAAGACGAATGGTTTTGCGCATTGCGCATTTTCCTTATGCTTTTTCGCTAATAGCGGTTTTTATTCTGCTTTGTTTCTAGTCGCTATTGTGAAGCAGATTCGGTTCTGTTTAAACCTTCCTGCTGGGAAATATCTGCCCGGTGCAATGGGAGTAGCCTTTGACGTGGGGTGGCGGATGTCGTTACCCTTGTAGTAAGCAAAATAATAATCTGCACGGAAGGAATAACCCATGATTCAACTGACCCTGTTCGCCGCATTTATCGCTGCCGCCCAGGCCAATCCCGATATCGTCAAGGTGCCCACCGTACATGTGCAGGGAGCAGGTACCAGCCTCGAAGGTGCCGCTGCTGTGCTCGGTGCCTCCAACATCGTAAAATGGGCTCAGCAACCACCTGCCAGGAAAAGGAAATAGCCTTGTTTTCTCTACACCCACAATTGCAAAAAGATGGCATCGTGATGGGGGACTTTCCCCTGTCTCGGCTGCTGCTGCTCAACGATGCCCGCTACCCATGGTTTATCCTTGTTCCGCGGCGTAAGGATATTACCGAGATCTACCAGCTCAGCGAGGATGATCAGCAGCAGTTACTACGTGAATCTTCACGGCTTGGTCAGTTTCTGATGGAGGGCTTCAATGGCGATAAGCTTAATATTGGAGCTCTTGGCAATATGGTGCCGCAACTACATATTCACCACATCGTTCGCTATAAAACCGATGAAGCCTGGCCTGGACCGGTGTGGGGTGTTGGCACTGCACTGCCTTTTCGTAAGGATGAGGTAGATATTTTGCGCGAACGGTGTCAGTTGTTGGGATTAGAGCTAGATGTGTGAGTCACAGGTATTAGCGGAGCTAACTGCCCTTGGCAGGATCTCTACAATCTCACACAAAGTCTATGGTCGCTTCTAGCCTATACTATTGAAAAACTCTGTTTCTGACTGCAATTGAAAACTCTTAGCCTCCATAGCGATTTTTGTTCGTTCGGTTATGAGGGGGGTATGAGAATCATCTATATTCTCGGTAGACACTCTCACGTTGCCCCTTACGTAGGATTTGAATAGGTCTTTTAAAAACATTAAATTCCGGCAGGAATTTGGCCCCATCCCATTTTCTGGTTTTCAACAGTACCAGCCAGGAGCAGACCTAATGAACCTTGGTATGTTGCCAGTATTTTGAGAATTAAGATTTCAGATTTCAGTAAAGACAGGGATGGATACTTTATCTGCAACGACTTGTTGGATATGTATGTTAATAAATGAGAATGTAAGGACGGAGGGAAGTTGGGGGTGGAGTGATGGCCCTAGCCTAATTATGTTATATCTTAGAAAACGTAACTCACACCAAGCGAAAATATATTGCTTCTATTGTCTCCGTTTTCGAGGTTGTAGGTATCACAGTCCAAATGGGCAGAAACATTTACGGCCTGTTATTTTGAATGTATCTATAGGGTGGCAACTGCCCTTAGCTCCCCTCTCTCGCCTATCTCAGTCGCTAAAATCAGACTTTGTATTTGAGTATAATCATCAGAAATAGTGATAAATCAGACGAAAACAGTTTTTTGAATGACACTTGCACTAATTGTGATCATTAGTATGCTTACTACTAATAGACAAAAGTAAAGGGATCCAACTATGCGTAACCTTATTCTATGTGCCGTCTTGTTCTCTCCATTGGCATCTGCCGAAATCTATGAGTGTATGGGTACAGATGGGATCATGATGTACACCGAAAGAGCTTGTACTGAAAGTGAGATGGATGAGAAGAAGGTGTCAAAGGAAGTATTGCAAGAAGGTAAAGAGGATGGTGCTATCTCATATGAGGAAATTAAGATGATAGTTGAGAGTGATGGAGTAAATGAGTGATAAAGTTATAAAAGCCTCAGATTATCCTGACTAAGATAATATCTAGTTTTTTATTTTCCTGATAGTTGTTAAGTCTAATGCTAGCTTGAACCAGTCATTTGACACTCTTAGGCAATGTTTTGGGAGTGATACAAAGTGGTTGCTGACGTTTCATCTGTGAGTCGCTGAAGAACGCCCTCCCCGAAATCTACGTATCCTAAATGAAAGTTCCGAAATAGAGTTTATTATGCCTATCCTGCCAGCTTTTATTTAAACTGTTTAACGCTACAATGTAAAAGAAGCTCACAACTATGGCATATCAGGCCTACCCACGTCACGATACATCTTTACGCTTCTATATTGCTCCTGTAGCAGGATGAGCTGTCTAGATAGAAAGTAGTATTATTCGCTAATAATACATATCAGATTCATGATTGAATAACAGGACGGATTAATGAGTGAACCGCATAAATTAACTTCAAGGTGGAAACGCAATGCAGTAATGGCTGTCGCCATCCTGCTCGGCGTGGCACTCATTGTCGTAGCTCCTTTGATGAAGAGTCCACCAAAGAAGAGTCCGCTAACAGAGCGTACGCTTAAAGTTCGTTCCATAGTAGTTCCAAGCCTGAGTGTAGTGCCCCGCTCCACGGGATTTGGCCGTGTATCTCCCGCAACAACATGGGAATCTGTAGCTGAGGTGTCGGGGCAAGTTGTCTGGATTGCAGATGAACTGCGAGATGGAAAGATTGTTCCCGCAGGAACGGAGCTCTTGCGCATTGATGATGCCAACTACCGTCTTATGCTGGCTCAGGCTGAAGCACAACTAAAGGCATCGGAGGCTAAAACCAAGACCTCCAAAGATAGTCTTACTATTGCCAGGAAGAACCTAGGCCTTCTTCAAAAAGAGTACAAACGACAGCAACAACTGGCTGCCAAGGGGACGATTTCAAAAACCATGCTGGAGAGCACGGAAAGACAGGTTCTCGCTGGAAAGACGCAGGTTCAGAACCTACAAAACTCACTCTCTCTTATCACTGCCGAACGCCAGGCCCTTGTTGCCCAGCGGGATGCTGCAAAGCTTGATCTACAGCGTACGGTGAAGACGGCACCTTTCGATGTGCGCATAACCGGGGTCAATATCGGCAGTGCCCAGTATGCCAATAAGGGACAGCTGATGTTTACCGCTGACGGTCTGGAGCTTGCTGAGGTCGAGGCACAGTTTTCAGTTGGTATTCTGCGACCCTTGATACGGGGAGGCGGCGCTGAAAATGACAGCGATATCCGCACCGGAGCAACCCGCCTTAATGCCGTGGTTCGTCTTCGCACCGCGACCCATTCGGTTGAGTGGCCCGCACGGGTTGATCGGGTTGCCGGTACCATTGATCCCCTGACCCAGAGCATCGGAGTGATCGTGGCCGTTGACCGTCCCTACGCCTCAGCCCGACCCGGTGAGCGTCCCCCGCTGATGCGCGATACCTTTGTCGAGGTTGAACTCTATTCCGAGCCGATTGAGAAGCAAATAGTCGTACCGTTGAGTTCACTGCATGATGGTACTATCTACGTTGTGGATGAGGAGTCACGACTTGAGATGCGCAAGGTGATGGTTGGTTTTTCACAGCAGGGGTATGCCGTGATCGCCAAAGGACTAAAGCCGGGTGAACGTATCGTCACCTCTGATCTGATCACAGCAACAGAGGGTATGTTACTTGCCCCCCAGGAGGACAAAAAGAGTAAACGACGGATGATTGTAGAGGCCACCGGGCAGGAGCCTAAGAAATGATCCGTTTTTTTACCAGCCATCCCACAGCAGCAAATGTCCTGATGGCGGCGATCCTCATTCTGGGGCTTACCGCGCTGCCAAAATTACAGCGTGACACCTTTCCAGTAATCCCCGCCTCAGAGGTCGAGATCCGCGCCAACTACCCTGGCGCCACCCCTGCGGAGGTTGAAGATGCGGTCTGCCAACGCATCGAAGATACGCTGGACAGTGTGGCAGGCCTTCGAGAGATCCGCTGTGATGCGCGCGAGAATATCGCCATCACTACAGCCCAGATGGTTGAAGGCACCGATATGGAGACCTTTTTTAATGATATCAAGTCTCAGGTAGAGGCCATTACCGGCCTCCCGGACAAGGTAGAAAAGGCCTCCATTGTCAAACTTGAGCGCACTGCCAATGTTGCCAGTATTGCCATCACTGGTGAGGTGTCGTCACAGGGGCTCAAGGCCTACGCCGAAAGCGTAAAGGAGCGACTGAAGCGTGATCGACGTATCGCTCAGGTACGTATTCAGGGGTTCTCAGATCAAACCCTGCTCATTGAAATGCCTGCCGGTTCCCTCCAGCGTTACGACATCACGCTTTCCGATATTCGTGCGGCAGTCGAGCGCCACAGCCTGGACATGCCAGCAGGCATTTTACAGACGCAATCCGGTGACATTATCGTTCGTTTCACCGGTCAACGCAGGACGGAAGAGGAGCTTGCCGAACTGGTTGTTATATCAGGCAAGCAAGGTGGCCGTGTACGATTGGGTGAGATCGCCAGGATTGAGACGATTTTCGAGCGCCCCGAAGAGAAGGTACTGTTCAATGGGCAGCGCGCTGCCTTATTAGAAATTTCAAAGACCTACGATCAGGATAGCCTCCATGTGATGGAGGCGATCAATGAGAACCTTAGGCGTGAACAGGCGATGGCACCACAGGGAGTTGAGTTGGCGATTAGCACGGATGTAACCAGCAATATACGTGATCGACTGCGTATTCTCACCAGTAACGGTATTCAGGGTTTAGTGCTGGTATTTCTAACGATGTGGCTGTTCTTTTCACTGCGTTTCAGCTTTTGGGTCACCATGGGCCTGCCGGTCTCCATTCTTGGTGCTGTTTATGGCATGCATGCCCTCGGTTATACCCTGAACATGATGACCCTGGTCGGACTCCTCGTTGCCATCGGTCTGCTAATGGATGATGCCATCGTTATTTCAGAAAATATCGCGGCACAATTGAATAAGGGAAAAAAATCACTTGAGGCCGCCATCGATGGCGTCAGCCAGGTAATGCCCGGGGTTCTTTCATCATTTTTTACCACCGCCATGATCGTCGGCCCATTGGCATTTCTTTCAGGGAAGATGGGGGACGTCCTGAAGTATATCCCCGCCGTGCTACTAATCACCCTGCTAGTCAGTCTGGTTGAGGCATTTTTTATCCTGCCGGCCCACCTCCACCACTCCATGAAACACTTTAACAAGGATAAGCGCTCACGCATTCAGCAGAAGTTCGAACAGGGTTTCGAATATATTCGAGACGCCATCTTTCTGCCGACAGTGGAAAAAGTAACCAAAAACCCCCAGCTGGCCATGGGCTTGATGATTCTGCTGGTACTCATCTCGGTTGCAACTTTTCCAGCAGGCCTACTTAAGTACCAGGCCTTCCCCGATCTTGAAAGTGATGTCATCCAGGCACGAATCATTCTTCCCCAGGGAACACCTTTGTCGCGCACCGAAGAGCTCGTTTCCCAGCTAGTTGAGGCGTTGCATACACTGGATGGAGAGTTCACCCCCAAACAGCCGAAGGGGGAATCACTGGTTAAAAATGTTTCGGTGCTGTTTAACTCCAATGTCGATGCCCACGAAAGCGGCCCGCATGTTGCCACGGTCAGTGCAGATCTGCTCCCCGCCGGCACACGTTATGGCACCGTCGATGAGATGCTAAACCGATGGCGTATGCTGGTCGGCGATCTCCCGGATGCTATTGCTCTGAAGTTCACGGACAAAGAGCGGGGAATTGCCGGCAAGGCCGTCGATTTACGTATTCAGGGACGCAATCTGCTAAGCCTCAAGGCGGCTTCAGAGGAGATTCAAACATTTCTGGAAACGATAAACGGGATATCGGATGTGTCCGATGACCTGCGTTCAGGAAAGCCCGAATTCAGGGTTCACCTGAAGGAGAGTGCAGGGGTGTTCGGTATTACGGCACGGGCCGTGGCGGATGAACTAAGAACAGCCATTTATGGCAATACCAGTCTGGAGGTTCTGCGAGGCTATGAAACCTATGCTGTGACGATCCGTCTGGCCGGAGCCGATCTCGACAGCCTGGAGGATCTGCTTGCCCTCAAACTACATGCACCAGACGGGACACTGATACCACTAAGCGCGGTTGCCGACATCGAACAGCAACGGGGCTATGCCCGCATTCATCGGATAAATGGGCAAAGAACCGTAACCATTCAGGCTAGCCTTGATACCGCTAAGGCGAATGCACGGGAAGTCATGGGGCTACTATTCAAACGCTTTCTCCCTACATTGAAGGAACGCTATCCCGATGTGCGTTTTGTCTCCCAGGGTCAGGATAAGGAGACAGCGGAAACAGGCAACTCACTACAGACCAACCTGCTGATCGGGCTGGTCGGTATTTACCTGATCCTGGTGTTACAGTTTCGTAACTACATCCAGCCTGTGGCGGTCATGCTGGCCATACCCATGGGATTCATTGGCGTTGTGTGGGGGCACCTTATGATGGGGCTCGATCTCACTATGCCAAGTTTAGTTGGCTTTGCGACACTGGCCGGTGTCGTGGTCAATGACAATATTCTTCTTGTGAGTTTTGTAAAGGAACGATTGCGTGAGGGTGAAGATGTGAAGATCGCAGGATGGTTAGCTGCCAAAGACCGTTTCCGACCAATTATGATTACCTCACTAACAACGCTGGCAGGCTTACTACCCTTATTGACGGAAACCAGTACCCAGGCACAGATCCTCATTCCCCTCGTCGCCAGCCTGGCCTTTGGGTTGTTGACGGCGACCATTGCTTCACTTTTCTTCGTTCCCGCTTTTTTCGTCTTCCTTGATGAGATGCACCTGCTGAAGGTCAAAGACTGATAGCTAAAATTTGATTTAATGAAAGTCACAGGAGCAGACAATTTTTTGGCATACAAAGATCCATGTTAACTGTCTGCTTATAGTCGTAAGTCAGCACGTCCACTACCGGCTTTAGGCAGATGATTACATAAACAAAGGAGCCTGCTTTTCTTTCCTGGTGATACTATTCGTGACTGGACTAGATCTAGCCCAAGAGTTAGAACAGATTACTTAATATTGATATGTTAGATTTAGAGCACCGTATTGGGTTGATACCTGCTGTGTTTTGAACTCGTCGGTGCGTATCATGTTACTAAAGGTTATTCGTACATCACCTAACATATAAACAATACCAAACTGCATATCACCAACTAGCAACTCTTTCTCTACGCTATGGCTGTCGGTGAATGTATTGCCATCAAGGAAGATATCCCTGAGCACCAGGCGGGTTTCAAAACCAAGATAGACGTACCAGCTCGCCTCATTACTAGTTTGAAAATAGGCGGGTCCGGGGAAACCGGGGCGGATATTGGGTGGACTCAAATCACGCCTCAAATTATTACCGAGGCGAAACATAACTCCGCCGGCCCCATAGGTATAAACATTCCCCAGTGACATGCTGATATGGGGGTTGACACCAAACTCCACTCCATCGGTCACCGGCTGTACCAATCGCCAGAACCGGGAGTACATCAAACCGATGGCCAACTCATCTTCTAGCTGATTGTCCCAGCCACTGGGGCTGTCGATACCAACCAAATCGTGAAAACCCGTCTGAGTCTCCTCGCTCATTGCACTGGGGCCGACTACACCTAGAGTGACCTCAAACATATTGCCGTAATCGATATGGCTGTGATCGAAGATTAGGCTACTACCTATTTGCGATAACACGGTAGCACTGAAATAAAGGTAACCCGCATAGGGGCGGTCTCCATCCACTACAGTGGTAGCTTCAGTATTATTAGGGGTGAAGATCTTCTGCCCCAGCGTATATTGCACCAGATTCAAACTGTTACCCTGCTGGTAGAAGGGTGTCCAGTCAGCGACCTTTGCCAGAAATGCGGGTGGTGCCTCCTTGTTCAGGAGCGATAGCTGAGTACCGTGAGTGTAGTAACGGTCTCCGCTGTCAGCAAAAAAGTCATTCTCCATTTGCAGGCTTATAAAGGATCCGGATGTTTCGGTTTCAGCATGAGCCACGCTGGACAACAGAACCATTAGCAATAATGAGTACAGCAACTGTCGTTTAGGTCCAAACATCGCGTCCCTCCCCTGCTTCTTCGTAGGTACGCCCATCACGAATATGGTAGATGCGCTTAAAGGTGGGGATGATCTTCTCATCGTGGGTGACGACGATGATCGCGGTTTTATATTGTTGAGCCATTTCATTAAGAATACGGATCACCGTTAAGGCCCTGTCACTGTCTAGCGGTGCGGTGGGCTCATCGGCCAGGATCACCGGTGGATGGTTGGCCAGTGCGCGGGCGATGGAGACCCGCTGCTGTTCCCCGCCGGAAAGTTCGGATACCCGAGCCATGGCGCGGTGATCGACATCAAGGGCCTTTAGTAGTTGATGCGCGCGTTCTCGCGCCTGACCATTGGGTACCCCTGCAAGCATCTGTAACAGTGCCACGTTGTCTGTAACATCAAGGAAGGGGATCAGGTAGGGGGCCTGAAATACAAAACCGATATTGTCCCGCCGCAGCTCACTCAGGTTGGGTATTTTCCAGCCATCATCAAAGATGGTATTTCCACCGAGGGTCATCTTTCCCGCCGTCGGTTCGATCACCGCACCGAGACACTTCAGCAGGGTACTCTTGCCCGAGCCGCTGGGGCCGATCAGCCCCACCACCTCACCGGG
>JBDLJH010000025.1:0-38670 GCA_039714395.1 Pseudomonadota bacterium | reverse complement strand
GTGAACACTCAACCTGCTAATATCCACATCCATACGTTAGTCGGTTCAGGTGTTCACCATGAACCGGAATGGGTGTTCACGTTCGCCGGAATACGCAACTGGCTAACCAGCCCATGCCCTTCGGCAAATACAAAGGAAAGGTCCTCATCGATCTGCCTGAGGAGTATCTGTTGTGGTTCGCCAAAAAAGGGTTTCCAGCAGGAGATCTGGGACGGTTGATGCAGCTTGCACTGGAGATTCGTATCAACGGCCTAGAATCCATTATCACACCATTAAAAAGAATGAATTTATAGCCGGAAACAAAAAAAGCCCACCTCCAGGAGGTGGGCTTTTCTATGCATTAGCAATCACATCATGTTACTACGTGATTACATCTCTCCGAGGCGGGCATTCATGGTTGGCCTAGCTAGCCAATCCGCGATGTCCTTGCCCAGAGCCTTTACACAACGGCCAAGAATTGAGCAGGTGCCTTTATAACCAAATACAGCACCACCACCAGATGTACGACGCCCCTCAAAACTGCCAATTTTTTTGCCGTTCTTATATAGCGCACCCTTTACCGTTACCGCTTTGGGTCCAGTAAAAGCGCCTCCGCTACCTGCTACAATGCCATCAAACTCCACAACCAGTACCTTACCTTTTCCCTTGCTGCTGATTTTCCCGTCTTTCTGCACCACGGCAATATCATTTTTGCTGGCATATTGTTCAATAAAGTCGGGGAGCTGCTTATCAATGATGCACTCTTTCTTCACCTTATCTGATGCACCAGAACGCTTACCATAGGCAACGGAACTAGTAACCACGACAGGTGAGGCCATCGCTGCCGCGCTTACCTTTACAGATTTCGAACCCCCGCCACAGCCATACAGCATGCTCACAGAAATCAGGCCAGCCATTACAAATTTTAATTTATTCACTCTTCACTCCTTTTATTCACTTACCAAAGTAATATTTATCTACACCGCCCGGTTTAGCATTGATTCGAGTTTAATATATAGACGCATCACACACTTTCAACATTATTACCAAATATTGTAATTATTTAATACCCCATATGAGTTTTAATAAGAGTACATGCAGTTTAATTTACAAGTTTAAATAATCCCCATTCAATACTAAGCATGCGTAAACGTATTAATGCTATACGAAAACAGGGCTCTACAGATCAACCATAAATCATCATAATGGTTAAAGAATTGTGGCCTGTCATGATTAGGCGTTGTTCCAGAAACATACCTGACATCACCCCGCACATACGCTATCTATTCAGATTTTACCAAACTCCCTTTTGTGTTTTTGGCTTAACTCTGCGCAACTTGATTGTTTGATCTTTAATTGTTTTTTTGAATACCTTATTTGCATTGGAGTATTGGTTTATATATTTAACTTTTTTGATGGCGTTATATTCATCACGATAATATCGTATCGTACCAACATATACAGCCTTATCACCGGGTTTAAGTTTGTATACAAGGTCACCTGGCAAATGGAGTTTTCCCATGTGGACCGTGGTTTGTTTATTCATATGCCCACTATATGAAGCCGCACTCTCTAACCAGATACTCCCGCCTGAGTAAAACAGCTTATCACTCTTACGCCTCTTGATGATAAAGTCTTCGTATAGCGGCACTTCAGATACATGCTTGATTATACCGAAGCTCTGTTCCCGAATATCAACAAACTGATTTGAAAAGAAAGCATGGATTTTTCCCTTGAGTCGTTTACTTCCGAGTGTTTTCAAGTTTTGCTCTTCTTCCTTAATCTTAGGGGTCACCTCAATTCGCCCTACAACATAAAATTCACCATCCTTTAGGATGTTCAGCTTTTTAATTGTTGCCTGGCGTTTCTTTTCAAGTTTTGCTGCTCGTGCCTTTTCCTTCGCAGCCTGTTTAGCCGCCCTTTGTTCCGGTGTGGTTTGGCAACCGGCAACCATAGTGAAACAGGCTATAAATATGCCTGTAAGAAATAACTTGTTATTTTTCATTGATTTATCTCCTTTATCCTCTGTTCAATCCTGTTTTTCCAACTGGGATGTGTTTTCTTTTGCAAAATCCTACGAAGCAACTCGATCTCAGATGGTTTATTTATTCTCTTCAAACTATATCGAAGCTCCAAAAGTGGTGCCTTTTCTTTTACGTATTTATATGAGCCAACATAGTGAATTCCTTGCTTTTTTATTACCGGATCTATTTCCTGTTTACCCTGTAATGGAAATGCGTAAGTTAAATCTATTCCACCCATTCTGTATGAGTATCCGCCAAACTCATGGAATTTGAATAAGCCATTTGGCACATACGTTCTGTAAAACAAGTCTTTCTCTACGAAAAAACCATATTTTCCAGTAGGTGTATCCGGGTTAATTTGTTTCATAGTGATCCACCTGAAATCAGATGGTGCATCTTTTGTATCAATATAACCAAATACTAATGAACCCTCCTCCTCAAATGGTTTCTGAAAAGCCTTGAAACCTCCACAAGAAGTCAGTCCAAATAGCAGCAAAAAAGCAGTTAGAATTATCTTGATTCTATAATGATTAGAATTTTCACTGGTTGCTTCCATATGTAACCCCCTTGCAATTTTTATTATTTATCCTTTAACCTACTCTTTTTCATTGTCTCATCATAAATGTGTTGAAATAACATCCTTTTGTAGCATTACTTCTACTTCAAAATTTAGACACAGTACCCAGTTTATGCATTAGTTACACTTCAGCGGCCAGGGACTAAATACTAAAGTTCGACTTTCAACTTCTGCAGTCTATCACTTTGTTTTATCTCTCTCATGGCCCGCTTATAGAAGCCACGCAGGCTACTCTTGAGGTGCGGTAATACCTCACTGTTTGGAATCTCCTTGAGTGCACAGAAGATGGCCAGCGCATAGGTCATATCATGCTCTGAGAGAAAACTCTGGCGATCTACCGGGGCCGGGCCACAGCTGCCACAACGCGGGATACGCACATTTAATGCGCTATTGGCCATGACCAGCCCGAAACCGAGAAACGAGGCCAGCACCTCGGTGATATGTGCCCAGTTCTCCTCGCCACCCGGTGGGGCTTCCTTCGCCATGGTGCCAAGATAGTGGGCAAAGGAGTGGGCAAAGCTGGCGATCATCGCCTCTGGGTTGTTGATCAATGCGGGATCGTAGAGGATGGGCAGACGACGCGCCTCTTCCACCTCAGCTGGGTCAATACCCTTGCCGCCGCGCAACGGACCTTCCAGCAACAGCTTGGGAGTTTCCTCGAGCTGACACTGGCGTCCATCGAGCAGGCGGGTCGGCCAGTGGGCAAGACCAGCGTACTCCTTCACCTTGTCGCAAATCAGACCAGCCATCCCCTCCACGCTCTCAACGCGACCGGGAAAAAAGCGGTCATTAGGTAACACCAATATACTTTTGTCACGGAACACTACAGCATCGAAGTTGCGTAGTGCCCAGGCGTAGGTATCGAACAGCCACTGTATCGACTCATCATCGAGCAGCGGTTGCTTGTTGAATAGTGCAGAAAACAAGGGAGGCTTCCTCTTCAGTATCTAGAGATATCGTGGATCTCAGTATAAGTAGGACATAATTGCCCTGCCTACTCGCTACTCGGCAGACCAGTGTTTGGTGGCGATCCCCTCACCCAAATCCGCATCGATCAAACGCTGGCGTACCTCCAGCAGCTTTTCGATTAGCGCAGGTTCGCTCTTCTCGTAGGCTTCAGCATCGGGGGTACGTTTGACCACCACACCGAGTAGTTCGGTAATCGCATTGCCAATAGAGTTCTGGCTGATGGTAACGATGAGCTTACCGTCATCATTGCGGTAGATCAGCTGTTTAAAGGCAGGCTGCCAGCGCAGGCTATTGGCGTAGGCGGGATCAACAATACAGCGGTCACGAATCATCTTTGCCGCCTTGAGGAAATCATTATTGAACAGCAGCTTCTCCTCGATTAGATCCGGGAAGTAGGCCTGACTGGGCATCGGTGCATTGCGGGTAGATACCTGGGTGAAAAAGGTGCGGTAGAAGTCGATAAAGCCCTGCAGGATAATGTCGTACTCCTTCCAGAAACGAACCTCCTTGAGGGCCTCGACACCACCAGTGATCTCCCAGGCGGGCAGCCCCTGCGGATAACCTGTGAGTTCAATACGACATCTTCCATCATTGCACGGCTGGAGGATCTGTAGATCAAGGCGATCAAAGAAGGCGCGGTAAACATCGCGCATGTGGGCCTGAAATAGCGAGTGCTGACCACCATCGGTGAGGTTGGGGTTATTGCTATCGGCCAACGGGGCATCACGCAGTTGCTGCTTGTTAAAGACGATAAAGTGGTTGTGCAGCATGCGAATACTGGGCACTCCCGGCGAGGTCAGTGGCCAGGTGGCATCGAGGCTCGCCTCGCCGGCCAGCACCAGCGTCTCTTCCGGGTTGGGGAACTTCTCCAGCATGTACTCGATAATGATCTGGTTCATGCGGTTCCACACATGCTTCACATTATCCGGCACCTGAGTACGGCGCACCGGGCGACCCAGCGGATTAAGCACCGTCTGTGAGGTGTTGTAGATGATGGAGGTGTCGAACTCATTGGAGTGGCCCAGCGCCTTTCTATAGAGCAGCAGGTTCTCCGGATTGCTCAACAGGCCGTTGTTGTGCTGCAGGTCGTTGAGGTTCTCGGTAGAGTTGAAGAACTCGTTGGGCTTCATCCCCTCCGGCACATCGAGCGGAATGGGGCGGAAGGGGGTGACGATCTCGCGTGGTCCGGACTGCATGGCTCACTCCTCAGGTATTTTATACGCATATAAGTTATTGAAATAACAACAATAACTCAGCAATCTACCAACCATACCACCATCAATGCTGTAGGTGTATAAGGCTTTCTTCTAGCCTCTCACTATTCAGCCGACTGAAGCCGTTGCAGCTCGACAATTACGCCGCAAATTAGTTGATTGACGTTCGGCCCCGGGGCAAGCTTCCTGCAGAGTAATTAATAGGGTGGCAGCAGGCAACGAAGGCCGTGCACCTTTAGCTGACCATGCAGTTGCGAATGACATAAGCGTTGGGTTCACCTTTGTCGTATCTAATTCCAATCATAATACACCTCCCATCTCACTTGATGATGGCCACGGTACCGGGCTGAATCACCCGGTAGAGTTTTGCCGGTCGATGGGCACCCTCGCGGCGCTCATCCCCGGTCTCTTCAATCTGTTCCAGTGCCAGCACCCACTTGCGGAAATTGCGTTTGTCGAGCGGCTCACGCTGAATAATTTCGTATACCGACTGCAGTTCAGAGAGGGTGAACTCCTCACCGAGAAACTGAAACGCAATAGTCGAATAGTCGAGCTTGGCCTCCAGTCGCTGACGGGCCATGGCAAAGATCTCATCATGGTCGAAGGCCAGCGGCGGCAGCTCATCCATGCCAAACCAGCCCACCGCCTCGGCATCGGTGGCGGCACGTAGCTGTATCTTCTCCGACGGTATTAAGGCGTAGTAAGCGATAGTGATCACTCGCTCACGTGGGTCACGCCCCGGCTTGCCGAAGCTATAGAGCTGCTCCAGATAGACCCCGCTAACCCCGGTCTCCTCCTCAAGTTCGCGCCTTGCGGCCTGCTCCAGGTCTTCATCCATCCCCACAAAGCCACCAGGCAGCGCCCACTTGCCGCGATAAGGTTCACCGGCTCTGCGGATCAGTAATAACTTCAGCTGCTCATCGCGGATGGTGAAGACCACGATATCAACGGTGACTGCGGGGTGTGGGTAGTCGTAGCAATACATGACTTTTACCTGTTAGTGTAACTATTACACTTTATCAAAATTTTATATTTTTTCCTCCAAATAACGTTAACCACTATTTTTTTTGTGCGCTCTGTCAGAAATTACTTTTTATTCACTTAATAATTCAGTAACTTACGTTCTATACTTAATGAATTACTCTCCTGACCAGGGAATTACTGAAGACGTGAAAAGACACCGCGCCGCCACGCCCTATCACCTTTCTCGCCCCGCTACCGCGCTGGCGATGTTGATCATCCTGCTGTTTTCAATCTCTCCACTGCATGCAAAACTGGAGGATGACGGTCATCAGCAGCGGGTACTTTTCCTGGAGGCGAAGAAGGCCCTTGAGAGGAACGACTACGAGGTGTTCGGCCGCAACATTCAAAAGCTACAGGACTACCCCCTCTACCCCTACCTCATCTACTGGCAGCTACGCGCCAGACTGAGTGAACAGCCCACCGCCACCGTTGAGGCCTTTCTCACCACCTACAAACACCTGCCCGTGGCCTCAATGCTGCGCAGTGCCTGGGTACGCCATCTGGCCAGAGAGAAACGCTGGAAGGAGCTTTTGCACTTCTACCGTGGCGGTGGCACCAAGATGCAGTGCCGCCTGCATACCGCACAGATGCACACCGGCAAAAAGAAGCAGGCCTGGGCTGGGGCAAAGAAGCTGTGGCTGGTCGGTAAATCTCAACCTGACACCTGCGATGAGTTATTCAGGGGGTGGGACGCCGCTGGTAGTATCACTCGCGACCTGCGCTGGGAGCGCATCGAACTGGCGATGAATAAGGGCAACAGCAGCCTGGCCCGCCACCTAGCCAAGGGGCTGAATGAAAAAGATCGTGAGCGGGTCACCCTGTGGCGTCGCGTTTATAACGACCCCTCCCTGGTAGAACGTAGCGATCAACTCGCGGCCGACAGCGCCGAAAACCGTCGCATCATCATCCATGGCCTAAAGCGTCTAGCTCGCAAGAAACCGGAGCAGGCGGCCAGGCTGTGGCACAAGACACAGTCGCGCTACAAGTTCAGCAGCAAGCAGTCTCATACCATCGGCAGGGCCATCGCCCGCAACTTCGCCTACGATGGCGATACCCGCGCCCTTATCTGGTTCGCCCAGCTGCCTGCCAAGGTGATCAATCAAAATGATCGTATCTGGGCGACACGCCTCGCCCTGCGCCACAAAAACTGGAAGGCTGCCCAGGCCTGGATTAATGCCATGCCTGTCGCAGAGCGCCAGTCTGTCCGCTGGAAATATTGGCGTGCTCGTATTAGTGAACAATTGGACGATAAGAAACAAGCCAAGCATCTCTACTTCACCGCCAGCGGCGACCGTAGCTATTACGGCTTTCTGGCTGCTGATCAAATCAAGGCCGAGTACAACCTGAACCACAAACCGGTTGAGGTCGATCCCACCGCACTACAGGCATTAAAAGAGACACCTCAAATGGTGCGCGCCCATGAGCTCTACATGCTACTGCTCACCAAGGATGCACGCCGTGAATGGGAACGCGCCATAGCGAAAATGGATAACAAGCAGCGCCTGGTTGCCGGCAAACTGGCCGATGAGTGGAAATGGTACGACACCGCCCTGCTCACCCTGGCCAAGGCACGCTACTTTAGTGACCTCGACATTCGCTTCCCCCTCGCCCATAACGAAACTGTGACCCGTGAGGCGCAGAGCCGAAAGCTCGATCCCGCCTGGGTCTATGCGGTGGCACGACAGGAGAGCGCAATGTCACCGAACGCCCGCTCCCCCGCCGGAGCACTGGGACTGATGCAGCTGATGCCCAGCACCGGCAGGGCAGTAGCGAAGAAGCTCAAGTATCCGATTAACGACACCGAGCAGTTGCTAGAGCCGGACACCAACATCCGCCTCGGCACCTACTATCTGCGCCAGGTGCTGGATCGCTTTAACGACAATCCGGTACTCGCCACCGCCGCCTATAACGCCGGACCACACCGCGTCACCAAGTGGTTCCCGGAAAGTGGCACCATCGACGCCGATATCTGGGTGGAGAATATGCCGTTCCACGAAACCCGCCTGTATGTACGTCGTGTGATGGCCTACTCCGTGTTTTACGACCAGCGCCTCGACAAGGACATCACCCGCCTCAATGCGCGTATGCCGATAATTGGCAATAGCAGCGTAAAAGAACCGCTCTAACTCATTCCAGTTCATGTTTGCCAAACCCGAATGCAAACGCTGCTTTCAGCGCCAGGCCAGGCAGAGCGCACAACGCATCGGCCTCGATAGCGTCGCTACCGAAAACCTGCTCATCGCCGTCACACAGCGGCTAGATCAGACCCCGGCCGATGAAATCCCGCCGGTCACCGCCTCAGAAATTCACGCACTGATCCGCGAGCGTAGCGGCAACCCCGATCCCTACCGCGAGGCCAAGGCCGAGGCCACCGAACACGCCCTGTCGCTCTATCCCAAACTCAAGGCGATGGTGGCTGAATCCGATGACCCATTAGAGACTGCCGTGCGCCTCGCCATCGCCGGTAACATCATCGACCTTGGTGTGAGCGAGCAGTACGATCTCGAGGCCAGCATCGAACGGGTACTGACTACCGCCCCGGCCATCGACCACATGCTGCAACTGAAACAGGCACTAGGCAAAGCCTCCAGTGTGCTGTTTCTTGCCGATAATGCGGGTGAGACGGTAATGGATCGCCTGCTGATCGAACAGCTCACTATACCCGTCACCTACGTGGTGAAGGGTGGCCCGGCAGTGAACGATGCCACCCGTGAGGATGCTATCGCCGCTGGACTCGATCAGGTTTGTAAGATCATCGACCAAGGTGCCGCCACCCTCGGTACCCTGCTCGAGCAATGCAGTGATGACTTTCGTCGCCGCTTTGATACGGCAGAACTGATCATTGCCAAGGGGATGGCCAACTATGAAAGTCTCAGCGGCAACCGCAACAACATCTTCTTTTTACTGCAGGCCAAGTGTGCGGTCGTCGCCGACGATCTTGGTGTGACTGAGAAGGCCCTCATCGTACTAAAAAACAGCCCCCAATAACCCTGCCTGCAGTGACCTTTTTCATTGCGATTTTTCATCTATACTCTAGCTACATTCCGCAGTAATTTAGTCAGATTCTGGCTGGAGGAGACAACCATGTGGCGCAGACTCTATCTCACCTTCCCCGACACCGATCACACCCGCCAGCTCACCGACGAGCTGGAACAGGAGGGCATTAAACGCGAGCAGATGCACGCAATGAACAAGGAGAGCGGCGAGCTTTCCGGACTTCCTCCATGCAACACCGAACAGCAGCATGATCGTGTCTGGTTCTGGGAACGGCTCTACTGGAACGGCAACCTTGCCCTGTTTGGCGTCGCCCTGATCGGCTTTGTGGTGGCACTGTTTAGCGGTGCCACCGGCTGGGCAATTTTCACCGCCGCGATCATGCTTTTCACCTTTCTTAGCGGCAACTACTTTGCCAGCGAGGTTCCTCACGCCCACCTCAGCGAGGTGCAGGAACCACTTCAACATGGCGAGGTGGTATTGATGATCGATCTACCCCCAGAACAGCTCGCCAGGGTCGAACGTGAAGTCACGCACCACCATCCCGAGGCAGGCGGACATATGGTCGGCTGGACGATACCGGGCCTGGGGATATAAGTTCACCAGAGAACTACAGTCATGCCTGAACACGAGAAGATTAATTACGTTGAATTCCCGTCAACAGATCTCGACGCCACCAGGACATTTTTTTCTGCCGTCTTTGGCTGGTCATTCACGGACTATGGCCCTGAATATAGTGCGTTTTCTGACCAGGGAATTAATGGTGGTTTTTATCAATCCGATCGCATCGCCTCATCAGAGGCAAACGGCGGCGCGCTTATCGTGTTCTATAGCAACAACCTTGAGCACACCCAGTCAAAAATAGAGAGTGCCGGCGGCTCCATTCTAAAACCTATATTCTCATTTCCAGGTGGCCGGCGTTTTCATTTCAGCGAGCCCAATGGAAATGAGTATGCCGTTTGGTCAGATATAGCGGCATAATGCCCATTAGTGATATAAATAAAGAACAACAGTAAGGCACAATGGGAGCAGGGGCTGAATTTTGAATTCCTATCTCACTCAACAATTAGTCCATAGATCAACTGTCCTGCATCACTAACACGAACAATAAGTAGGAAAACATAATGGGTAAAATTGCCAGTAGCATTTCATCATTTCGTGATCGTTTGTTTAAGTTTGATGACCGTGAACCATTAAGCAAACTCTCTCTCGCTGTAATTATCGCTTTAGATATCTTTATCTTAACTATTTTGTTTCAGGGGCTTTACGATCACACCAGGCAACTGACATCACCTGATGAATATGTGCCATTTGCGTGCAAGCAGGTTTTCATTCATGACGACTGGACCGAGAGCAACAGATTTTCAGAGCTGCAAACTATGGCTCTCTCTGGTTACAACAATATTTCATATCGTTATGAAGGCTTGCTCGAGCGAGCTGACACAGAAATCATGCACCCCACATGCAAGGGATTTTATCAATCGATCAAGAAGATCTCTAATCACCATCAGCTAAACCCCCTTTTTATCGAACGCCAGAAACTCAGCAAACAAAAAAACAAGTTAAATAGTTCCTTTAGCAAAGACAAGGACGTCTACGACACATCACTACTCGAGAACATAGCAGACAAAAGAGCTGACAATGATAATTTGACATCCATATCATCCTCTTCCAGGGAGTTGTCAACAAAGATTGATAAGGTAAGCCAAAGAATTCTGTCTATTGAGGCCGAAATCAACGCCCATCAAATGGTGCAAATACTATGGGCTTCCACCTCGCAAGACAATCAGATCAGAAAACAGATTGTTACTGATTATAAAAAGTTTGAATTTTGGTATGTGTTAAGGAAGCTGGCATGGCAGATGGTATTTATGCTACCGGTCTTTTTCGTATTTTATTTCTGGAGCTCTCGCAGCGCAAAGAAACACCATACCATTCAAACCCTGATATCCTCACATCTGCTGGTAGTTGCTTCAATTCCCATCCTGCTTAGAATTATAGAGCTGGTACTGGATCTTATTCCCCGGCACTTCTTAAAGAACCTGTTTAAGGTTCTTGAATCATTACACCTGATTGCCATCTGGCATTATTTTGTTATTTTCGCCTCTGTAGGCGCATCGCTATTTTTAATCTATCTAATTCAAAGAAAATTATTCAACCAGCACAGAATTTATCAAAAAAGACTGATGAAAGGGGCTTGTTATTCCTGCGGGCTTAAACTCCCTGACAATGCAGATAATTGCCCATTTTGTGGTAAACCGCAGTTAAAAACCTGTAGTAACTGCCAGGCTGACACCTATGCCACGGCAGATTTCTGCACCCGATGTGGAACTAAATTTTAAATAAGGTTTTACTCTTGCTTTGAGCCCTCGCCTGGATACAGACCAGCCAGGGCCATAATTTATCATTGATAATATCGCAAGCTCCATTTTACTCATTGCATCATCTGCAGTGAGTGAATATTATTTTCACCTCAACCCATAAACGACGCCATCGCCATGCCACTACCTACCCACTACCTCATCACACCAGGCTTTGATAATGAAGCACAGTTCCTCGCCTCGCTGGAGAAGAGCCTGCAGGCCGGAACCCGACTAATGCAGCTTAAGGCCAAGGGACTGGATCAGGCGGAGTATAGGGCACTGGCAACCAGGGTGATCCCATTGGCTCACCGCTACGACTGTCAGGTACTGCTTAGCGGCGATCCTTCACTGGTTGATGAGCTGGGGGCAGACGGTCTGCACCTCGACAGCAAGGCTGCCGCAAAATTTACACAAAGGCCTCTAGCCGGCTACTACCTGATCGCCGTATCGGGGCACTCCCTCGATGCATTGAAAAGGGGTGAGGCCATGGGTGCCAGCTTTGCCGTGCTCTCCCCTATCAACTACACCAGCGCTCACCCGGATATTGAACCGTTAGGCTGGCAGGGGTTGCAAGAGGCCGCCGACCAACTGGCTATACCTATCTATGCACTGGGTGGTGTTAGTGCCGATGATGAGCCTGCTGCAAAAGAGGCCGGCGCTCAGGGGATTGCCGGTAACAAGGGCTACTGGAACAACTGATCGGAGATACCCATCCTGCTCGATGCAATGCACCCTGCAGAAGCTCAATCCCCTATAAATCCCAGACTGAACCATCGTTCTGCCTGACTTCGCTGTTCTTCTTTCACGTGCCGGCCACAGCTGATTGCGGCATAATCCGCACACCCGAACTAGAGAAACATCATTATGAGTACGGAAAAAACATTACACCAGCGTAGCGAATCAAAGTGCGAGTTGTGCGGCGCAACAGACGAACTGGGAGTCTACGAGATTCCACCTGCCTATGATGGCAGTGCCGACCAAAGTGTGCTGCTCTGTAAAACCTGTCGTACGCAGATAGAAAACCCGGAGCAGATAGATGCTAACCACTGGCGCTGTCTTAATGACAGCATGTGGAGCCAGGTACCAGCGGTACAGATCATGGCATGGCGTATGCTCACCCGCCTGAGCGCCGAGAGCTGGCCACAGGATCTACTCGACATGCTCTATCTGGATGAAGAGACCCTGGCATGGGCACAGGCCGATGGCGATGGGAGTAGTGATGAGAGTAGTGTTAAACACCTCGATAGTAATGGTGCGCTACTTGAGGCCGGCGACACCGTTACACTGATCAAGGATTTAAACGTAAAAGGTGCTAACTTCACCGCCAAGCGTGGCACTGCTGTTCGTGGCATTTCCCTGGTACCCGACAATGCCGAGCATATTGAAGGCCGGGTTAACGGTCAGCAGATTGTCATTCTGACGAAATTTGTTAAAAAATCTAACTAAACTCTCCATCTCTCTTTTCTAAGATAAAGTGCAGCAAATTACATTCCATACCCCCTGGCCACATGGCGACTCGCATTTTGAGGCACAGGAACTTTAGTATTTACTGACGGTCTCTTATAGAGTGTGCACTAAACCCTTTGTATTTGTGGTTAATTGCTTTTGCTACATACCGACCTATAGTTCAGATATGTCTAATCGATTCAGAAATCTGGTGGCTCTACTGCTCGCATGCATGATGGCGGTAACGCCGCTTGTGTCACAGGCGGGTAGTGCTGTTGTTGCCGGCGAACTAGAACGGTGCGACATGATGGGCATGATGCCTGAAAGTGGCAGCCACGATCATAGCGCCAGTGCAGGCATACCCTGTGAACTGGAAGAAAATTGTGGGCATGCCTGTTCTGGGTGTACTCACTGTGCACCTGCAGCCTTCCTGGCAGCAACAACGATATTATCTGAATTAGTCACGATAACGCCGGCTCTTGAATACCACGAGTCGTTTATCTCTGCGTACTCACCACAAGAGCTACGCCCTCCCCGCAACACCTAAGTCATTTCCAGTAGGGCCATCAGCCCTTTGACGGGTTTCGTGCGTCTGCACGATCACCATAATGACTTAGGAGTAATTCATGAAGAGTTCTCCATTATAGCGCCGGTAATTATGGTGGTTATCACCACAGTGGCGTTATTTTCCAAAGAGGAGTAGCTGTTATGAAAAGGCAACTTAAACCCATACTCGTCGCGCTCTCGCTGGCCACAGCCAGCCCCCTGTTAATAGCCGATGAGCAGAAAGGCAATGAGAACCAGGCGCCTCCAGGCTGTGGCTCTGGTTATGGAATGGGCCCGGGCATGATGCATGATCCGGGTTGTAACTCAGGCTATGGAATGGGGCCCGGCATGATGCATGGTAGTCCGGGATATGATCCTGGCTACGGAATGGGACCCGGCATGATGCATGGTAGTCCGGGATATGGCCCTGGCTACGGCATGGGACCCGGCATGATGCATGGTGGCCCGAGGTATGGCTCCGGCTACGGCATGGGGCCCGGCATGATGCATGGTGGCCCGGGATATGGCCCCGGCTACGGCATGGGGCCCGGCATGATGTACGGCCCGGGTTATGGGCGCGCTCCTGGCAGCGATAACGACAATAGTCCCTCTTTCTGGGGGCCAGGGATGATGCATGGTCCCAGATACGGTGGTCGTCGCTAACGTTTTTAAAAATCACAGCTTGCCCCGTCACAGGGATGTGCTGGCGCAAACAACATAAAGTTTAACGGAGTAATGATGATTAAGAGTGTACTGATAATTACCTCCGGCCTGCTCCTTTCCGCCTGCGGACAAAATGAAAGTGGTACAGCAAAGGCTGCATCACCGATGCAGATGGCGTCACAAGAGGTTGCTGTTGAGCGCACAACCGACTTTACCCGGGTTAGCCGTGGTGGAAGTTTGTTTCAGACCAATTGTGCCGAGTGTCATGGCGCTGCTGGAGAAGGGGATCCCAACTGGCATCAGCGTGATGCCGATGGTCTGTTCCCTGCGCCACCGCTTAACGGTACGGGACACGCCTGGCATCACCCACAAAAGATGCTGCATTACGTGATTAAAAATGGCAGCCCCGGTGGACAGGGCAAAATGCCCGCATGGGGTGACAAGCTCAGTGATCAGGAGATTGAGGACATCATTGCCTGGTTCCAGGCCAAGTGGCCACAGCAGGTGTATGAGGCCTGGTATCGAATGGATGAAAAGAAAAGGGGAGGATAACGGTGCCTGAGACTATACCGAACTGGCATCCAAGTATGGCCATTACTGTGATCACGATACTGACGGGCTGGTATGCCTATAACACGGTGGCACATGATGAGCCTTCACACCTGGCAATGACTGATCACCGCAACTGGGCATTGGCGACGGTTACGCTATATCTCATCGTTACCGTGTGGTCGGTCATAAGACATCTGGATGGAACAAGAGACGTACGATCATGATGGCGAGGCGAATAAAGACCATGGCCACGAGGATGAGAGAGATGATCCGGGTGAAGCCATGCCCAACGCCTATCACACCACCAAGGTGACTCCGCGGACACTGGCGCAGGTGATAAGGCGCCATGTTCGCCTTGGCGATCATGTTAAAAAGGGGCAGCCTCTGGTAATGCTCTCCAGCGTAGAGATGGCCGAAGCTCAGGGGGCACCAATGGAAACCAATATCGAACTTCATCGTGTAGAAAATCTGGGTCGTAATGTGACCTCTGAGAAACGTCTGATCACCGCTCAAATAGCCTACCAACAGGCTTATGCCAGGGTCGGTGCTTACGGTATGACCAAAAAGCAGGTGGTGGGTGGTCTGATCTCCTCTACCCTTTTAACATTATTTGTGATACCGGCGCTTTATGGCCGCTTTTCCAGGGCAAGACTTCAACTGTTGCAGTCATAATGGGAGAATTAACTATAGATATTAATCCGCGATCAAATTCATATCCCTAAGAACCTGATTGCGTAGGAGCGGCTTTGCCGCGATGATCGATGAAATCGCGCTGGAAGCGCTCCTACAATAAGGTGATTCTGAGGCAGGGTGTAGGTTTGATGTCGCATGGCGATAAAAGGTTGAATATGCCAATGCCCATTTAAGACTGCTTCAGTTCAGGAATGTATTCTGAATATAAAAATGCTAACCATTCATATGTCTGAATTGATGAGAAGCCACGGTTACAAAGCTCACTATATAACTGACCGTGCAGAGGCATTTAACTTGTTTAAAAGGAATTCTGACAGGGAGAGGGCTAAGGGTGGCTCTCATCCTGTAGCGGAAGTCGAGGATTAGTGTTGCTATAGTCAGGATCGGTATGGATGGGGTAGGATATCTGCCAACACCATCAATCGGACATAAGGGGCTAATGCTCTATGAGGTTTATGTTAGTAATAACTCTTGTTTTCCGGGGGGCTCTACCTTGACGGCGTTAGTTTCAATTTTGATTAATGTTTCTCCTGCATCTGACAATCACCACTTACATTAGGCATAGGTATGAATCAAGACACTTTATCTTCCAACCAGAATTCCGATGTTAGACTCCGTAAAGGTGTTACGTTCTTTCTAACCGGTGCGCTATTGATGGTTGGTGTGCTCTTTTTAGGAAGCAGTATTGAAAGCGAACTGATGTCTCACGGATTGAAGATCCTGGAAGAGCGTCGAGATCCAGTCATGGGTCTAATTCTATTGTTTGCGTTTGGTTTTCCACTGGGTATTGTTTTCACCCTGGTTGGAGCATTATTGATAAGCAATACAAGCACGAAAGCCGTCGTTTCATACTTTTTTGTTGGTTTTATGTTAGTCATTCTGACTGCATTAGTGCCGCAGATATTTGGCCCCCATACCGGTGGCATTTACTTTGGTAGCGGTGGTGTTATCATCATGATTGCCATGGTCATCAGTTTTTGGTTTTGGGCCCAATATCGGTCTAAACAGCAAGTTGAGGATCGAAAATCCAGTGACTTAAAGGCATTGGGTTATGTGTGTTTTGGATTGGCAGCCTGGAATACCTGTGGTCTTGCCAGTATGCCCAGTTTTGGCTTATTTCCAGAATTGATGATTAAACAGGGCATGCGTCCGTTTGCAGTTGGGCAAGCCAAGGCCATCATGGCCTATTTTGTAATAGGTTGGTTGTTGACCGCTGCAGGAATGTATTTAAATGCAAAATCTAATAAGTAGACTTTCACAGCCAATTGTCAGTGTTCTTATTCAGCGGTCGTAATTAGCGTGCAGTCTTTATTGTTACTCTGGCCCCGCAAAGGGATCTCTTACGTAAAAGCAAATTAATGTGGACAAGCCCTGGTTTACCTAAAATGGATCATCCAAAAATAATCATTGCGATTTCAGCATTAGTCTTTTCACTCCAGGCTTTTTCTGGAAATATATCTGAACAGGTTGGCATCGGTGACGCTGTTCAATTGCCTGTACTGGCCGACCAGTTTAACAATAAGCATTCATTTAAGGCCGATACCACATGGGTCGTATTAAGCCATGATATGGACAGTGGTTTTGTGGTTAAAGAGGCTTTTGATGGGCAGAGCAATAAAAAACTAACGGCCACTGGCATCCAGTATTATTCCGATATAAGCACAATGCCTGAATATTATTTTAAGTTTGTTATGCTTCCAAAATTTAAAACACTTACCTACTCAATGATATTAGGCCGGGAAACCATGGATCTGGAACACATTCCCCGGATTTCTGGCAAAGCTATGCTGCTACGAATACATAACGGTAAGCTTGTTGAACTACTCTCCTCTGATGATCCGCAAGTCATACGACAAAAAGTACTTGTGACAGATAGTTAGTATAAGACATCTTACTGTTGATAAGCTTCACAATACATTTAGATTAATGCCCCCAGCCGGTTGGGTTTTCTGTTAGACTGCGAAGAGTTTTAGCTCCTGATGGTACCCGACTGCGGACACCCTTGCTCAATCGAGCCAATGTCACCTTTGGTCGCTGAGGAGTCTATGGTGGTTGTCACCAAGGGAGAAGGAACTGGTTTAGACTGGAGTCAGCCAGTAGCCGTCATTAAGCTTGAAAGGCAACAATGGCCGCACCCTGTTGCGGTCATTCAAGGTTGTTTACTTTAACTTCCATTTTCGGCCCAGACTGTGTGAATACTCAGGTTTTCAAATACAGTATGCGTTCTCACGTGAAATCTGAGGAAGTTGATGCAGTCAAACCACATTTCATGAACGTTAGAGCGGAATAATTAGGACGATTTTAGTCAATTTCAATTTACTCAATAGTTTTCACACAGCCTAGGCCGATAGCAGTCATTACAGAGGAAACCAGGGCAAAGACAGTAAAAGGGAAATGATATAATCTTTCTTCTGAATCCACCTACGCAAACCCTAGCCATGACCGATACCTCCGAAGTCTCTTCAGTAAAGGCGCTGTTACTGTTCGCTCACCCCTTGCCCAATCGCTCACGCGCCAATCGCGCCATGTTGCGGGCTTTGGATGGACTGGAAGGTTTGATGGTTCGCGATCTGTATGAATTGTATGCGGATTTCCACATCGATGTTGGTCAGGAGCAGCGACTATTACGCCAGGCGGAACTCATCATTTTTCAGCATCCGATCTACTGGTACAGCGCGCCGGCAATCCTGAAGCAGTGGATGGATTCCGTATTATTGCCCGGCTTCGCCTTTGGTTCCGGTGAACGGGCGCTGCAGGACAAACGGCTGATGTCTGCGGTCAGCGCAGGACATAGCGAGAGATCGTACACCCAGGGAGGTTACGACAGTTGGACCATGGAGGAATTCTTACGCCCCTTCGAACAGACAGCACGCCATTGCGGCATGGACTATCTCTCCCCTTTCGTGCTGTACGACGCACAAAAAATGGATGAGCGGCAATTGATCGAGAGAGCAAAGGAGTATCGACGAACGATCGAGGTCTTACTGAATAATCAAACACCGGAGGAGCCCCATGGCAACTGATGGCTTGATGATGAATGCCGCAATCTATCTGGGCGCGGCGGTGGTGAGTGTGCCATTGGCCAAGCGGCTTGGCCTAGGACCGGTGCTGGGTTACCTGATTGCGGGCGTGATCATCGGACCATCGATGCTTGGGTTGATCAAGAATCCTGAGACCATACTCCATTTCGCCGAATTCGGCGTCGTGCTGCTGCTCTTTCTGATCGGCCTCGAACTTCATCCCCATCGCCTATGGGCCATGCGCAAACCGATCATCGGCTTGGGCGGTGCTCAAGTCGGATTGAGTGCACTGTTGCTGTTCGGTGCAGCACTGCTTGGTATGGAGACCAATGCCGCAGTGGTAACGGCCTTGGGATTGGCTCTTTCCTCTACCGCCATTGCCGTGCAGAGCCTCAAGGAAAAGGATCTGCTAACGAGCCATAGCGGCGCTTCGGCCTTCTCAGTGCTGCTGTTTCAGGATATTGCAGTGATTCCGATACTTGCGCTGATCCCTGTGCTTGCGGGAGGAGATACCACCCAGGAAGGTGCGATTTGGTTCAATACCCTCAAGGTGCTGGGCGTTATCGGCGCGGTGGTAATCATCGGTCACTACCTGACGCGTCCGCTATTCCGCTTCGTGGCGGCCACACGTATGCGGGAGATCTTTACCGCCAGCGCCTTGCTGCTTGTCATCGGTATCTCCCTGTTGATGGAGATGGCAGGCATCTCCATGGCACTGGGCGCATTCCTGGCCGGTGTATTGCTGGCTGATTCCGAGTATCGCCACGAACTGGAAGTGGAGATAGAGCCCTTCAAGGGGTTATTACTGGGGCTGTTTTTCATTGCGGTGGGTATGTCGATAGATCTGCGGTTGCTGTTGAGCCAACCATTGCTTATCGCAGGACTGGTGACCGGCTTGATCGTCATCAAATCGCTGGTGCTGATCGGACTGGGCAAGATAACCGGTATTCCTGCCGGACAAAGGGTACTGTTTGCCTTCATGCTGGGCCAGGGCGGTGAATTCGCCTTCGTCATCTTCACCGTCGCCTTCGGTGCGGGTTTGCTGAGTCCTGAAACAAAAACCTTGTTGATCCTGGTGGTGGCGCTGTCGATGTTGCTTACGCCGCTACTGCTGCTGATGGAGGAGTATTGGATTTCACCCCGCTTCTATCATCAGGATGATACGCCCGAGCAGGAAGACGAGGTCGATAGCGCCGAGCACGGTAACCCTGTGGTGATCGTCGGCTTCGGACGATTCGGACGACTGATTGGACGCCTATTGCACGCCAACGGCATAGGCACCACGGTACTCGATATGGACCCGGAGGAGATCGATCAGGCGCGCCGCTATGGCTACAAGGTCTATTTCGGCGATGCCAGTCGCATGGAGACCCTGCGCCGTGCCGGCATCGAACAGGCGAAGTTACTGATCCTGGCAGTAGGAGACCCGGAGTATGGGCTGCGCCTGACCCAGCGTGTGCATGAAACCTTCCCCAGCTTGCCGATCCTTGCCCGTGCATATGACGGGCTCCATGCATTTGAGTTGAAGAAATTGGGCGTTACAGGCTTTGAACGAGAAGTTCGTGAGGGTGCGCTGACCCTGGGTGGAGAAGCGTTGCGAAAACTGGGTTACGGGGCTTACCAGGCACGTATGGCCGTCAACCGTTTTCGCGATCACGACGTTGAGTTGTTCCGACGTCTATACCAAAACGAGGAGGTGGAAAAACGCATTTCCATCACCCGTGAAGCACGCGACGAATTGGAGAAGGTGTTCGCTGCTGACAAGGCCTCCGCCATACTGCATGACGGGCAGGAGTGGCGAGAGCCGATTCAGAATGAAGAACCACCGAAGTAACGGATTATTATCTGATTTGAGATCCGCTTCGGTCACCTAGCTAACTTTATGGAATGAAGTTGTTAATCCCAGCTTTTGGCTAGTTTGTAACTTTATCATCTGTTTTCTGTTTTAAATAGACAAACCCAATCAACAGATTGAGCTAAAATTATTACCATCAGATCCGTAAATAAAACAACTATCTATTGTATATAAATTACCATTTCCCTGAATAACATCACAACCTAGATCCCTGTCACCTTTCCACTGCCATCAAGATCGATGGCGTGGGCTGCCGGTTCGCGCGGCAGGCCCGGCATGGTAACGATGTCGCCGGTGAGTGCCATAAGGTAGCCGGCACCGGCGGCGATGCGGATCTCTTCTACCGGCAGAATAAAACCGTCGGGATGACCGGGGCGCTTTGGATCATCAGAGAGGGAGAGGTGGGTCTTGGCGATACAGATTGGCAGCTTGTCGTAACCAAGTGCAGAGACCTGCTCCAGATCTTTTTTCGCACCACGGCTCAGCTCGATATTGGCTGCCCCATAAATCGTCCTGGCAACGGCACAGATCTTCTGCTGCGGCGACTGAGCCAGATCGTAGAGGTAGTTAACCGGCGGCTGTACCCTCTCGGTCATTTCGACCACGGCTGCTGCCAGCTCTTCGGCCCCACATCCACCATCACTATAGGCCGTGGTGCGGGAATAGTGCAGTCCCCGCTGCTGGCAGCCGTGCTCAATGGTGACCAGCTCCTCCTCACTATCATCCCCAAAAACATTAATGGCTATAACCGGTTCAAAACCGAAGGTACGCACACTTGCCACGTGATGGTCGAGGTGATCGAGACCACGCACAATGTCCTCCAGCGGCCCGTTGCGCTCCATCTTCCCGCAACCGTGAATGCGCAGTGCTCGCACCGTCACTACCAGTACCACCGCATGGGGCCAGAGACCTGAACTGCGACATTTGATATCGAAAAACTTCTCCGCTCCCAGATCGAAGCCAAAGCCCGCCTCGGTGACCACGTAGTCGGCCAGTGTGGCGGCAGTGCGAGTCGCCACCACCGAGTTGCAGCCGTGGGCGATGTTACCAAAGGGACCGCCATGTACTAACGCGGGCACCCCCTCGGTTGACTGCACCAGATTAGGTTGCAGTGCATCATGGAGCAGTGCCGCCATCGCCCCGGTGGCATTTAGCCTGCCTGCGGTAACCGGAGCACCGTCACGATCGAAACCAACTAGAATCCGGTCAAGCCGTGCCTTGAGATCGTCGATCCCCTCATAGAGAGAGAGGATGGCCATCACCTCCGAGGCGGCGGTAATATCAAAACCGGTCTCGCGCGGCACGCCGTTGGCGCGACCACCGAGGCCAATTACCGTTTGGCGCAGTGCACGATCATTTACATCGAGCACCCGTCGCCAGAATATCTGCCTATGCTCCAGGTCGAGACTACTGTGGTGGTGTATGGAGTTATCGATCATGGCCGCGAGTAGATTGTGCGCCGCCCCCACCGCATGAATGTCACCGGTGAAGTGCATATTAATGCGGCTGGAGGGCTCCAGCTGACATTCGCCACCACCAGTACCAGCCCCCTTTATGCCAAAGATGGGGCCAAGTGATGGCTCTCGCAGTGCCAATGCCACGTGATGGCCGAGCCGCTTCATCCCCTGCGCCAGACCGATGGAGACGGTGGTCTTCCCCTCACCGGCACGGGTCGGATTGATCGCCGAGACCAGAATGATCTTGCCCTTAGTCTTGGCACCAGGAGACGGCACAACTTCGGCTCGCAACTTGGCCATCTGCTCACCGTAGATAAACAGTGCATCGGGCGCTATGCCCAGCTCGGTGGCGATCTCAAAGATGGTGGCCATGATCGAATTCCCTGACAAGTAATTGGAGTGTTTAGGTTACCTTAAAACATCGGTAGATTGGCTGGAGAGTATATTTTTGTCATGTAAATGTGATTCTTTCGTGTGCAACACCATGCCGCCTAAATCGGTGACAGCACTCGAATTCACGATACTAATTTATCTGAACAAACATTAATTACACACCTGCTTTAGGCGCGCCTACGACCGGGGCGAAAGTAGTTGCTATTATCGTAATAGGATTCGTCTGCGTTATCTGCATCCCAACCGGGCATACCGAGAATGGGAAAGGGGTTAAGGTCACGCGGTTTAGTATACTGATCACCTGCTTTAAATATCCCCGCCAGTCTCTCATCAATGTAAGCCAGACGTTCTGCCACTGGCTTTGCAAAGTACGCCCCATCTACATGTAACAGAATCGTATTTGCCGTCATACCGATGTAGGGCATTAGCCCCTTTTCATACATCGCATGACCAAAGGTGATGCAATCGAATTTTTGCACCAGCTCTTCACGTCGCTGCCAGAACAGCTCCTTCCATTTAAAGTCACGAATCAGCTGCAGCAGTGACTCATCCGAGCTTGTGATAACCACTCCGCCCTCATCAAACAACGACAGCATATTCTCCACCGGCGAGCGCCGGCCAACATCGCCCCCGCCCTCAATACGTCTTTTCGCCTTAGGGATATGGATGGCATTGATTACCGCCTTGGTTTTGGGAAAAATAAACCAGGTGAGCAACTGAAAGAAGTCATGCCAGTTTTCAGTACGGGTCTGAATCTCACCACTGAGATAGATACGTGGCGCATAATGCTGCTCGAAGTGATTGGGCTTTCCCTCCTGGGCGACAATCTTTAACGCTGCGCCGTGTTGGGTACGGATCGGCTCATCGACTGCATCGAGCAGCTGCTGGTAAGTTTCAAGCCCCGGCCACTGGGCAAAACGGCGAAACGGTTCAAACAGCGGGCGTAGCGGTTCGAACATTGGCTTGCCTGCATCAAATTCGGGATTCCAGGGCACCATGGCGTCGATTCGGGTATTTGTCTTCACTCTATGCTTGGTCTCTTTTTTAGTGGAGAAATATCATCGGTCTACAATGCGACAAACAGAGACTAACGTTGACCACGGGTAATCAGCACCTCAATATTAAACTGAATACCATTACCCTCATCCAGGGTAGCGATCTGCTGCAGATGCTCTAACTTAAAGCGCGCCAACTGCGCCTGATCAAGGCCGGCGAGCAGGCTGCGATAACCGGCGTTCCAGATCACCTCCCACCACTCATCGGCACTGTTAAAATGGTAACCCACATCGAAACTCCGGCACTCAATACTGCTAAGGCCCGCTGCCTGGTAGAGTTCACGGTTGAGCGTCTCAGTACCAACCCGCATCCATCCTAAGGGCGGCGGCTCAATACCGTAACGCCCGGCCTGTTCCACAAATCGTCCGGACAGCGGTTCAAACGAACCCTCAAGAAAATGGGTGGTCACTACCGCCCCACCCGGCTTCACCTTTGAGGCGATGTGTTGCAGCGTTGCCACCATATCGTCAATAAAGAAAATACCGAAGGAGCAGTTGGCGCCATCGAAGCTGGCCTCCTCTAGCTGCATTTCGGTCATATCCATCTGCTGGAATGATATATTCTCCAGCCCCGCCGCTTTCGCCTTCGCCTCGGCCTGTGCCAACATCCCGGCAGAAAAATCGACTGCGGTTACCGTGCCCTGCGGTAACTGGCTGGCACATACCAGCGCTGGAATCCCGGTACCGGCCGCGACATCAAGCAGACGTTCATCACCCTTAAAACCGAACACCTCCGGCAAGTGTGCCGCAGCCTTATTGAAAAAACGCAACGATGCGCAATCGTAACCCTTGCAGACGGTATCAAAGGTCTGCTGGATCTTCGCCTTCATCTGTTGCTGATCCATCTCTGCTCCTCCATGCAATACTACGTCGAGGCCTTGCCCGCCATATAGGCTTCAATCAATGCTGCTTTCAGTTTCGGTTTGGCATCAAGATCCGCCACCCCAACACATCGCTCGGCGATCGGCCGTACGCTCTCAAGTACCTGTAACTCACGCCACTTTGCAGCAAAGCCTTCCATGTCTAACTGTCCATCTTTAACAAATTCCACGACCCAGCCTTCAGCCTGATCAAAATGAATATCCTCTGCCATCATCATTTCGTACTCATAGGAATAGGCATCAATACTATTTGCCATGGCAATGCTGTGGTGCAAATTGGCCAAACTAGCATTTCTACCCATCAACTCATTAAGGTCGAGTTGCATCGACGGGCTGAACTTCTCACCCTTAAAATAAAAGACCACACTGGCGACAACACTATTTTTCATATCTATCCACATCCGTTACGGCAACATAATGACTACGCTCTATTTTAGCAGTATTCTTGCCTGAACCCTTTTCCCCTCTAAAATTATTTCATGCGTGAACCAAATGAAATTGTGATCTGCGGCCTCGATGGCGTCCTCGCCCTTATCGAACACCGCCTGCACCACCTCTATAACGAGGAAGGGGTACGCGACTGGGATCGTTTTCATCAGGACTGCGACAATGACATGCCCAACCTGGCGCTAATCGATCGCCTGAATCTGGCACGCTCCGAGGGGATCCCGGTGATCCTCCTTAGTGGCCGCAGCGCCAGCGTCTCCGATAAGACCCGACAGTGGCTTTCTCGCTGGCAGATCGGTCACGATGCCCTCTACCTGCGACCGCCCGGCAACTTTAGACCCTCCGCCGAGTTTAAGGCCGATGTCATCGCATCTCACTACCCGGGGGCCACGATAAGACGTATCTACGAGTCTGACAGTCATCTCGATGTGGCCGCCTGGGCCACCACGCAGAACATTCCCTGCACCCTGATCGGCCACAATCAGGGAAACGGTGATAGCCGTGAGCAGGCCGAACTCAAAGTGGTCAAGCACGCCTGCGGTCATACGGTGCTCTATCCATTTTACGGCGATGATGACTTCTCATGGAACGACCGCGTGCAGCAACTTAGCCAGGGGATCTGTCGTCTCTGCGCCGCTGCCGAACAGCAGGAGGAACGTCGCAAGAAAGTGGTGCAAGCCCGTTACCAGGCAAAAGAACGCGGACTGCCGCCGCTCGAAGGTTCAGACAAACAGGTCGCCTGGGCGGAGACCGTACGCCTCGGGGCCTTTAGTGCCGTCGATAAGGTATTGAAGTGGGTAGACGAGGTAAGTGATGAGGCGGAGCGTGAAGACCCCGACTACTGGAGCAGTGTCACACAGGGAATAAAAAAATCCATCTCCTACCTTGAGGAGCAGACCGATGCCAAGTGGTGGATTGACCACCGACACGCTATGCAGAACAGTCTCGAAGGGGGGCGCGGCCTGCTCTCCGCCATCGCCCAGGAGTTGGGGCTTTATTGAGCAAGAAAGCAAGCAGGCCTGAGTTTAATTAATCGCGCTATAAGCGCTCCTACAACGGGATCATTCCGGGACAGTCGGGAGTTAATCAAACAGATGCGCATTACCACTGTTAGTCAGAGTTCAACTTTAAACTACGGCGTAGGAGCGGCTCTGCCGCAATGTTTAATAAAATCGCGCTATAAGCGCTCCTACAACGGGGCCATTTCGGGACAGTCGGGAGTTAATCAAACAGATGCGTATTGCCACTGTTAGTCAGAGGCGAGCCCTGAACTACGGCGTAGGAGCGGCTCTGCCGCGATGTTTAATAAAATCGCGCTATAAGCGCTCCTACAACGGGGGCATTCTGAGACAGTCGGACTCACCGAATAGGTCGCTAACATCCTGCATTATGATCTATCCTTCGATAGCGGTGGGATAGCCGCCAGTTCCAGAGCCTGCTTAATCAGCTCATCCTTACCCTGACACTGTTGTGCAAATGCCCGATCCATTCCCTGTATGTGTTCGACCCACCATCTAGCAAGAAATCCTGCCAGTTCATCAATATTAAGTTCCCCCAGTTCAAGTTGGCTTTGCATCTTCTCGACCTGACTGAGGAGTAACTCGTGTACCTGACGATGATTATCCAGTCCCGGGTATCCACAGGCCGCCATCACCACCTCCTCACGCCTGAAATGAATCTGGGTAAACTTCTGTACTTGTTCCAGTATGGTGCTGCATTCACTCTCATCACTATTCGCAACTGCCTGCTGACTGCGGTGAAGTAAGTCCAGTAGCTCACGGTGATCATTATCCATCTCATCCAGGCCGACACTTAGGGCGTCCGTCCATTTGATGCTGCTAACAGCTTTTTGTGCTGTCAGTTGTTCGTCATCTCTCTGCCTCGCATCTGGCTGCTCCAATGCACCTAGCTGTGCCCGCACCCGATGAGCCAGTTCAACCTGACTGTAGGGCTTATTTAACAGGTTGGCAGTAAAGTATGCCTGGCCACCGCGACTAATCGCCTTTTCAGTATAGCCAGAAGTGAGAAGCACCTTTATTTCAGGACGACTGGCGATGGCCTGTTCGGCCAGATCATAACCGTTCATACCACCAGGCATCACCACATCGCTGAAAAGCAGATCAATAGCCGGTTCTTCGGCCAGTTTTTCCATTGCCTCCTGGCCATCAACAGCTGTCAGAACCCGGTAACCCAGCATCTCCAGTGACTCCCTGGCCAGTTCCAGTAGATCGACCTCATCATCGACCACCAACAGGGTTTCTGTACCACCCGGAAGACTCGAGGTTTGCTCTTTGTCCCTCCAAACCTGATCGCTTTTTTCTTCACCCACCGTCCGAGGCAGATAGAGCCGGAAGGTAGTGCCATGTCCCAGTTCAGAGTAGACATTAATATAGCCGCTGGAGCGTTTGACAAATCCATACACCATGGCCAGTCCCAGACCTGTGCCCTTGCCCTGTTCCTTGGTAGTGTAAAAGGGCTCAAAGATGTGCTCCTGCTGCTCAGGTGAGATCCCTTCACCACTGTCGCTCACCGTCAACTCCACATACTCACCGGGAGTGGCACCAACATTCTGATCACAGAAGCTGTCATCAAGGGTTCTGTTGCGGGTTTTGAGTGTTAGATAGCCATGGCCATCCATGGCATCACGGGCATTGATACTTAGATTGAGCAGGACATCTTCAAAGTCACCAGGATCGATCTCGGTTAGCCAGAGATCATCAGCAAAGTGATATTCCACTTCCACTTCCGGGGTAACTGAACGGACAATCAGGCTCTCCATCGCAGCAATCACTTTATTAATGTCAGTAACGGACTTCAGTGCCGCCTTTCGCCGTGAGAAGCCTAGCAACTGTTTAGTCAGATTAGCTGCACGATCACCAGCCTTCTCAATAGATGCCAGCCGTTTTTGATTTTTGTCGTCCGCTGGCATCTGCTGTTTTAAAAGTTCCAAATTACCGAGGATGACACCGAGAATATTGTTAAAGTCGTGTGCAATACCACCGGTTAGCTTACCGATCGCATCCATCTTCTGGGCACTTCGCAGTGTCTTTTCGGCTATTTTCTGCTCCGTCAGATCGGTCACAAACGCTACCGCCTCCAATACATCACCACTGCTGGAATACAGCGTGTTGGCACTGAATTTTGTGGGGACATTATGACCCTCTTTGTGACGTAGCTCGATCTCATACTCACGCCTCTCTGTTGTTCCAATTTTGGCTATCTGCTCCTTAAATATTTTTTGATTATCCTCATCGGCAAAATCCAGAGGAACTTTGCCAATCATCTCATCCCGCTGATAACCAAGTATTTCACATAAGCGCCGGTTTACCTCAATGGTTTGTCTCGTCGGTCCAATTACCCACACGCCTTCTGGAGCTCCTTCAAAAATGGTTCGATAACGTTCCTCACTATCACGAATCGCCTTAGTCGCCATCTTGCGTTCAGTGATATTCTCGGCAACAACAAGAATCTGGTTAATTAAACCATCATTAGAATAGAGAGGAACGGTATGGTAAAGCTGATATTGATCGTTAATGAAGAGTTCAAAAGAGCACAGCTTGCCCTGAAAGGTCTCTTCATAGTACGGACGAACAACAGCACTGTCTTCTCCAAAGATCTGATCCGGCGATTGACCTATGAATTTGTTAGGGTCAAGATTTTGTTTCTTGAACTCTTGTCCGGACGTGAATCCTATAGAAAGATCTTTCTCGATAATAGAAACATATGCATTTGGATAGTTTTCAGCAATTGTGCGTAGCAGCCGTTCATTAACCTGTAGCTCTTCCTGCCTTTGATTGACCTGTTTGTCCATCTCCTGATATGCATCTATCAGATAACTTATCTCACGTGATTTTCCTGCGTGAAGCTGTGGTGAATCCTTATTGAATGCCTTTAATCTCAGGGCATCCACCACATTTGCGATGGGCCTGAAAACCATTCTGTCCAGCGAGATGATGATTGCCGCGATAAAAAGCAGGAAAAGTGCACTAATAATAAATAACAGTAAACTCAAAGTATCCGTACTTTTCCTTAGTTGATCACTAAAAACCTTTTCATCAGAAGTTAACGACTTTTCTATATCCAGAATTAGGGTAAAAATATCATCTGTTTTTGGAATGACCTTACTGGTCATCAGATAACTATCAGTGCGCCAGCGATCAGACTCATGAACAGTCCTAAGCTGTTCAAAAAGGTCATGCCATTCCACTGCATCTCTCTTGATCTCCTTAATCGCATCAGCTCCTTCAAAACTATCCTCCCTGGCATAGAGCGCCTCCAGCTTCTCAATATTGAGAAGAAATTGTTGATGGTAGTCATGGAGAGAGTTTGCCTGAGAGACCAGAATATCCTTACTAAAGGAGGCAAAACGATTTGCCATATAGATCCGCATTTGCGATATCTGGTTCAACCACAGGGGATATGTTTCCTGAAGTGTAGAATAGAGCTCATCAGATACCGGCTCCAGTTCACCCTTTTCGATCTCCTCGATCAGAATCTTCAGCTTATTGCCAACATTACGTTGCGGCTCCGTCATCTGAAAAGCCGATATCGCCATCCCCGGGTACTGCCTGGAAATGTCCATTCTTGAGTCGAACAGGTCAGAGACCATCACACTCAACTTGACAAATTGACTATTGAGTTCATCGGCAGTTCTGATTACCTCCTTATTCTCCTGCTGGAGAATTCCAATCAACTTAATCGAATTCTGGATAGCGTTGGAGATAAGTTGATAAGCCTTCTCATCATGATCGCCCTGTGATGGATCTAGCAGGAAGAGATCGATACTTCGAGAGATTCCTGTCATGTTGGTGCGAATATTATCGAGTCTGAATAACCTTTCATGGATATCTTCAAGTTCCGTGGACACCCTCTCTCTTGCCGAAAGCATATCACTATAAATGTAGGAAACTGTCGACAGCACCAACAGTGCGAGTATCAGCGTAATGGTAAAATAACGCTTGCGCAGACTGGGGAGTGGGGCCTTGCCTCTAGTTTTCTTTATCGACATCTAATCGGTTTCCTGGTGAACCTGTTGCTGCCACCCAAACTCGTTCTATTCTATGTAGTGGCCAGTGCGGATGATGATGTTCAAAGACTAAGGGACCGGTATCAAATAAGCAACCATCCCAGATAACTTGAGCAAGCCTCCGAGGATTGAATACATTAAAAATGTGACAAAATCGCCACTATTATAAAATGTGCTAATTGGCTTCTGTGAAGAACATGCCATTTATCAATGTTCTTAGCAAAAAAAAGCCCACTTCCTAAAAGAAAGTGGGCTTTCAAGAATGATTGAAGAAAATAACCCTTCGCTCATTCATACATCGGTAGAAATTACTCCACCGTTACCTGCGCATTCTCCATCAGGATGTCGTACTTGTAGCCGTAGCCAAAGTCGCGATTAAGGGCAATAGCACCTTCGGCGAGGATGGTCTGACCAGTCGCCGCGATGCCTGAGGTAGTAACAATAAAGTCGTTATCGCCACTGCTATCCGAGATGTGAAGCCAGTTCTTGCCCATGATGCCGGTAACGACCTTGGTCACCTTGCCGCGCACCTTAACTGGTTTATCAGATAAATCGTTACGCTGTTCCAGAATCTCGGCAATGGTGTAGCCCCCCTCAGCCTTTTCGATATTCTCTAGCGAAACATCTGCCTTCAGGTCAGCTGTTGCCGGCGCTGGCGCTGCTGAGGCTGACGTACTGCTCGGTGTGCTACTGGAACCCGTTGAGCTCAGGTTTGAAAAACCATCAACAAAATAGAGCACAGGAAAATCACGATTCATCGCCTTGCTGTGGAAGTTCTGCATCGGGATCATGGTACTGAAGGTAATCGTGTCACCCACCTTCATCGGGGTAGTCGGACCTGCCGCCCACAGCTGCTTACCGTCCACATTAACCATGGCATAGGTGTAACCACCCGCATCCATGGTTTCTACTACTGAACCTGTTGCCAGGCCCGCAGTTGGTGCAGGGGCCAGATCAACGACCTTTGGTTGCTCGACCGCTGTCGTCTTCTGCTCGGTGCCAGGGGCCTGCTCTGCATCCTGCTGACAGGCTGTGAGAAAACCAACGCTCAACAACATTGAGGTCAATACAACGTTTCTTCTATTCACGACTGAGACTCCCGTATTTCTAACGATTTTATGGGCGTAATGTCACGGGCATCTATGTACCCTCCAACAATTACGTTAACGGACTATAGCACGAAGCTGTGCCATGGCGAGCAGCAGGGCAAACAGCACCAGTGAGGCAGAAAAGAGCAACAGACCCTCGGCCATGGTGATACCAAATAGCAGTTCCGGGGTGTATCCACACGCCTCCTTTACCTCAAACACGGCAGGAAACCAGCGATCCAGAGCAAACCAGTCGGGCAGGCCGGCGTCCATGTTACAGCTGCCAAAGATCCAGCCACGCTCAGTGCCCAGCAACTGCCAGGAGCGCTCCAGCATACCTGCCATTAACAGTGCAACCATGCCATGCAGGCCGGCGCACCAGTACGGATAACGCCGTAACCACAGTGCAAGCGCGGCGACGGCAATCATCCCCAGCACCCAGATACGAACATGGATACAGAGTACGCAGGGGGGGTAATCCCAACGGTATTGGTAAAGCAATGCCACTCCCTCCATTGAGAGGCCCAGCAGCAACAACCCAAGCCAGTACCAGCCACTCGTTCCCACCTTTACTAACTTATTTACCATTGTCACTCGCTATCCTGCCTGCTTATTACACGATTCATTTGGTCACACCGTAACGCTTAAAGTTCCGTTTCGAGATAGGCATTAACACTTAACACCCGACTCCCATCACCCAGTCTCTTCTCCATATCCCGGTACTCATCCAGCCGTATCACCTGCGCATGATTTGGGGTGATGGCAGGCCAGGATGGAAATTCATCTTCCGCGATCACGCCTCGCATATGGGCTCGATCGGAGCTAAAGCGATGTAGATACTCCTGCGCAGGGATGAGTCGTACGCTTGCCTGCTCCGCCTCAGGCAGTTCACTCTGTGCACTAAAGCTGGCACTAATATATTCACGGCTTGAACAGGGAAAGGGGAGCTGGGTATCGAAGTCGTAAATATAATCTCCGTCTTCATCATGGCGCCGCAGCACCACATGGTAGTCCCAAACCACATAGCCCTGCTCGCCAGCCCGGCGCTGCTTGAACAGCATCACCTGCCTTTGCAGATTGGAGATAAATATTACCTGCAGCGCCTCGGGGTTCACCCCATCAGCTATCAGCTCGCGGGCCAGTAGCCAGATATTCTCTTCGCAGAAGAGCGGGGTGTAGTGTTCTGATTTCACCAGGGAGCCTCCGCTCTATTCTGGACGAAGTAGGTTATGACTAAAATATTCAGATTCAAGGCGCAAACCGCACGTAATAGCGAGCTATTGCGAAGGATTGCAACGCTGAAGCTGGATATTTTAGGCGTGAGATATGAGTTCATGAATAGAGCAGCGGCTCCCTAAAGTTTGCGGGTAAAGACCCACTTATTACCGCTGCTCATCTCTTGATTAAAACCGTAGCCGTCAACGTTAAACTCCTTCATCGCCTCAGGTGCGGTGAGCTGATTCTGGATCACAAACCGGCTGAGCTGGCCGCGCGCCTTCTTGGCATAAACCCCCATCATTTTGTACTGACCGTTTTTCCAGTCCTTAAACTCAGGGGTAATGATCTCACCATCTAACAGCTTCGGCTTTACTGACTTGAAGTATTCGTTGGAGGCAAGATTAATCAAATAGGGCGACTTCAACCTCTTCAACTGCTGGTTCAAGCCCTCGGTGATCCTGCTACCCCAGAACTCGTAGAGATTCTTGCCACGCTCGGTATCGATCTTGCGCCCCATTTCCATACGGTAGGGCTGCATCAGGTCCAGCGGTCGCAACAGTCCATACAGACCGGAGAGGATGCGCAGATGTTTTTGTGCGAATTTGAAATCAGCCGCCTTAAAGGTTTCAGCATCAAGCCCGGTATAAACATCACCCTTAAAGGCGAGTGCCGCCTGCTTGGCATTATCCGGAGTGAAGGGGGTGTGCCACGCCTCGAAACGATCAAAGTTCAAATCAGCGATCTTCATGCTCACCTGCATCAGCTCGGCAATATCGAGCGTCGACCAGAGGCGTGCCCGATCAATCAACAGCTGGGAATCCTCCAGATAGTCAGGAAGGGTAAAGCTCTTTGTCTTCGGCTTTGTATCGTAGTCGAGGGTCTTGGCGGGGGAGATAACTAACAGCATGGTCAATCACAGGGGGTTATGGTGAAAGGTAAGAGATTACTGATATTGAGACAATTCGCAAGTTGCCACACAGGCGCTGAGCTCTATTAGAGCTCGGCGATGGGACAGCCCTCCCTGCCGGCCTCAATCCGATACTGTGTATCAGCACCATCTATCGGGCAGGTAAACACCAGCTCTACCGCGCTCAGTTGCATATTCTCCTCATCGCCCTCACGGCCGTAGAGGCGATCGCCCACCACCGGGAAACCCGCATCGGTAAGGTGTCGGCGGATCTGATGCTTACGACCCGTCTCAATATCGACCTCCAGCAGTGAACGATCACTCTCACTGTCGTAGGCGAGGCGCCGTACATAGCTCAACGACGGTTTACCATCCAGTTCACCATCGAGGCAGGTTGGGGTGTCACTGTCTGAAAACTCACCGTGTACCACTACCCGGTAGCGCTTGGTAATGGTGCGATCACGAAACATCTTGGAGAAGGCCGCGGCCATCGCCTTGGTATGGGCGATGATCATAAGGCCCGTGGCAGCGCGATCAAGGCGATGCACAATAAAGGCGGGGCGCTCCGGCATCATGTTCTGTTCCAGCCAGCGATTGATCGCACAATGGTCCGCCCACTTCGTCCCCTGTGAGCGCAGTCCGTAGGGCTTGTACCAGATGGAGTAACTCCCCTCATCGGCGATCAACACCGGCTCTGGCGGCACCTCCGCCAGCACCGCCTCATTGTAATAGAGATGCAGCGTATCACCGGCACTGAGCGGTTTTTTTGCACGGCGCAGGTGGCGCACCAGCTTGCCGTGAGTCACCCACACCGCTCCCTTCTTCATCGCCTGTTTAATCTTCTGCCTGGAGAGTCCACTTTCGGCTGCCAGCAGATCGACCGCATTCATCACCTCCCCATCCTTTGGATGATAGGGAAGATGCAGTTCCAGGTTGTCCGGGGAATCAGGCATATGAGGTATCTACTCGTCTGTTTTCGATAGTGTATACCCAAGCCCCCTGAAAATGCAGGTTTGAGAGTTCATGGTTAATGAGCGTGAGCATGGCACAGTAGTGTTATGTGCATTAATTCAAATTTAAGCTGACAGATTGCGACACTGTTTGCGACAATTGGAGGGGAGGTTGTAGGAGCGCTTCCAGCGCGATTTCACTGCTCATCGCGGCAGAGCCGCTCCTACAGTCATGCATCATGCCCTGAATATAACTGCTTATTGTCTTGCTGAAATCTACATTTTTAGAGGGCTTGGGTATATAGTGCTTGCCGCTGATGCTAAACGACTTTTCCACCATTCAGATCTTTCTTACCGGCCTGATCTTCATCTGGACCGGTTTCGTGCGCTCCGGTCTCGGCTTTGGTGGTGGTGCACTCGGTATCCCGCTGATGTTGCTGGTCTATCCCGAACCACTGTTCTGGCTGCCGGTGATCGGTACCCACCTGCTGTTCTTCTCCGGCCTCACCCTGCGCACCCGACTGAACGATGTCAACTGGGCTTACCTGCGACACTCCGCCACCTTCATCGTGCCCGCCGCACTGATCGGCGTCTTTGGCCTGCTCAACCTGCCGACCGACTGGGTACTCATTTTTATCTACGGCGTTACCCTATTCTACGCGGTGATCTGGGTCATGGATCTGGCCATCGAGAGCCACAGCAACTGGGTCGATCGCTCCCTGCTATTACTCGGTGGCTATGTCGCCGGAACCTCGCTTACCGGCGCACCGCTAATGGTTGCCGTTTTCATGCGTAACGTCTCACGGGAACAGCTACGCAACACCCTGTTTGTGCTGTGGTTCACCCTGGTCACGATCAAGATGAGCGCCTTTGCCGTTCTCAGCGTCGATCTACAGACACTCACCGCCCTCGCCCTGCTACCGGTGGCAGCTATCGGCCACCTCATCGGACTAAAGACACACGATGCCATTATAAAAAATGATCAACAATTTAAACGCTGGATTGGTGCAGGATTGATTCTGGTCAGCCTGCTTGGCCTGTGGAAGCTATTTGTTTAAAAGCAAAAACCTTATCTTGTCCTGTTGATGTGATAACAGGGTATATAGGTCTTACCCGGCAACTTCATGCGGTGCTGCTCAACAAATGAGGCAAGCAATGCATCCATCGTATCCATCATCTCTGCATCACCATTCAACTCGAAGTTTCCATGCTTTTCGATGGCACGGATCCCATCATCTTTCACATTGCCGGCCACCACACCAGAGAAGGCACGACGCAGATTGGCCGCCAGCAAGTGTGTATCCTGCTCCTTGTGCAGTTGCAGATTGGCCATGTTTTCATGCGTCGGCTCGAACGGCTTCTGGAACTCATTATCGATCTTCAACTTCCAGTTAAAGTAATAGGCATCACCATGCTGTCGGCGGTACTCACGCACCTGCGTAATACCTTCACGCATCTTCATCGCCACCTGCTCCGGGTCATCGATAATAATGGTGTAACACCGCTGCGCCTCCTCACCCAGAGTCTCACCGATAAAGCGATCGATCTGTTTAAAGTACTCCTCGGTATGCGCCGGCCCGGTCAGCACCAGGGGAAATGGCATCTCACCGTTTTCTGGATGCAGTAAGATCCCCAGCAGGTAGAGGATCTCCTCGGCGGTACCGGCACCGCCGGGGAATACAACAAAGCCGTGGCCACTACGCACGAAAGCCTCCAGCCGCTTCTCGATATCGGGCAGAATCACCAGCTCATTAACAATCGGATTCGGCGACTCGGCAGCAATAATACCCGGCTCGGTAACCCCCAGATACTTGCCGTCGCTCATACGCTGCTTGGCGTGACCGATAGTCGCCCCCTTCATCGGCCCCTTCATCGCTCCCGGTCCACAGCCGGTGCAGATATCGAGCCCGCGCAACCCCATCTGATACCCCACCTCCTTGGTATAGTCATACTCCGTGCGCGAGATAGAGTGGCCGCCCCAGCAGACCACCATATTGGGCTCGTTACGCGCCTGTAAAATTCCGGCGTTACGCAAAATGTGGAACACCGCATTGGTAATGCCGTCGGAGCTATCCAGATCGAAACTGGAGTTGGTATTGATCTCGTCGCTAACGTAGATCACATCACGCAGCACCGCAAACAGGTGCTCGTTAATACCGCGAATCATCTTGCCATCAACGAAAGCGTGCGCCGGTGCACCCTTTACCTCCAGCTTGATGCCACGCTCCTGCTGGATCACGCGAATATCAAACCCCGCATAGCGCTCCAGCAACTCCTTACCATCGTCCAGGGTACTGCCGCTATTCAGTACCGCCAGTGAACAGTTACGGAACAGGGAATAAGGTCCACCCTGAGTGGTATCCAGCAGCTTATTCACCTCCACTTTGGAGAGCACTTCCATATGCCCTATGGGTGAAATTTGCGCATCAATAACTTCGTATTCCGTCATCTCTACTCTCTTTATTGTTGTTGGCTGCACCGCCGGGGGCGTAATGTTTTACTGCTCTATAAATTTAGCATAGGTCGCACGATCCAACTCTACCACCTCCACCGTGATCGATTTTACCGGCCACCGTTGTGCCTTTAGTGCCCCGAGTACCGCCTCACTTAAGCGACGCCTCTGTGCCTCGTACCGACCGCTATGGATACGACACTGTGCATGGATAAAATGGTCACGCTTTCCCGCTATGCGATAAAAGGCAACGGGCAGCGCCCGTACCCGAATATGGTCAACATCAAACAGAGCCGTATCGGCAGCCGCCAGATGCACGGCATCCAGCATCGCCTCGACCTGCTCGACACCAGCCTGGCCCTGAGAGTATTCAATAATAAAGTGTGGCATATTTTCATTCCAGACAGGTGAAGGCAGGGACTACAATATCCACGGTGGATTAGGGGGTAATTGTAGGAGCGCTTCCAGCGCGATTCCATAGAACATCGCGGCAAAGCCGCTCCCACAGTAGTGCGTCAGATACTCAAGGGGAAGCCAGTAGATACCCTATTGCGAAGCCAGGTGACGCTCATCAGCCGGATAACAACCTCAATCAATGCAGGCAACACTTCTTAAACTTCTTTCCACTGCCGCAGGGGCAGGGATCATTTCTCCCCACCGGCGGCTCGTCATGAACAAAGGGGGCGTGTGCTAAACCCGAGTCGCGCCGCTCCAGCCAGTAGGCATGCAGTTTCTGCACCGTCGTCGGCAGGGAGCGCTTGAGCACCTCAACCTCTTCCTCATCCAGTTGCTCAAGCTGCTTTCGCCCCTCCTTGCTGCTAAACAGAGAGATCGGCACCATCAGCTCCATCACCGCCTCACCACCACTGCGCCACTCCTTTGCAGCCAGTGCCAGTCCCTTCATATAACCGACACACCACTCATCAACGACGGTAACCGGGGCACCCTCCAGCTCACGCTCAAGCACGATTGGTTCAAACCTGTCCGGCTCCTCCATCAGGGTGTTAACAATGCCGTTCATATGACGAAGAATTAACGACATCATCGCCTCCGACTCCTCAGACGTCTCCCACTTCGGCTCAAAGGCACCCCACACCACCGGCAGCCACTCCATAGGGGTAATCGCCCTCGGACCGCTGATAATGGCGGTAAGAAAACCATCCAGCTCGGAGATGTCGAGAATCCCCTCGTCCACCTCACCCTCCACATCATCCTCGGGGATCCGATCCAGCAGGAGGCTGTCGAGCCTGTCGAGCTCATCGTCATTCAATGGGGTGGTCAACTGAGACATGGTGATCCTTAGGGGTAAAATAATATCGGTGTAATTATAGCGTGATCCGATAGTGCGCTGTCAGATAAACGCAAGGCACCAGCCTGCCCCACAGCTAAAGACCGGATAGATACGCCTCTACCCGTGCCAGTTCACCGCCATCGATAATCAACAGAAAGGGCGAGTCACCCAGATCCTTATTGTCGGCACGAAACCAGTGAACCATGCGTGCCCCATTGCCATCAAACTGGTCGTACAGGAGATTATAGAAACGGATAAACAGCTCACCCTGCTGCCATGCCTGCGTCCCCGGCTCCAACAACAGCGCCCCGTTATAGAGCGCACTAATCGACTCACACCTAAAGCCCAGTATGCGCGCCACCTCGGCACGCACCAGGCCCAGCATCTCTCCGGCCTGTATAACAGACGGACTTAGCTTTTGCGGGGAACAGGCGGCATCATCAATGCGGTAAACCACTAACCAAACTCACTCATCCAGTACGCCACCATCCTCGGCAATGGTCTTACTAATCTCAGCATACTGCTCAATGGTCGCCCTCTCCTTGGCCGGATCAGCAATAGAGATAAAACGCCGAATCTCACCCGCGGCCTCCTCATGCCGTCCCTGCTTCCACAGCGAGTTAAACAGGGCAATAGAGACCATGCCCGAACCGGGCTCCGATTGTGTCAGACGCTCATACACCATCTCCGCCTCGGCATATTTCTTCTCGTAGAAGTAGACCCCACCGAGCATCAGTAAAGCTGTAGGATTCTTCGGCTCTTCCTTCAGCAGCTCAAGCAGGGCCATCCGTGCCGCTTCACCTTTACCGCCCTCCAGCAGAGCCTTCGCGTTTTTCAACCGCTCTTCAATATCACTCATAATCTCTGCTCTTAACCTGTTTCTCTGGCTGCTATTAATTGTGTGGAATAATATCAGGAGCCGTCCGGGAACATACAACTAATATCAAAGCGTGTTCGTAAAGGAGGGATCTTAGAGAATCATCTCGAACACCCTTCCCATGTCTATGGTAAATATCCAGCGGGTTTTAGAGCGAATGCTGTTTGGTGAATAAGTGCTATTAATCTCATCCAGCCGCTCACTCACCTTCACCTGCAGTAGCTCCGCAATAAATCCAACACCTAATACCACACCTCTGGAAGGCTCATCATATACAGTCCCGGCAAAAGAGTAGTCCCAACCCAGCTCCAGCGACGACCAGATAGCATCATTATGATGATATTTAAAAGTAGGTGTAATACTTACATAGTGATCTGATTCATTATTTCGATGTAGAAAATGATAGGTTGCCGGTATTTCAAAAGTAAGATGATTCAGCCACGAATTGCTCGCTTTTGGCGTGGTAAAACGAATCCCCTGAAGAGTCAGCAGCTGTGCTGACTCACTCAAATCAAATCCGTAATAGACAGAAAGAGCATCCTCTGCACCAAAAAATGTCCCTTTCGGCCAGTAGCCACTTCTCTGGCGAAAGATATACGGCTCAACAATGGCGGCGTTTTTCAAGGTAGTTGTCGCGTCAACCATATTATTAACCTGCCATCCGCATCCCTGCAGCCTGTCGCTCAGGGTTAAGCATGACCTTGCCGATT
>JBDLJH010000024.1:0-40891 GCA_039714395.1 Pseudomonadota bacterium | reverse complement strand
AATCGGCAAGGTCATGCTTAACCCTGAGCGACAGGCTGCAGGGATGCGGATGGCAGGTTAATAATATGGTTGACGCGACAACTACCTTGAAAAACGCCGGTTTTACCGACGTCGTAATGTAATCAAAAAAACCTGACAAAGATTCAAAATCATTACTGATAAACTGAAAACACTCGCTAACAGCTCCATGGAGATAAAATACATCCTGGCTGTTCTTGCCTGGCTCATTCTCTACTAGTTCATCCCAATCCATCTCAGCAAAACCTAATACAATCTCAGCTGGATATATCTTATCCACAAATAAATTACTTCGTATGGCGTAGTGCAGCTTTCCATCTGCTATATTACATCTTTCATCATCCATTGCTGCGAGCACTGAAAGTAGAATCGAGAGTGTGGTTAGCCGTTGCTGCCCATCTATCACCTCAAGACAGTGGCTCTTATCCCCGTCTATTTCTATAATCTGGCGCTTAACTGTAATATATTGGAGGTAATACTCCTTCTCTTCGTTTTTATATGCAGATAGTAAATCTTGGAGCAGGGTAGTGACGGCTCCCCCCGCCCCCGTTCCCCACTTGTACCCACGCTGATAGGCAGGAATGTGATAACAATCTGCCTCATACTGTGACAAACAACCACTGGATGTTTCTCTATTAAACACATCCCCTATGTTAAAAATTAGTTCCTTCATTATTATGCGACCTTAATCTTCCCTGTGACGGCACTATTGATGAGCGTTGCCTTATATTCCTTAAGCTTGTCTATTTGATGTTGTTGCAATTCTATGGCTTTGTCTATTTTTGTGGATTCGGTATCGATCCACTCAGCGATAGTCATTTGCTCTGACAAAGGTGGCAAAACCAGATCTACTAATGAGTAGTTCTCAAAGTTCAAGTCCTGTCCATCTCGTATGAAGTTACCGGTAGCCTGGAGTGCTGAAATGTATCGCGGGGATTTAAATAATCGCCCAAAATACCCTGCATCAACCTCAAGCATTGGCCTTAACACAACATATGACGACCGAATACAACCACGAGACCACGCACGTTCAAGACCACCTTGAAAGCTTCTCATACTGATAACAAAGTCATCCACTTCAACGTGCTTCCTCTTCTCTAGGTGGAGCTGTATTTTTACAACCCTGTATCCCGTTTTCTCTTCGTATAGTTCCTGTGGAATCACCCCATAGGCCTGTGTCGCCGACAGTTGAACATCATCTTTCCATGCCAACTCCTTGCGTTGACCAAATACGAATTTACTTCTGCGAACTTGCCAATGCGCCGGTATCTCACCAATCCATTCCACCCCAGAGTCCCGCATGGGGGCGTCGGGGTTGAGGCCGCGGGTGACAGCGTTCTGGATGAATATTTTCTTGCGCTCTTTGAGCAGGACGATCTGTTGCTCCTTGATCTCCACCGCCTGGTCGATTTGGGAGGTCTTGCGATCCAGGTAGGCGGCGATGGAGGATTGCTCCTCCAAAGGGAGAACGGGCAAATCAACCATTGTGAAGTTCTCGTATCGAAGCGCTTGCCCATCCCTCACTAGGTTTGATGTACTTTGCAGAGCTTCAATATACCTTTGACACTTAAGCAGATATTTAAAAAATCGGGGTTGAATAGAATCGCTGGGCACCAAAGGTACATATGCGGAACTAACTGAACCTTTGTAAGGGCAAAACTCTATTCCCCCCTGAAAGCTACGCATGCTAATAACGAAATCGCCTGCTTCCACATGCTTAAGTATTTCACTATTCAGGAAGACTTGTGTCACTCGTCTTCCCTCTAATTCCATAAATGTCTTCTGCGAAATAACTCCATATCTTTGAGAAGCAGTTAGTTGCTCATCGTCTTTTCTTGCCCTTTCCTTGCGTTGAGAAAAGAGCCACTTACTACATGAAACCTCCCATTGCTCTGGAATATCTCCCAACCACTCCACACCAGAGTCCTTATAGGCATAATACTTCGGTATATCGACCAGAGAACTACTCATCCCCCAACCCCGACACTTCTTCCACAGTGGTTCCTAAGATATCTGCGATCAGGCCCTCGGCCTGCTGCTCCAAGGCGATGATATCCTTGGCAACCTCTTCCATGCTTCGCAGGTGCTTGTGGCGGTAAAAGTATTTATTGAAGCTAATCTCGTAACCTGTTTTGGTGGATCCGTGGTTAATCCAGGCCTCCTCTACATGGGGTTTTACCTCTGCGAGGAAGTAGTGGTGGATGTTGTCCTTTAGGGGCACCGATTCGCTGTCGCGCAATTCGGTGCAGGGCTCATAAGTGAGGTACTCCCCTTTCTTCTCCGTCGGGTAGTAACCATAGTCCGGGAGTTCTTTCTCGCTGCAGCCGAGGTGGTGCAGCAGGGCGTCGAACTTGTCGCTGCTGAGTTTGACTTTTTTCTTGGTGACCTTCTTTGCGGTTTCGTCATACCAGCTGACGGCATTGAGGATGGCGTTCTTCTCGGGGGCTGAGAGTTTTATCTTCTGCGCATTGAGTTCTTTATCTACCAACGCTCTGAACATATTAAAGTCGCTGTACTCTTCCTGCCCGATGGCTTCCATAAGGGTGGTGGTGGTCTCCACCAGCATGAGTTGTTTCTGCCATGTAGCGAGGCTGAGCAGTTTGCCGCGCTGTTTGGCGTTGAGACTGATCTTGTTCTCCTCGCACCAAGTGAGGATAGCCCTTTCATGATTCTTCAGGGTATCGCCGCTATAGACGGCATCACCGTGCTCTTCATAGACCCACTGCATCGGCTCGCGCAGCGTCTTGTCGAAGCGCAGGATTTCGATACGCTCGGCGCTGAACTGGGCCTTGCGCCGGTCGGGACGTTCGATGGTGACCTTGTAATAGCCAAAGTCGCTATTGTCGAATACCTGAGCTGCGATGCCCTCTTCTTCAGCGCCACGCTCTACTTCAGCTAGTTGCTGGTAAGTTTGGATTATCAGCTCGATGTGCTCAGGAGCGAACTCGCAGTTTTTCTCGCCAAGATTCTTGACCAGCTTGCGGTAGAGTTGGCCTGCATCAATGAGCTGTACCTTGCCCCTGCGGTGCTCCGGCTTGTTGTTGGAGAGCAGCCAGATGTAGGTGGTGATACCGGTGTTATAGAAGAGGTTGTTAGGGAGCTGAATGATCGCCTCCAGCAGGTCGTTCTCGATAATGTGGCGGCGGATGTTGCTCTCGCCGCTTCCAGCATCGCCGGAGAAGAGGGTGGAGCCGTTGTGAACCGAGGCGATACGTGAGCCGGTTGGACTATTGGTCAGCCCCTTCATCTTGCTCACCATCTCCATCAGAAAGAGGAGCTGGCCATCGCTGGAGCGAGGGGTGGCGTCTACCGTCTGGTCATTACCCCAGAAGTCCTTCAGTTTGACCTGGAAACGCGGGTCAATAACATCTTTGCCATCCTTAATCCACTTTTGCTCACTAGCCCAACTCTTACCGTAGGGCGGATTGGATAGCATAAAATCGAAGCGGTCTCCGGCGAACTCATCACTGGAGAGGGTGGAGCCGGACTTGATGTTGGCTGGGTTGTTGCCCTTGATCATCATGTCTGACTTGCAGATGGCGTAGGTCTCGTCGTTGATCTCCTTGCCATAGAGATAGACATCACCGGTGGCGCGGATGGCTCCTGCCTCGTCCTTGATGTAGTTCTGTGACTCGGTGAGCATGCCGCCTGAACCGCAGGCGGGATCGTAGATAGTCATGACCGGCGACAGGTTGTCCTTGATGGGGTCGAAGATGAGGTGGGTCATCAGGTGGATCACCTCGCGGGGGGTGAAGTGCTCCCCGGCCTCTTCGTTGTTCTCCTCGTTGAATTTTCGGATCAGCTCTTCGAACACGTAGCCCATACCGAGGTTGCTGAGGGCCGGGAGGCGGTTGCCGTCCGGGTCTTCCACCTCGTGGGGAGTGAGGTTGATATGGGGTGAGGTGAACTTCTCCAGCACGTCGAGCAAGACGTCCTTGCCCGCCATGTGGCGCACCTTGGCCTTGAGTTCGAACTTTTCGATGATCTCCTTGACGTTGGCGCTGAAGCCGTTGAGATACTCCTCCACGTTGGCAAGCAGGATCTGCTGGTTGTTGGTAGCGGTCTTGTAGAGCTGGGTGAGGGTCCACTTGCTGGTGTTGTAGAAGACGTAGCCTGAGGCCTCCTTGAGGGGGGCGTCGTCCAACTCGGTGAGCTTCATCTCCTCCTGCTGGAATCTGACCTCCTCCAGCACCTTCTCCTTGCTGGGCTCCAGCAGGGTATCCAGGCGGCGCAGTACCACCATAGGGAGGATGACATCGCGGTACTTGCCCCGCACGTAGACATCACGCAGGCAATCGTCGGCGATGGACCAGATGAATGAGGCGAGTTTGTTATGGGCGGCGTGGTTCACGTATTTGTAGTCCTAAATTCTCGTTGTACTGACGATACTGCATTCGATGGTGTCGATTGGCATACAGCCATAATCATGCTCACGAGGCATGTCACCGGCGAGACATACTACTAGGAGCCCCAACCCGCTTTCGTCATGACAGCACTTGGTAAGCTCATGGGCATAGTATTTGGTGTGGTAATCGGTAATCACTGGTTTATAGCTTCCTGCCTGTTATCGTTTTATCCATTACTTTGTATCCCAAGTCACTCCTCAGATTCATCATCCGGTACGTAGGAAAGGAGCTCACAGGGGGTACAGGTAAAGAACTTACACAAAGCATTAATTGAATCGGTGTTGCAGTTATAACCAGGGTTATTTGCGATGCGGGTCAGAGTCGCGCGCGAGATACCAGTCTCATCGGAGACCTGATTTAAGGTAATCCTCTTCTTTTCCTTAAAGCAGAGGTCATCCAGCTGTTGCTTGAGAAGCACTCTTATCATTGTTCGTCCCCAAAAGTGGCCCGAGGCCAAAAGTAATCACAATATTAGCACTTTTGCTCATAAATGAGCAAAAGAAGTCTTGACTGCGCTCTTCTGCTCATATATAGTCTTTCCTGAGCATAAATAATCATATTTGATTAGTTTTATCTAACCCACCTCAATGGCCCTTATTTATAAGTGGTTATTTGGTTGGAAGCATAACTCAAGGAGAATTAACTATGAACAAAGAGAACATTCTGAAAATCGCTCATTCGATTGAGCATGTAACTCAACTACCAAGCGACGACTCGTTCGTTAATATCATTGGTGATGGTACTGAAAAGAATAACCTCGAGGCTATGCACAACTGGGTTGCCAGGCAGGACGATCTCTTAAACCTTGAGCCAGCTCAGTATCGTTTGGAAAAACTAATCCAACGGCTCCGCGCAACCATCGAAGATCTCTATGGCGACATCCGTCAATAACGGTTCAACCGAAAAAGGAGAAAAGGTATGAGTGAACAATTTGAAAATTTATCACCTAAAAATATTCACTACTTTGACAGCAAGACAGGACTAACAAGGGGGCAATACCTCGCTATGGCAAAAGCCATAAACAAGAGCCGAATTATTCGTGAGAACTGGGATGATTGGGTAATTGAGCTAGGTGATGACGGCGATCGCTCAAATACAGAGGCGATTGCAACATGGATATCTAGACAAGTTGACATCTTTACTGATGCAGAAAAGAAAGATCGAGCTAAAGCTTTGCAACACAGATTCAAAGCAACCATGAAGAAATGGTTAGACGGGTATTTGGAAAATGGATTCGAGATCTATTAAAGGGATGAATGCATGTTCAATTGAGACATTTAGCAAAAAGTATCGTTCTAGTTAATGTATCGTACCCAAACACCAATGCAGATCATAAATGAAACTCAAGTATATACCGTCAAATGAGACAAAGTACCAATGCGAATTCTTTAATGAATGTACAGTAATCGCACAAATATGAAGAACTTTAGAATACTCGTGCTATACCGCAAAACCGTATTCCGAAGTTTACATCTCAACTCACAACCAAAGCGGAGGGGCAGCCACATGACTTAATAACACCAACCTTTCGGTGGGTTATCCATGTTTACAGAGATGAATGCGCAATTGGGCGGGTACTCAATAGATACATTCTGATAGCTCCCACCGTACAAATCAACCATAAATTGTATGTGGCGTTTGAAACAAACACTACAGAGGATAGTTCACGCTTAAATCTCTAGTAGTGATTATTTCTAGCCACCAACGGCATCACTTTGCCTGAAGAAAGGGCAACATAGCCCAGGAGGTGATTATGGAATGGGTAACTATCAATAAGTGCGCTGAACTAACCGGTTACAGCGCAAAGGCCATACAGATCAAAAAAGAGCGTGGCATTTGGAAAGAAGGCATCCATTGGACAAAAGCACCTGATGGAAGGATTTTTATCAACATCCACAGCATTCAGAACTGGGTTGCAGGAGCTGCGTAATGTCTAAAAAGGACTTACCTAACTACCCAGGAGTTCGTCCTCATGGAAATGGCATACAAATTGAGGTTCGCTATAAAGGGCGTAGACTTAGGCCAACCCTAAAGATGGCGCCTACACGAAGTAACCTCAGACTTGCTATTTCAGTCAGGGAGTCAATCAGACGAGATATCGTTGTTGGTAATATTGATATCAACAAATACTTTAGTGATACCAAAATTGCCGAGCACTTTGAACAAAAATACTCATCTCGACTAACCGTATCCGAACTTCTTGATGATTGGTTTGAAAGAAACAAGAACATAGGCAACAGCAGCCATGAACGTTCCATTCAAATCAACAAGCATCTCAAGCCTCACATTGGCAAGATTCGCATAACAGAACTGAAGCCAAAGCACGTCCGCACAATGCAACAGAAACTTGCCGAGAATATAGCTAACAAATCCATAAATAACGCCCTTACACCATTACGAAAAGCTTTTTCTGAAGCATTCAATGACGAGCTAATTGACAGAAATGTATTAGAGCGTGTAGAAAACCTAGATATTCAAAAAAAGAAGGTGGCACCCCTGACGTTTGAACAGGCTGATTCCGTACTAGAATTTATGAAGCGCGTTCCTGACCATCATAACTTCTATCAGTTTGCACTATGGACAGGTCTCTCAACTGGTGAACAATTAGGTTTAAAGTGGAGTGATGTCGATTTTGAAGAAAACAACATAACCATAAATAGGATGTGGGTATCCGGAAAGGGCAGGAGGCCCACAAAAAACAAAAAACGAATTAGGAAACTAGGACTCATACAACCCGCTATAGATGCCCTATTAAGACAAAGGGGTTTGCAGTACAACTCAGAGTGGGTATTTATCAATTCCGACAATGTTGAGAAAACCCTAGATGAGGATTTGAAGCCTTGGAGCTCAGAGAAGATAGCCAGACCGTGGAATGCTGCGTTAAAAGCACTGTCATTTCCGGCCTTAAGCGCCTATAGCACTCGGCACTTCTATGCCAGCATTATGCTAAGTGCAGGCATGTCCATGGAGTGGCTCAAAGAGAAAATGGGTCACTCTAACTACCGTATGCTTGAAGAGGTGTATGCCAGCTGGGTCAAAATCAGTGCAAAAGAAAGGAAAAAGATCCGCGAATGGGTACTAGAATGGTCACAAAATGGTCACATACCAGATGCGGATAGAGAATATTTTGAGTGAAAACAACATGTTAAAGCCAAAAATATGGCGGAGAGGGTGGGATTCGAACCCACGGAGGCTCGCGCCTCAACGGTTTTCAAGACCGTCTCTTTCGACCACTCAGACACCTCTCCGAAAGAAGCGCGCAGGATAACGGAATCGTTTTCACTTTTCCAGCTTGATCTTGCTATTTACTACGTTATCCTATGAACTTGGTAGGATTTACGTTGTCTCTTACATAGATGACGCGTACTCTTTGCAACTGAACACTACATTATTACCAATGAGGAACATGGAATGAATTTTAACGAAACAGCCGTTGTCCGCTCACCCGAGGCGGTATTTGCTACCAACAAGCTGATCCGTAACACCTATACACTGCTTTCGATGACACTGATTTTCAGTGCCGTGATGGCTCTGGTTTCCATGACCATCCAGGTAGGCCCGATGGCCCATCTGCTCTCCAGTGTCGGTGCTATTGCACTGCTGTGGCTGGTGCTACCACGTACTGCTAACTCGGCCTCTGGTATCGGTGTGGTATTTGCTATCACCGGCCTGCTCGGTTTCGGACTTGGCCCAATGCTCAACCACTACATGGCCCTGAGCAACGGCCCACAGCTAATCGCTACCGCTGCAGGCGGAACCGGCGTGATCTTCCTCGCCCTTTCCGGCTACGCACTGACCACCCGTAAAGACTTTAGTTTCATGGGTGGCTTCCTGATGACTGGCATGATCGTCGTCATCGTTGCCATGATAGCCAATATGTTCCTGGCCATCCCGGCACTATCGCTAGCCATGTCGGCGGCCATTGTAATGATCATGAGCGGTTTCATCCTCTACGACACCAGCCGTATGGTGAATGATCCACATGCCAATTACCTGATGATGACCGTATCGTTGTTTCTGAGTATTCTTAACCTCTTCGTCAGCTTGCTACACCTGCTCGGTGCGCTCTCTAATAATGACTGATTAAGTCTGTTTACAACTACGTTATACCCAGGCCCCGCTAATGCGGGGCTTTTTGTATCAGCATACAAAGGAGAAACAAGATGGGGGGATTTTCATGGTTAAACATCGGCTGGGCATTATTGCTTGGTGCGATGCTGGTTATGGTGTGGCCCCGTGCTCGCACCATGATGAAAGAGGGGCGTAAGGGTAGTGCTGCAGAGTGGAAGGCAGCCCTGATCCCCCTGCTCCTGGTGATAGGCTTTGTAGTGCTACTGATTTTATCAGTGTAGCGACTACTCTTTGCGGAAATTGGGGTGGTCGCAGTCGCGCCGCCGGATCTGATACTTAATTACCGCACACTCATGCTCCTCATAGCTGGCCGAGAAGTGGTGGCTACCATCGCCACGTGATACGAAATAAAGACTCTCCCCTTCCTTGGGATGCAATGCGGCATGTAATGCATCCCTGCCAGGCATGGCGATGGGTGTAGGGGGCAGTCCACCACGAGTGTATGTGTTGTAGGGGGTATCTTTTTTCAGGTCACTTTTACGAATGTTGCCGTCATACCCCAGCCCCATGCCGTAGATCACTGTCGGGTCTGTTTGCAAGCGCATCCCTTTTTTCAGGCGACGCATAAAGAGCCCGGCGATCTCACTACGCTCATACGGCTGACCGGTCTCCTTCTCAACGATAGAGGCAAGAATCAACGCCTCATAGGGGGATTTCAGCGGTAGCCCTGCGGTTCGTTTTGGCCACTCCTGCTCCAGGCGTTGCGCCATCGCCCGGTAGGCCCGCTTAAGAAATTCGATATCATTAAGACCCCTGGGAAAGTGGTAGGTATCAGGGAAGAAGCGTCCCTCGGGGTGTTCACCCTCATGTCCGAGCCGCATCATGATCTCACTGGCATCTAACCCACTAAGCTGATGTTGCAGGTAGGGGCTGGCGTCAACCTCCACCATCATCTGACGAAAGTTCCACCCCTCCAGCAGGGTGATCGAATACTGGCGAACCTTGCCGGCCACCATATCATCGAGTAGCTGCGAGGGGCTGGTACCGGCTTCAATGTTATACTCCCCTGCCTGAATGCTTCCCGCCTTACCTCGCAGTCGTGCCATCCAGACAAAATAGCGATCACCTTCAAGAAGTCCCTGCCTATGCAAGCTACGAGCTACAGTTCTTACCGAGCTACCTGGAGTCACAAGGAATGAGACTGACTCATCACCACTCACCACCATAGGGCTATCAACAAACTGCTGGTAGGAGATCAACAACCCACCCACCGTCAGACTGCCTATCAATAGCAATATACCAAGCAACCTAAACAGACGCTCCCTCACTCCAACTCCTCCAGCTTAGTCTGCAACACCGACTGTAACCCCCGGGTGAGTTCACCCGATGAAAAATTTCGTCCGGCAAAACGGCCCACTGGCCATATGCCGATAAGACTATTGGTGATAAAGATCTCATCCATTTGCACCAGCTCTTCAGGATGAATCTCGGCTGTGCTTACCCTGATACCCAAATCACGCGCCAGCGCCATTACCTGTGCACGCATCACTCCAGCTACGCCACAACGACTCAGGTCGGGGGTAAATAGCTGACTATCCTCAACCCAGAAGAGGTTACTCATCGTCCCCTCCTTAACTCGACCATCAAGGTCACACATCAGCCCTTCATGAATAGCGGGATCATCCCACTCAGCACGAGCCAATACCTGCTCAAGACGGTTGAGGTGTTTGATCCCGGCCAGCGCCGGATTACAGGCCAGTGGCGTCTGACAGACTCTAAGCTGAATACCAAGGGAAAGATCAGGGGAGTCCGGCCAGGGATAACGAAAGAGGATACGCTGCAACAAAGCATCTTGTGGAGGTCTGTAACCGCGCCCGCCACTTCCACGGGTGATCATCAACTTGAGCACCACCCGCTCCTCTGAACTACACAGAGAAGTCGCCTCCTCATGAAGTTGTTGTAGATCGGGTAAGGGTATGCCAAGCAGCTTACAGCCGCACTGCAGACGCTCCATGTGGGCTTGCCAGAGCGTTGGACGACCATTAATGACGGCAATGGTCTCAAACACTCCATCGCCGTAATGCAGACCACGGTCCGTGGCCGGCAACAGTTCGTTTATTTCGCCATTTATCATGATCACAATTGAGCACCTCTAGTGACAACAATTGTAACGTTGAAAAGTGTGAACTGCACTACTGTGTACAAGAGGATAAAGTGACCCGGGCGAGAACCCGCCCGGGAAGGATCCGCCTCAGATCTTGGCAAGAACCAGGGTACCGTTAGTACCACCAAAACCGAAGGAGTTGGAGAGTGCGTAATTGATCTCCATCTCACGTGCGGTGTTAGGTACATAGTCAAGGTCACACTCAGGATCCGGGGTAATGATATTGATCGTGGGCGGGGCTACCTGCTGATGAATTGCCAGCGCGGTAAATATCGCCTCAATACCCCCAGCAGCACCCAGCAGGTGGCCGGTCATCGACTTGGTGGAACTCATTGCAATCTTATAGGCGTTGTCACCAAAGGCACCCTTGGCGGCATCTGTCTCAGCCTTATCACCAGCCGGGGTAGAGGTGCCGTGGGCGTTGATGTAATTGATCTGATCTGCGTTGACACCACCGTTGCGCATAGCGTTATTCATGCAGCGCATCGCCCCCTCTCCCCCCTTGGCGGGAAGAGTCATGTGGTAAGCGTCACCGCTCATACCATAACCTACCACCTCGGCATAGATCCTGGCGCCGCGTGCCTTAGCGTGCTCGTACTCTTCGAGTACCACTACACCAGCACCATCACTTAAGACAAAGCCGTCGCGTTCCTTGTCCCAGGGACGACTGGCAGTCTGCGGATCATCATTACGGGTAGAAAGTGCACGGGCCGAGGCAAAACCACCAAGACCACAGGGAGAAGTCGCCATCTCGGCACCACCAGCAACCATTACATCAGCATCACCATATTCGATCAGGCGGGACGCATCACCAATGCTATGGGTACCCGTGGCACAGGCCGTAACCAGGGCAATATTTGGACCCTTCAGGCCATATTTAATGGAAACATGGCCCGAGATCATGTTGATAATGTTACTGGGTACAAAGAAGGGGGAGATCTTGCGTGGACCACCTTTATTATAGGCCTCGCTCCCCTTCTCAATACCGGGGAGACCACCAATACCTGAGCCAATGGCAACACCAATACGCTCAGCGTTCTCTTCGGTCACTTCAAGACCAGAATCCTCAATAGCCTCCATTGAGGCAACAATGCCGTAGTGGATGAAAGGATCCATCTTCTTGGCATCCTTCGCCGTAATGTAGTCAGTGACATTAAAATTCTTGACCGGGCCACCAAAGGTAGTGGCAAACCCGGTGGTATCGAAGTTGGTGATCGGAGCAATACCGCTCTTGCCCGCCAGGATGCTATCCCACGAATCTTTTACGGTGAGGCCCACGGGCGAAACCATGCCCATACCAGTAATTACAACACGACGCTTAGACAAGGAACTACCCTCTCAAAAATCTTTGTACCAGACAAACAAAAGGCCGCAGCCACATTGTGGTTGCGGCCCGGGGATGATGTCAGCAATCAGCCCTTATGAGCATTAACGTGGTCAATTGCCTGCTGCACCGTGGTAATTTTTTCAGCATCTTCATCAGGAATCTCGGTCTCGAATTCCTCTTCCAGAGCCATTACCAGCTCTACGGTATCGAGAGAATCGGCACCCAGGTCATCAACGAAAGAGGCTGCATTGGTTACCTCATCTTCTTTAACGCCCAACTGCTCTACTACAATCTTTTTGACGCGCTCTTCGATGCTACTCATGACGGATGTATCCTCCCAAGAATAAAAAAATAATTCGCTTTACTGCGCGGTATTGTAGTGAAAAGCGGCCTCAGATGCCAGATATTGACCTTATTCTGGAGACACCCCGCCACACACCGGCTATCACATTGATTTATATGGGTTTTATTAACCCATATACATACCACCATTGACGTTAATCGTCTCACCAGTGATATAAGCAGCCTCAGGTGAGGCCAAAAACGCAATTGCCGCCGCAATCTCTTCGGGCTGACCGAGACGGTTCAACGGGATTTGATTCAGCAACAATTGCTTATGCTCATCGGCCAATGCCCTGGTCATATCGGTATCGATAAAACCGGGTGCTACCGCATTAACCGTAATGCCACGCGCACCGACCTCACGAGCCAGTGACTTGGTGAAACCGATCATCCCCGCTTTGGCGGCTGAATAGTTGGTTTGTCCGGCATTGCCCATCAACGCGACCACCGAAGCAATACTAATGATGCGGCCCTTACGCGCCTTGGTCATTGGACGCAAACACGCCTTGGACATGCGAAATACCGACTTAAGGTTGGTCTCCATAATCGCATCCCAGTCGTCATCCTTCATGCGTACCAACAGGTTGTCGCGAGTGATACCAGCATTGTTAATCAGGATGGAGGGAGCGGCAAACTTATCAGCTATTGCTTTTAGCACCTCATCGATATTTTCCTGGCTAGTAACGTTAAGGGCCATGCCTTTACCGTTAATGTCATTCTCTTTGAGATAGGCGCTAATCGCCTCGGCACCTGACTCGGAGGTTGCTGTGCCGATAACAGTAGCACCCTTGGCGCCAAGGGCCAACGCGGTAGCTTTACCGATTCCACGACTGGCACCGGTAATCAATGCTGTTTCATTTTCTAGTGACATCAATCTCTCCTTCAGGCCGACAGTTCAGTCAATGCCTTTTCAAGACTGGCAGAATCTAACACCGCCATTGCATTCATAGACTTATCAATACGTTTATTCAGTCCAACCAGAACCTTTCCTGGACCGCATTCGACCAGCGTGTCCACACCATCCTCAGCCATCTTCTGCACCGACTCGACCCAGCGTACAGGACTGTACAGCTGACGCACCAATGCATCACGAATGGCATCAGCATCGCTCGCTGTAGCAACATCGGCATTATTGATAACGCGAATGGTAGGAGCAGAGATGCTGATTTCAGCCAACCGCTCAGCCAGCTGCTCAGCCGCCGGTTTCATCAGTGCACAGTGAGAAGGCACGCTTACTGACAACGGCAACGCACGCTTGGCGCCCGCCTCCTTGGCAGCATCAACCACACGTTCAACCGCAGCTGTACTACCGGCCACAACCACCTGACCGGGTGCATTAAAGTTAACTGCAGAGAGTACATCCCCTTGTGCTGCCGACTCACAGACACCAATTACGCTGGCATCATCAAGACCAAGGATCGCCGCCATCGCCCCCTGCCCTACAGGCACGGCCTCCTGCATAAGACGACCACGTTCTGCCACCAGCTTGACTGCATCGGTAAAATTAAGCGCACCGGCTGCAACCAACGCCGAATATTCACCCAGGCTGTGACCGGCAACTACGGCAGGAGTGGCAACGCCCTGATCCTGCATAATGCGCCACACGGCAATACCAGCAGTGAGCATGGCAGGTTGAGTGATGTGGGTCTTGTTAAGTTCATCGGCTGGACCATCCTGCACCAGTTGCCACAGGTCATAACCCAGTGCCTCAGATGCCTCAGCAAAGGTCTCACCCACCAGTGGAAAGGCAGTGGCCAATTCAGCCAACATACCTACAGATTGGGACCCCTGTCCCGGAAAGACAAATGCAACAGACATGGCTCTTCCCCTTGTTCTATTTAGTTAATTATTTATTAGTGAATAACGTAACGTCACTGACGTTTGTATTAAAACTTAACCAGTGCAGAGCCCCAGGTAAAGCCACCGCCAAATGCCTCCAGCAGCAAGGTATCGCCGCGCTGGATGCGACCATCACGCACCGCGGCATCAAGAGCCAGCGGCACCGAGGCACCCGAGGTATTGCCGTGTTCAGCCACGGTCATCACCACATGCTCCATATCCATCTTCAGCTTCTTCGCGGTCGCAGCGATGATGCGAGTATTGGCCTGGTGAGGCACCAACCAGTCCACATCACTCTTCTCCAGGCCATTCGCCTCCAGGGTCTCATCAACAATGCGCCCTAAGGTGTTGACCGCCATCTTGAACACCTCATTGCCCTTCATCTCAACGAAGGGGTGGTGCTCACGCACCTCGGCAGAGTTATTAGAGACCCCAGCCTGTACCTCTAGTAGATCTTTATATTGCCCATCGGCATGTAGGTGAGTAGAGAGAATACCGGGCTTCTCTGAGGCCTGCAGCACTACCGCACCAGCGCCATCACCAAACAACACACAGGTAGTACGGTCAGACCAGTCAACGATACGTGACATCGTCTCCGCACCGATCACCAGGGCTGTTTTATGGGAACCGCTTTTAATAAATTTATCCGCCACACCAAGAGCGTAGACAAAACCGGTGCAGACCGCCTGCACATCAAAGGCAGTGGCCCCATGGTTACCGAGACGCCCCTGTAACAGGCATGCGGTACTGGGAAAAACCTGATCAGGGGTGGTGGTGCCAACAATAATAAGGTCAATTTCTTCAGCAGTAACACCTGCCGCTTCCATCGCGTGCTGTGCGGCACGATACGCCAGGTCTACGGTATTCTCACCCTCAGCAGCAATATGGCGTTGTTTAATACCGGTACGGGTGACGATCCACTCATCAGTAGTATCAACAATTTTCTCCATATCGGCATTTGTTACCACCTTCTCTGGCAGATAACTGCCAGTACCGCTAATGCGTGAATAGATCAAACCGCTTGCCTCTCTTCCAGTAATTTTCCCAGCTCTTCATTAATCATTTCAGGCACATTTTCCTCGACCTCCCGCACCGCCTCTCGAATAGCGTTGCTGAAGGAGAAAATATCGGCGCTGCCGTGGCTTTTTACCACAATTCCACGCAACCCGACCAGCGTGGCACCATTATAAACTCGTGGATCGATACGGCCCTTGAAGGCATTGAGCACTGGCATCGCCACTAATGCTGCGATTTTGGTTAAAATGTTACGCTTGAACTCCTGCTTAATAAAGTGACTAACCATCTTTGCCAACCCCTCGCTGCTTTTCAGCGAGACATTACCAACAAATCCATCAGCCACCACCACATCAACAGTGCCCTTATAGATATCGTCACCTTCAACAAAACCGACATAATTGAGACCGCTGCTGGCCAACAACGCAGCAGCCTCTTTTACCTGCTCGTTGCCCTTCATCTCCTCCTCACCAATATTGAGCAATCCAACGGTAGGACGTTCAATATTATCAACGGCACTAGTGAGCACAGAGCCCATCAGAGCAAACTGGTAGAGGTGCTCGGCGGAGGAATCAACATTGGCACCGAGGTCAAGCATATGGGTATGGCCAGATATCGTCGGCAGAGCAGAGATAATGGCTGGACGGTCGATACCGTTGAGGGTCTTCAGCACAAATCGGCCCGTTGCCATTAGTGCACCGGTATTTCCAGCACTGACACAGGCCTGTGCCACGCCCTCTTTAACCTGGTTAATGGCCACACGCATGGAGGAATCTTTCTTGCCACGCAATGCCTGAGATGGCTTTTCATCCATCCCCACTACCTGTGAGGCATGATGCAGACTCAGGCGATCCCCCACCGATGAACCGTGACGCGCCAGCTCATCGGCCAGCAGCTGCTCATCGCCTACCAGTATCAGCTTTAGGCCCTGGTGCCTTTTCAGTGTGCTCAATGCTGCAGGCACGGTCACTACAGGGCCATGATCGCCGCCCATAGCGTCGATGGCGATTACGGTTTGTGTCATTAGTGTTCCTTGTACCCAAGCTCCCTGGAAATGCAGATTTCAAGGAGCCTGGGTATAAACGCAATACCGGCCCGAGACCCCCAGGGGGTCACGAGCCGGCATTAAAAGCTCTCAGTCTCACGGCAAAGGCTTATTCGCCTTTAACGTTTACCACCTTGCGGCCACGATAAAAGCCATCAGCACTCACGTGGTGACGCAGGTGAGTTTCACCAGTGGTCGGCTCAATAGAAACTGCTTCTGCAGTCAACGAATCGTGTGAACGACGCATGCCGCGACGTGAGGGAGACTTCTTGTTCTGCTGTACAGCCATTGCTAAAACCTCGTCAGGTGTTACCGTTACTTTTCAACGCGGCAAGAGCAGCAAAGGGGTTGGCCTTTTCACTCTCACCACGGTCATCATCATTTCGCTTGTTCGCATCGGCTGCCTGCTGATTTACGTCGATACACTGCGACTCATCATGCAATGCCACCAGGGGCAGAGCGAGTAGCAGCTCATCTTCGATAATATCGCGCAGGAAAAGTGAATCACTCTCCACCAGCAGCGGTTCGTAGTGGGAAGGCAGTTTCTCCGCCATCTCGATGCTCTGAACCAGCCCCAGAGCAAAGTCCGCATCGATGGGGGTCTGTGTAGACTGCAGGCAGCGTTGGCACTCCAGTACCACCACCGTCTGCAACCGCCCCTTCAAATATCGAATACCTTCAGCATCGATACCGAACTCAAGGGATACGGCCACCTCTCCACTGCGTTCAAGCAGCAAATCGTGCATACGGTCCAGCTCCGCAATGGAGTACTTCCCTTCTAGCAAACGGCCTGTTTCAGCCATCCTCAAAGGGTCGATATGAACCGGTAAGCGCTCATCAAACATAAGCGCGCAATAATACGCCCACCATAGACAGCTGTCAAAATAAAAAAGTCAATAAAATCGGGCTGTTCCAGCCGATTGCCCCCCTTACATTCCATACTCTATAAAGACCCTAAACTTGACAGGGGATGCCCACTCTCTTAGTAGTTGATAGAGTACTTGAATGATGCCAACCCGAAGCTGAGCCAAAGAGGCCAAATATGGCAACAATCAACAGACTACTTATCACTAACCGTGGCGAAATAGCTGTACGGCTGATCCGTGCCAGCCGCGAGATGGGAATTGTCAGCGTTGCCATCTATAGCGAGGCGGATCGAAGCGCGCTACATGTAAAAATGGCCGACGAGGCGCACTGCCTGGGCCCAGAACCGCTACAGGGCTACCTTGATGCTGAGAGATTAGTGCAGTTAGCAAAACAGACCCATTGCGATGCGCTCCACCCGGGCTATGGCTTTCTTTCCGAGAACCCGCTACTGGCCGAGGCCTGTGAGGCACAGGGAATACACTACGTCGGCCCCCCCTCCTCAGTGATCCGACACCTGGGGGACAAACTGGCAGCACGGCGTAGCGCGGTAGAGGCGGGACTGCCTGTCACCCCGGGCTCGAACGATAATCTGGCCAACATCGACGAAGCCTTAGCCTGCGCACAACAGGTAGGCTACCCGGTGATCCTCAAGGCAACCGGCGGCGGCGGTGGGCGCGGCATCCGTCGCTGTGATGATGAAGCGGCTCTACGAAAGAACTTTAAGCGTGTCGCCACCGAGGCCGACAAGGCCTTCGGCCACAGTGGACTCTTTCTGGAGAAATATATCGAGCGGGCACGCCACATCGAGGTACAGATCCTCGCCGATCACCACGGCAATACCCTGCACCTGCTGGAGCGCGACTGCTCAATTCAACGCCGCCACCAGAAACTCATTGAGATCGCCCCCTCGCCACAGATAAGCCCGACACAGCGCAAGCAACTCTGTGAGTGGGCCGTCAAACTCACCAAAGCCGTAGGCTACAGAAACGCTGCAACGGTAGAGTTTCTAGTCGATGACAACGACAACATCAGCTTTATGGAGGTAAACACCCGACTTCAGGTAGAGCACCCAATCACCGAGACTGTGACCGGCATCGACATCGTGCAGCAGCAGCTACGTATTGCCGCCGGAGAAGCTCTAACACTAAAACAGGCTGATATCACACCACGCGGTTACGCCATGGAACTGCGTATCAATGCCGAAGATCCAAAGCATGATTTCGCCCCACAGTTCGGACCCCGTCTCGGCCACATTCGCAATTACAACCCACCCGGTGGTCCGGGTGTGCGTATCGACAGTGCCCTCTATAGCGGCTACGAACTTCCCCCCTGGTACGACTCACTTTGCGCCAAACTCATTGTCAGTGCCAACGACTGGCCCGCACTACTCAAGCGAGCAGAGCGCGCATTGGATGAACTTCGCATCAGTGGCGTAAAGACCACTATCCCCTACTATCAGGTAATGTTAAATGAGCCTGAATTTCAGGCTGGACACTTCGATACCGGCTACGTCGATGCACACCCCGAACTGACAGAGTATGAAGAAGAAGAGAGCAGCCACAAGGCTGCCGCCATCGCCGCCGCCCTCACCAGCGCCGGACTGGTTTAAGGAGTTAATAGAAGATGCATGATTCAAACCCTCAGCGCGTGCAGATCACCGATACCATATTGCGCGATGCCCACCAGTCGCTGCTGGCCACACGCATGCGTACCGAGGACATGCTGCCGGTATGCCAACGCCTCGATAAAATTGGCTTCTGGTCACTGGAGGTCTGGGGCGGTGCCACCTTCGATGCCTGCCTGCGTTTTCTCGGCGAAGACCCGTGGCAGCGGCTACGCCAGTTACGAAAAGCCCTGCCCAATACCCGCCTGCAGATGTTACTACGCGGCCAGAATCTGGTCGGCTACCGCCACTATGCTGATGACGTAGTCAGAAGCTTTGTAGACAAAGCGGCAGAGAACGGCATCGACGTATTCCGTATCTTCGATGCCCTTAACGATAACCGTAATCTGCGTGTCGCCATTGAAACGGTAAAGGAGACAGGACGCCACGCCCAGGGGACGATCTGCTATACCACCAGCCCAGTACACGACATCCCCCGCTTCGTCACCCAGGCACAGGAGCTGGAGGCGATGGGCTGCGACAGCCTGTGCATTAAGGACATGGCAGGACTACTCACGCCACAGGCCACAACCGATCTAATCGTGGCACTGAAACAGGCAATCACCATTCCACTGCACCTGCACAGCCACTCCACTTCAGGGCTCGCTTCAATGTGCCAGCTGAAGGCCATTGAGAACGGTTGCCTGCACATCGATACCGCCATCTCCGCCCTGGCAGGTGGCACCAGCCACCCGCCCACCGAGAGCATGGTGGCAGCACTGCGCGACACCCCTTACGACAGCGGTCTCGATCTGGAGGCGTTACAGGAGATCGGCTTCTACTTTCGCGAAGTGCGCCAAAAATACCAACGCTTCGAGAGTGCCTATACCGGTGTTGATACCCGGGTGCAGGCCAATCAGGTACCGGGCGGCATGATCTCCAACCTCGCCAACCAGCTGCGCGAACAGGGAGCCTTGACCCGCATGAACGAGGTACTGGCCGAGATCCCCAGGGTTCGAGCCGATCTAGGCTACCCGCCACTGGTCACCCCCAGCTCGCAAATCGTCGGCACCCAGGCAGTGCTCAACGTGCTTGGCAAATCACGTTACGAAAATACGACCCGCGAGGTAAAGGCCTACCTTGGCGGTCACTACGGTAAGGCTCCGGGTAACATTAACGAGAGCCTGCGCAAACAGGTACTGGGAGATGAGGCGGTGATAGAAAACCGCCCTGCCGATCAGTTACCACCCGAAATGCCACAGGCCGCGGAACACGCACAGGAGTTTGCACAGAGCGAAGAGGATCAGCTTATCGTCGCCCTGTTCAACGATGTTGGCCTCGACTTTCTCAAACGTCGCGAGGCCGGAACGCTACAGCCCGAAGCGCTTGAAGAGGCTTCGGAGCAGGACGTCATCACACAAAGCATCGGCCAGGAATTCACAGTAGAACTGCAGGATAACTTGCAAGCTGAGCGCTACCGCATCAAAATCACCGGCGGCGAAATCCAGGCTGATGCACGTCATATCCAGCTGGAAATCGATGGTGAACCCGAAGAAGTTCTGATCAGTGATGGCAACATCGCCGCCACAACAACAAGCGGCAACCGTCCCGTCCCACAAGGACCGGGGGACATCGTCACCACCATGCCTGGCCTCATCGTCGAGGTAATGGTAGAAGAAGGCAGTAAGGTGGAAAAAGGAAGCCCACTGTTTGTTATCGAAGCGATGAAGATGCAGAGCGAGATAGCCTCACCCGTGACGGGCATTGTCGACAAGATTTATATCAACAGGGACGATCACGTAGAACCGGGCGAGACATTGATCGCTATTAAACAATAACTAATTTCAGGTGTAATTTTAGATGCAACAACTGGTACTCGGCTCCACCTCCCCCTTCCGTCGTCAACTGCTGGAAAAGCTCGGGCTCCCGTTCGATACCGCCTCCCCCGAGACCGACGAGACTCCGCTGCAAGGTGAAACACCGGAGCAGCTGGTCGCCCGCCTCGCCGAGGCCAAGGCCCGTGCCGTCGCCCGTCAGTACCCCGAGGCACTCATCATAGGCTCCGATCAGGTAGCGGTAAACGAAGGTGAAATCCTAGGCAAGCCGCACACCCACGATAAGGCGATGGAGCAGCTACGCAACGCCTCCGGCAAGCATGTGCGCTTTCTCACCGGACTCTGCCTCTATAACGCCGCCACCAACCATGCTCAGGTCGAAGTGGTTCCCTTCGACGTCGTCTTCCGCAATCTCACTGACGAGATGATCGATAACTACCTTAAGACCGAACAGCCCTACAACTGTGCTGGCAGCTTTAAATCCGAAGCGATGGGTATTGCTCTATTTGAAAAGCTGGAAGGGGAAGATCCCAACACCCTCATCGGACTGCCGCTAATTCGGCTGGTACGGATGCTGGAAACAGAAGGGCTTAGAGTTATCTGATACGGTAGAAATGAAATGACGAAAAAAAAGGGGTGCATAAGCACCCCTCTCTTTTCTCGCGTACATTTATTGCACCGAATTTACTCCGATCCCCATACGCTCTCCCAACACATTCGCCATTGATGTGCCCAGACGATCAGCGAAGCGTTTAAAGATATCGGGCTTGGGAGTGTAATCGACCACATTCTCAACCTTAATCACTTCACGGGCAACGTAGTCAACATCACCAATGGCGTCGGCGAGACCAAGTTCGATGCTCTGCTCACCGGCCCAGAACTTTCCGGTATAAAGTTGTGGGTCATCTTTAAGCCGCTCACCCCTGCCCTCTTTCACCGCACCGATAAACTGTTGATGGATATTGTTAAGCAGTCCCTTGACGTGGGTAACCTCATCTTTTTGCAGGGGAGTAAACGGATCAAGCATGCCCTTACTATCTCCGGCAGTAAGCAGGCGTCGCTCAACGCCGAGCTTCTCCATCGCGCCAGTGAAACCGAAGCCGTTCATCAGCACACCAATAGAACCTACGATGCTCGATGGATTGACGTAAATATTATCGGCCGCCGAAGCGATATAATAGGCACCGGAGGCTCCTACATCGACGATCACCGCGTGTAGCGGTATCTCCTTATGCAGTGAGCGCAAGCGTTTGATCTCACGATAGACATAATCGGATTGTACCGGTGAGCCACCGGGACTGTTGATGCGCAACACCACGCCTTTGGTCTTCTCATCCTCGAAGGCATCGCGCAGGCCTTCAATAATATTGTCGGCATTGGCCTTGGTGCCATCGGAGATCATGCCGTTCACCTCAACCATGGCAGTATGTTCCTTGGCTCTGGAGGCATCCGCAAGTTGGGAATCCTGCATCGCCAGATAGAGCAGGAAAAACAGATAACTGAAGAACAGCAGCTTGAAGAAGATGTTCCAACGACGTGTACGGCGCTGTTCGTTCAGCGAGGCTGTGCTCAACTTCTCAACAAGCTCTCGCTCCCAACCGCTATCGCGAACAGGCTCCTCATTATTATTCATACCAAGCATACGTCTCTTCCCTATTTTGTCGCACTAATTGATGGTTGTTGATAGCCGCTGAGCCAGTCATCCAGTTCATCTATTGCGTCCAGACAATATAATGGCCCATGTTGTAGTAGCCGTTGCTTCTCATGCACGCCATAACTTACCGCCAGCGCATGGGTTCTGGCATTAACGGCCATTTGCATATCGTATTCAGTATCGCCAATCATCAGGGTTGCGCCCGGTTCCGTTCCCAGCTCATCCATCACCTCTTCGAGCATCTGCGGGTGGGGCTTGGAGAAGGTCTCATCGGCACAACGGGTAGCATGAAAATATTGGCCAAGGTCGGTCTTCTCCAGCACCATATCCAACCCCCTTCTTCCCTTACCTGTAGCCACTGCCAGCAAATATCCCGCCTCGCTGAGGTCGCGAATTGTCTGCGCAGCACCGGGAAACAGTTCTGAGTGATACTCACTGCCACCTAGAAAATGATAACGGTAGCGATCCACCATCTCCTTGATAAAGGCATCATCAGTACCAGGGTAAAGAGTATTTATCGCCTCACTCAGACCAAGGCCGATGATATTCTTGATGCTGTTTGCATCACGAGGCTCACAGCCCAGATCACCAATCGCCGCCTGCATGCAGGTCACGATACTCGCCTCGGAATCCATCAAGGTGCCGTCCCAGTCAAAGACCAGCAAGTTAAAAGCTTGACTCATTATTCAGTTTCCAAATTATCTAACAGGGTTTGCAGATTCTCATCCAGCGGGGCCTCCACATGCACCGTGCCATGCTCGGGCAGGGTAAAATGCAGCTCAGCCGCGTGCAGGAAGAGACGTTTCAGGCCTCGCCCGGACATCTCACGATTAAAGGCAGCATCACCGTACTTTCCATCACCGGCAATAGGGTGGCCACTATACTGAGCGTGAACTCGCACCTGGTGGGTGCGGCCGGTGATCAATTTCACCCGCATCAGGCTACAGTCCTTATATATAGTGATCGGGGTAAACTTACTCAAGGAGGGTTTGCCATCTTTACTTACCCGCACCACCCGTTCACCCGATTTCAGTTCGTTCTTGCGCAACGGGGCATCGATCCGCCTGCCCCCGCCCTTCCAGCGCCCCATCATCAGCGCCAGATAGACCTTATCCATACCACCTTCACGCAACAGGGTGTGGTAGGCACGCAGCACACTACGTTTTTTGGCGATCACCAGACAACCGCTGGTATCACGGTCTAGACGATGTGCCAGCTCCAAAAAACGGGCATCAGGCCGCAACGCCCGAAGTCCCTCGATCACCCCATAGGAAAGACCGCTCCCTCCATGGACAGCAAGACCAGAGGGTTTGTTCAATACCAATAGGCCATCATCTTCATAGATGACGCTCTCGCTGAGTTGCTTGAGTACCCGGTCAGCGGGTCGTGCGGGCTCGGGCTTATCACTTACTCTGACAGGGGGTATTCGCACCATATCACCGAGGTTGAGCCGATATGCGGGTTTAATGCGTTTTTTATTTACCCGCACCTCACCCTTACGCAAAATGCGATAGATGCGGGTCTTAGGTACTCCCTTGAGGGTTTTGAGCAGGAAATTGTCGATACGCTGTCCGGCACTGCCTTCATCCACCTCAACCATGCGGACGGATGGTGCTTGAGTCTCATTCATCCGCTTATGATACCAGTGACAAGGTTTGATGTACCATCCCAGTACTGTTATATTGCAGTGTCTTCGTAAAAGGCCTTGCGCTAGGAACATGAAAAAGCGCCCGCCGAACAACGAGATAAGTAAGTAACACCAGCCTGATGCTGAAGTAATAACCGCCAGGCAATATAAGTTAACTGCGTACCCGGCCAGATGCCGAGACGCCCAAACACAAGCGCTCCCGCGTTCCGAAATTCGGTACAGCAGGACTATATTTACAGAGTGATTGCAGGTCGCCCTACTGATTCCGCGACCAAAGATTAGCGAGTCACCACTGGTGTGACAGCCACTCTGGCGAACCCGCATACCCCTTACGGAGTGTGGTTGAGCGCCGAGAGAACTGACAAATGAAAAGAATGTTGTTTAACGCAACTCAACCTGAAGAGTTGCGTCTGGCGCTGGTCGATGGCCAACGTCTCTATGATCTGGATATCGAAAGCTCTACGCACGAGCAAAAAAAATCCAATATCTACAAAGGCCGTATCACCCGCGTCGAGCCCAGCCTTGAGGCTGCTTTCGTAGAGTACGGTGCCGACCGTCACGGCTTCCTGCCACTTAAAGAGATCTCCCGCAGCTACTTTGACCCTAATGTTAAGGTCAGCGGCCGCATCAACATCAAAGAGGTGGTAAAAGAGGGCACCGAGGTCATCGTGCAGGTGGACAAAGAGGAGCGTGGCAACAAAGGCGCGGCACTCACCACCTTCATCAGCCTTGCCGGTCGCTACCTGGTACTTATGCCCAACAACCCGCGTGCCGGTGGTGTCTCACGCCGCATCGAGGGCGAAGATCGTGCCGAGCTACGCGATGCCATGAGCCAGCTGGAGATACCTGCCGATATGGGCGTCATCGTACGCACCGCCGGTGTAGGCAAGAGCACCGATGAGCTGCAGTGGGATCTCGATTACCTGATGCAGGTATGGCGCGCCATTGAGAATGCCGCGGCCGAACGAAAAGCCCCCCTTCTGATCTACCAGGAGAGCAATGTCGTCCTTCGCGCCATTCGTGACTACCTGCGCACTGATATTGCTGAAATCATCATTGATGATGAAGCGGTCTACAATCAGGCCAAGGAGTTCATGGAAAATGTGATGCCGCAAAACCTGAGCAAGCTCAAATTATACCAGGACAGCGTACCGCTATTTACCCGCTACCAGATTGAATCTCAGATAGAGTCTGCCTTCCAGCGTGATGTAAACCTGCCCTCCGGTGGCTCCATTGTCATCGACCACACCGAGGCGCTGATCTCCATTGATATCAACTCCGCCCGTGCCACCAAGGGCAGTGATATCGAAGAGACCGCACTGAACACCAACCTGGAAGCCGCAGACGAGATCGCCCGCCAACTACGCCTGCGAGACCTTGGCGGCCTGGTAGTGATCGACTTTATCGACATGAGCCCGGCACGCAACCAGCGTGCTGTAGAAAATCGGTTGCGTGATGCGTTGAAGATGGACCGTGCCCGCGTACAGGTCGGTCGTATCTCACGCTTTGGCCTTTTGGAGATGTCACGTCAGCGCCTTCGCCCCTCTCTTGGTGAATCCAGCCAGATCGTCTGCCCCCGTTGCAGCGGCCACGGCACCATTCGTGGCATCGAATCACTCGCGCTGTCGGTACTTCGCATCATTGAAGAAGATGCGATGAAGGATAAGACCGGTCAGATTCATGCTCAGCTGCCGGTCGAGGTTGCCACCTTCCTGCTTAATGAGAAACGCGCAATCATCGCCGACATCGAATCACGTCAGAATGTTTCCATTATCATCATCCCCAATCCACATCTGCATACCCCTCATTACGAGATGCAGCGTGTACGCACCGAGGACATCGCACCTAAGCCACAGGCAAGCTACGAAATGGCCACTGCCGCAGAGGAAGTCCAAGAGGTCAAGGCCAAGACTCAGGACAAACCCAAGGCCAAGCGTGAGCAACCCGCGGTAAAAGGCGTAGTGCAAAGCACTGCCCCACCCGCCTCAACAACTCGTCGCCCAGTGGAGGATAAAGCTAAGAAGACCAAGCCGGGTTTCCTGCGCCGCCTGCTAGGCGGTCTCTTCTCCAGCGAAGAGGTGGAGGAGAAGAAAGAGGCGAAAAAACCGCAACGTCGTCGCAAAAACGAGCGTGGGACTCAGTCTGGAGATAAACGTCAACGCAACCGTGGCGGCAAACGCCGTGGTGGACGTGGCGGTGAGCGCAGCGAAGGCACCTCACAAAAGCAACAGGAGCAGCCTAAGCGCCGCGAGCAAAAACAGGGCAAACCGAAAGGACAGGATCAAAAGCGCAACGAAGAGCGGAAAACTCAGAGTGCCACACCCAGCGAGAAGCCTGATCGTGGTGCTACACGCCGCGGAAAACGCGGTGGTCGCCGTCGTGGTCCGCAACGTGACATAGACAGCACTGTCAGTAATCCAAGAGGACGGACGACAAATGCAGAGAGCAATATAGACAGTGACATACCATCACAGCCCACTGTGGAAGCTAAACAGCCACCAAGCTTACAGCCCGTAGAGCAACAGCAACAGGCTGTTGTTGATCAAAAAGCTCCGCAGCTTGAGCAGAAAGTACAACCTGCTGTCGAGACAAAATCACAGTCGGTCGGTGATAATCCACAGGCTGTTACCGCCGCACAAGTTGAGGAAAAGCCCCAAGCAGTTACCGAGGCCAAGCCACAGCCGGTTGGAGAAAAGCCTCAAGCGGTTACCGAGGCCAAGCCACAGCCGGTTGGAGAGAAGCCGCAAGTGGTTGCCGAGGAAAAACCACAGCCGGTTGAGGAGAAGACGCAAGCGGTTGCCGAGGCAAAGCCACAGCCGGTTGAGACGAAGCCGCAAGCGCTTGCCGAGGAAAAGCCACAGCCGCCGGTTGAGGAGAAGACGCAAGCGGTTGCCGAGGCAAAGCCACAGCCGGTTGAGACAAAGCCACAAGCAGTTGCCGAGGAAAAACCACAGCCGGTTGAGACGAAGCCGCAAGCTGCTGAGACCAAACCACCGCCGGTTGAAGAAAAGCCGCAAGTGGTTGCCGAGACCAAAGCGCAACCGGTCGAAAAGAAGCCAGCCAAACTGCAACAGGTTGAAACACGACCACCTACTCAGACCACGGAAGATGCCCCCCCCAGTGGCAATAAATAAAACTGAGCCATAAATGAAAAGAGGCGGTCAATTGTGACCGCCTCTTTTTTTGTCCTGTAAAATTATAGAACGTTATAGATAACGCGATTCGATATCCGCCATTAGCCCATCCGCGGCAGCGTCAATCAATTGATAAACATGCTCAAAGCCTGTTGTTCCACCATAGTAAGGATCAGGTACTTCGGTTTCAGCAAGTTGCGGCGCAAACTCCAAAAACAGCCTTAACTTATGCCGCTTGTCGTCGGAACACAGCTCACTTAACAGCGCATGGTTATCACTATCCATTGCAAGTACATAATCAAACTTGTCAAAGTCACTGGCCGAAACTTTACGGCCACGCTGCGAACTGAGATCAAAGCCATGACTCAATGCTGTCTCCTGCGAACGTGGATCCGGCAACTCACCTACATGATAGGCATGAGTTCCTGCTGAATCGATTATAATTTGTTCCGACAACCCTGCCTCTTCTACGCGGTGTTCAAACAGACCGTGAGCCAATGGCGATCGACAAATATTGCCCATACAGACAAATAAAATTTTAACCTTACTCATAAGAAATCATCCAAAAACTGCGTAGTAAAATGAGAAGTGTAACCTGGCCGATCAAAACTCATGAGGACAAGTTCGGTAACGAAAACTATTGAACACTCTCAAGTATCTTCCGTACCCGCTCCAGATCTTCCTCGGTATCTACACCGGGGCCAGGTATCCTGCTCGCCTCGGCGACCTGAATCGTACCACCGTGCCACAACACCCGCAGCTGCTCTAACGACTCCATACGTTCCAGATCACAGGGTGCGAGAGTGACATAGGTTTTTAAGTAGCCGACACGATAGGCATAAATGCCAAGGTGACGGTAATGTATCGCCGCCTGTGGCAGCTCTTCGGTAGTGACGGCGAAGGCATCTCGATCCCAGGGAATCACGGCACGACTAAAATAGAGTGCCTTACCACGGCTATCACTAATCACCTTTACCACATGGGGGTCAAAGAGCTCAGCGGCAATATGGATACGAGTCGACAGCGTTGCCATATCGGCATGCTTTGCATCATCAAGCAATGCCGCCACCTGATGTAACAGCTCAGGTGGCATCAACGGTTCATCACCCTGTAGATTAACCACCACCGCATCATCAGCTAGCCCCAGTAATTGGGCCGTCTCGGTTAAGCGCTCGGTGCCCGACTGATGATGCGCCGAGGTCATGCAGACCTTTCCGCCAAACCCCTCCACCGCATCAGCAATGCGCTGATCATCTGTGGCAACTACCACACTGTCTGCACCGCACTCTGCCGCTCGCTCATAAACGTGTTGCAACATCGGCTTATCACCGATCAGCAGCAGCGGTTTTCCTGGCAGGCGACTAGAGGCGTAACGTGCCGGGATAATGATATGAAAACTCAATCAGATCTCCTCATCTGCCTCAAGACGACGCGCCTCATCCTCCAGCATCACGGGAATATCATCACGAATCGGATAGGCAAGGCGATCAGCCTTGCAGATCAATTCCTGCGATGATTTATTAAAGACCAGCGGCCCCTTACACAGGGGACAAACCAGAATATCCAACAATTTTTTATCCATGGAGTTTCTCCAGTCGTTCCAGCAGTAGCCGGGAAAATTCATCATCAAGTTTTGCAGTTACGGGTAGATACCAGTGGCGTTCATTGGCGTAGGGGAAATACTTTACCGCATCCTTCTCCGTCATCATTACTGCTAATCCATCATCAAAATCGAGTTCACCTTTAGCAAAGGGGTGATGATCAACAAAGGAGTGTTCTATTAGCGACAATCCGGCACTTTGCAGTGTTCGATAAAAACGCCCGGGATTACCGATAGCGGCTACCGCATGTAGCGGCTTATCTACAAAAGCTGCCAGAGTGCGGGAGCGCTCGTTAACCAAAGAGCGAACGTCACCCGCCAGCAACTGCATCCCCCACTCCCCGGCTCTGGCGGTACCATTGGTTACAATAAAATCGACCGTCTTCAGTCTGCCACGGCCTTCACGTAAAGGACCGGCAGGTAGGCAGAGGCCATTGGCCAATCGTCGCTCTCCGTCCAGTACCGCAATTTCAATATCACGACCCATGCGGTAATGTTGCAGGCCGTCATCACTAATCACGACATCTATATCGTAATCACGTATCAATTGCTCAACCGCTGCCACGCGATCGGGCCCCACTACCATAGGACAATCACAACGGCGTAACAGCAACAGTGCTTCATCGCCAACCGTCGCGGCATCACTCTCGGATGTGACCGATTGAGGCCAGCTTTCGGCATGACCACCGTAACCACGACTTACCACCCCAGGCTTATAACCCTGTTCACGCAGCAGCTCAATCAGAAAGGTGACCAAGGGTGTCTTGCCACTGCCGCCGACGGTAATATTACCGACAACGACAACGGGAACCGAAAAAGAGACCGTCGGCAACAGACCGATGCGATAAAAACTTCGACGTAATATTACCAGCAGACAGAACAACAGGCTTAACGGCGACAACAACCACAACCAGAGGCTACCGCGATACCAATATGAATCAATACGCGCCACGGTAACTATTCGGGTTTATCCTGAAACTGCATGTTGTATAGCACCGCATACTGACCATCAAGGGCCAGCAATTCATCATGACGACCACTCTCAATGATACGTCCCTGCTCCATAACCACGATATTATCGGCCTTTTCGATAGTAGATAGTCGATGGGCGATAACCAGAGTAGTACGGTTCTGCATTAACTCTTCCAGTGCAGCCTGAATATGCCGTTCGGATTCCGTATCGAGTGCCGAGGTTGCCTCATCAAGAATTAAGATTGGTGCATCCTTCAGCAGAGCACGCGCAATAGCCAGACGCTGACGCTGACCGCCAGAGAGCAGCACACCGTTCTCACCAACCATGGTATCGAGACCATCAGGTAGCTCGCGGATAAACTCCATGGCATGAGCAGCCCCTGCCGCGGCAACTATCGCATCATGACTCGCCTCACCCAACGAACCGTAGGCAATATTATTGGCGATGGTGTCGTTAAACAGAGTGATGTGTTGAGTCACCAGGGCAATTTGATCACGTAGCCCCTCCAGCGGGAGTTCTCGAATATCGTGGCCGTCGACCTTGATCTGTCCCGCAGTGACGTCATAAAATCGCGCCAGCAGGCTTACCAGGGTTGATTTGCCGCTGCCCGAGCGACCAACAAAGGCGATACTCTTCCCCGGGGCGATCTCCAGATCGATATCGTGCAGCACATTTCCCTTCTCGCCACCGTAGCTAAAGCTAACATCCTGATAACGTACAGCCCCCTCGCTGCGCACCACCTTGCGTGCTCCCTCATCACGCTCGCACGGTGCATCGACAAAGGCAAAGATGCTCTCTGCCGCAGCGATACCCCGTTGCAGGCTGGAAGTAATACGCGTCAGGCGTTTCATCGGCGAGTGCAACATCATCATCGAGGCGATGAAAGACATAAACGAACCAACACTCAGTCCCTCCTCCTCTACCTGCTTCAACGCGATGTAGATAACTATCGCCGAGGCAATCGCTGCCACCATCTGCACCACTGGGACGCTGGCCGCATTCGTCGACTCAAGTTTCATGTTGAGGCGACGGTTGTTCTCATTGGCCTCGTCAAAACGTTGCTGCTCATAGGCCTGCCCACCAAAGGTCTTGACCACACGCTGACCTTCAATCGCCTCTTCGGCGATCTGGGTAACAGCACCAACCGAATCCTGAATATGCGTACTGTAGCGACGGAAACGACGATTAATGGCGTGAATCACCTTGGCGATCAGTGGTGTGCCTATCATCAGGATCGCCGCCAGCTGCCAGTTAAGATAGAACATCCAGCCCAGTAGACCGATCACGGTCAAGCTGTCACGCACCAGTATCGTCACCACCTCGGTAGTGGCTTGTGCGACCTGCTCCACATCGTAAATCAGCTTTGCGATTAAGGTACCAGATGGGGTGTTGTCAAAAAAGGTAACTGGCAGCCGTAGCAACTGTTCAAACATCTCACCACGTAAGGTACTGATCACCTGCCGTGATACCCACGCCATCAGGTAACCGGAAAGGTAAGCGGCAATACCCCGTACCAGGAAAATAATGATCAGAACAATGGGGGTCAGCTTGATGATTTCCGGGTCTTTCTCCACGAAGCTGCCATCCATCATTGGCTTGAGGAAGGCGGCAAAACCCGCTTCAGTTCCTGCCACCGCAACAAGAGCGATAATTGCGACAACGAAAGCGCGCCAGTGGGGCCTGACATAACCCAACAGGCGGCGATAGATAATACTTCCCGCAGCGCGGCTAGAGTCACTCATCAGTTGGCCGCGGCGCTGGTAGCAAAGATAAGATTGACGAAGCCGAGCTGACGCGCAGCATCCATCGCTGTAATCACCGACTGATGTGGTGTCATCTTATCCGCACTGAGTAAGATGCGAGGTTTTGCCTCACCACCTGCTGCCTTTTTAATAGCGTGTTTCAGAGTCTCTATCTGAATATTTACAACCTCTTCTTTGTTGACAAAGTATCGTCCTTTTTCATCGATACTAATTTCCACCAGCTGACGGTCACTCTCTACCTGCTTGCCACTCGCCTCAGGCAATTCAATGCTGATCTCAGTCTCGCGCTCAAAGGTGGTGGAGACCATAAAAAAAATCAGCAGCAAAAAGACCACGTCGATCAAGGGAGTCAGATTGACATCTGGTTCCTCACGGCGTTTGCCCTGAAGTTGCATCAGCTATCCTCCTCAGCGACCTCTCGCTCACCGTGAATCACCTCCACCATCTTCAGTGCCTCTTCCTCCATCTTCAGCACCAGGGCATCGACCTTACCGCGAAAGTAGCGATAGAACATCAAACTGGGGATAGCGACAGAGAGACCCGATGCAGTAGTAATCAGCGCCTCAGAGATACCACCCGCCAACACAGCGGGATTACCCACACCAAGGGAGGTTATGGCGGCAAATACCTTGATCATACCGATCACGGTACCGAGCAGGCCAAGCAGCGGGGTGATCGAGGCAATGGTGCCCAGGGTGTTAAGGAAACGCTCCAGCTCCTGAACCACCTGACGACCAGTCTCCTCAATAGCCTCCTTCATTACCTCGCGCTCGTGGTGCATATTAATAAGACCTGCAGCGAGAATGCGCCCCAGCGGTGAACTGTCACGCAGCAACTTTATATTTTCCTGATTCAGCTTGCGCTGCTTGTGCATTTGCCACACATCAGACACCAGGTTGGTCGGCAGCACTTTCTCCTGCTTCAGCACCCAGAAACGTTCACCGATGATGGCCAGGGCCGCCACCGAACAGAGCATAATGGGCAGCATCAACCAGCCGCCTGCAGTTACCAGTTCAAACACGTTTTCTCATCCCCTAAGGCCTTGATAAATCAGCGGCTAATGTACCAAAATGCGCCCCCTGCGACCAGCGCATTCGTTCACATTCCGGTGGCATGCCAGTAACGTTTTGCCTCTTTTCTATACTCGCTGGCCAGTGGCTGATCCTGGCCTAGTAGAAAGCTAATCGCCCCTGAGTCACTCGTCGCGAGCATCTCTACCCCGAACTGTTGATAACGTTCACTTACGACTGGATGTGGAAAACCGTATCGATTACGATAACCAAGCGGTAACAGCACCCAGCGCGGTGCAACCATCTCAAGAAAACGTCTACCCGATGAGGTTTTACTGCCGTGGTGTGGTGCAACCAGAATATCGGCATTTAATGCTTTACCGTAGATGGAGACAAGCTCCCGCTCCGCCTCCAGCTCAATATCTCCGGTAAGCAGCAGCGTACGGCCATTGGCGCTCACCCGTAGTACACAGGAGTCATTATTACCGCGGCCACCCGCCACCAGCCGCAGCGGGTGAAGCAACTCGAACAACACCCCATCCCATATCCACTGCTCACCACGCCGGCAGATCTCATGCTCGATCCATCCCATCTTCTCAGGGGTGCTGGTAAGCACCCTGCGCACTGACAGGGACTCTGCCACGGCACGGGCACCACCGATATGATCATTATCACCATGACTAATAATCATCGTATCGATCATATCGTGCCCCTGCTGGCGCAAAAACGGCACCACTACAGCTCGCCCTGTATTAAAGCCTGAGGGAAAACGAGGACCGGTATCGAACACCAGTACATGATTGCGGGTCTCCACCACTGTGGCCAGACCCTGCCCTACATCCAGCAGGGTAAAGCGTGCCTCACTTTGCGAAAGGGAGGGTGGCTGCCATAGCAACAGCGGCAATAGCGGTAATACTCCAGCCCAGCGCAGTGGCCATCCTCTGGGAGCCAGCAGCCACACAACACCGGGCAGAGCCAATACATAGGTCCACCACGGAGCCGCCGCCAGTTTCAGAGCAGGCAGCGTATCAGAAAGAAACTCCAGCAGCGGCCAGAGCAGATCCGTCAGCCACGCAGCCCACTGCAACAGGGCAAACCCACCTGCCTCCCAGAGCCCCAGAATCAAAGTTCCAAGCAGCGTTAACGGCACCACCAGCAAACCTATCCAGGGCACCGCGATAAGATTGGCCAATGGTGCCACCAAGGCCGTTTGACCAAACAACAGCAGTAACAGTGGCGAAAGCCCTACTGCCACCAGCCACTGCACACGCCCCCATCGCCACCATACCCCTGCGGGATTGAGGCGACCCCGCATACCGTAAAGGATCAATGTCACCGCACCAAAAGAGAGCCAGAAACCGGGCGATAGCACCACCAGCGGGTCGTGTAACAGCACCAGCAGCAAAACTAGTGACAACAGGCGTGATGGCTGTACCGGACGCTGCCAGAAGATCGCCCCCATCACCAAGGCCAACATCAGCATCGCCCGCTGGGTCGGCACCGAGAATCCGGCCAGTGCCGCATAGACAACAGCAGCAAGAATAGCGGCAATGGCCGCCGCTCTCGGGGCTGGAAGGCGCAAACAGCAACGTGGGCAGAGCCGCCATAGCTGCAACATAAGAAAATAGATCAGCCCCGCTACCAGCCCGATGTGTAAGCCTGAAATCGCCATCAAATGATTCGTGCCGGTAGCCAGCAACAGCGCCCACTCCTCATCATCGATGTTGCCACGTACGCCGATGGCCAGCGCCTGAATGATTCCTCCGTGCGCCTTGCCTGCCAGCGCCTCATCCAAGCGTTGCTGTAAGTGAAAGCGCAGCCGCTGCACCGGCAACACGGCAGCACTCGATTCCAGCAACTGATTCTTCCCGGATGAACGCACATAACCGGTGGCCCCTATCCCCGTCTGGAATAACCACTGCTCGTAGTCAAAACCACCGGGGTTCATCATTCCCCGTGGCCGTTTCAGCCTCACCGTCAGCTGCCAGCGCTGCCCTGGCAACAACTCCGGTACACCCCGATACCAGTTAAGTCGAACCAGCGATGGGGCAGAGTACTCTTTGCCACCATGGCTCAACTTATCAATTTCAAACAAAAACCGACTGCGTCGTGCACTATGCTCAGGCAGCGAGGCCAGGTGCCCGAGTAACACCACATCCTCACCCTCCAGTTCAGCGGGTAACACATCAATAAGGCGTTGTTGGGCAACAAAGACGACCCACAGATAACCGGCCAGCATAGCTATCAGAAGCAGGGCCAGGCGTTTATGGAAGAAAATTACAATAAGGGGCAGAACGGCAGCGGCAGCAAGCCACTGGTACGGAGGAAGGTTTGGCTGTAGCTGCAATAGCAATACACCAAATAAAAATGCAATCGTCCCTGTCTGCATCTATTTCACTTATCACCAGATTGTGGATAATAGCTATAACAATAACACCGGAAACCCCGCCAGCTAATGCCAAAGAAGTTTATAAAAAGTCTGATGCCGAATCACCGCACCATCCGGGAACATAAACATCTGCGTTTTCTGGGCACTCTGCTGCACGACCCAAACCTTTGGCATCTTAACCGCCGCTCAGCTTCCGGGGCCTTTGCCGTGGGGCTATTCATGGCCTGGGTACCCGTGCCATTTCAGATGCTACTGGGGGCCATCGGGGCTATCCTGTTTCGAGTCAATCTACCACTTTCAACCATTCTGGTGTGGGTGAGCAATCCGCTAACCATGCCACCCTTCTTTTATTTCGCCTATCTCGTGGGTGCCTGGCTTCTCGGAGAACCCACCAGTGGCCACATCGCCTTTGAACTCTCTTACGACTGGCTAGCCACCGAACTGGTATTGATCTGGCAACCCTTCCTGCTGGGCTGTTTCGTACTAGGGGTCTTAAGTGCGCTGGGTGGCTACCTAACCGTTAGAGGTCTGTGGCGGCTACACCTTGTAAAACATTACAATACCCGCAAACAGCGTCGTCAAACAAGAAAAAAGCAGAGTCATTCGCAACCTTAACTAAGGGCTGCACTCACCTGGTTTTCCCGGAAGCCTCTGATTTATTCTGGACGAAGTAGGTTATGACTAAAATATTCAGATTCAAGACGCGAACCGCGCGTAATAGCAAGCTATTGCGAAGGATTGCAACGCTGAAGCTGGATATTTTAGGCGTGAGATGCGAGTTCATGAATAGATCAGAGGCTCCCTAGCTTAGTACTCCATCAACCATCCGCAGCACCCGATCCATCCGAGCTGCCAGCCCTTCATCGTGAGTCACCACGATAAAACTGGTACCCAACTCCTCGTTCAGCTCCAGCATTAGGGCATAGACCTGTTCAGCAGTCTTTTGATCCAGATTACCTGTGGGTTCGTCGGCAAGAATACAGCGCGGTTTAGTCACCAGAGCACGGGCGATAGCTGCGCGCTGACGCTCACCGCCAGAGAGCTCCCCCGGCTTGTGGGCAACACGTTCAGCCAGCCCTACCCTGCCCAGAATAAGCTCTGCCTGCTGTCGTGCCTGTTTGGCACTATCACCACGGATCAGCAGCGGCATCGCCACATTCTCCAGTGCGGTAAACTCCGGTAACAGGTGGTGAAACTGATAGACAAAGCCCAGCGCAGCGTTACGCAAACGGCCGCGATCCGCCTCCCCTAACGCCGCCATCGACTGACCGGTAACGACCACATCACCACTAGTCGGCGTATCGAGCCCGCCCAGAAGGTGTAACAGGGTACTCTTACCCGAGCCGGAGGTACCAACAATGGCGATACGCTCGCCGTGTTTTATCTCAAGCTCAATCCCTTTAAGTACATCGACCGAGAGCGATCCCTGTTCAAAACGCTTATGCAGTCCGCTGCAACTGATAACGAGTTCGTTGTTCATGGCATCATTCTCGTTACTCATAACGTAGCGACTCCGCCGGTTGCATACGCGAGGCACGCCAGGCCGGGTAGAGGGTGGCGAGGATGCTAATACCGAAGGAGACCGCGGTGATCTTCGCTACATCTCCCCAGTGCAGCTCCGAAGGCAGATCGCTAATGTAATAGACATCGGCAGGCATAAACTGGGTCCCCAGCAGACTCTCAATCGCCGGCACGATAGTCTCCACATTAAGCGCCAGCGAGACCCCGCCGATAAGACCCATCGCGGTACCGATAAAGCCGATCACCGTCCCCTGCACCATGAAGATCCCCATAATCGAGCGTGGCGTAGAGCCCAGGGTACGCAGGATGGCGATATCGGTAGTCTTGTCGGTCACCACCATCACCAGCGTGGAGACGATATTAAAGGCAGCCACCGCCACGATCAGCAGCAGGATCACAAACATCACCGTCTTCTCAGTCTTAATCGCGCGGAAGAAATTGGCGTGGTGCTTGGTCCAGTCTCGCACCAGGTAGATGCCGGGGATCGACTCGGCCAGCTCACGACTCACCGTCGGTGCCTGAAACAGGTCATCGAGCTTAAGGCGTACCCCGGTCACCCCATCACCCATGCGGAAGAGCTTGCGCGCATCATCCAGATGAATCAGCGCCAGTGCGCTGTCATATTCGTACATCCCCACCTCGAAGATGCCGCTGACAGTAAAACGCTTAAGGCGTGGCATCACTCCGGCAGGTGTTACATTGGCAGTAGGAGTAACCAGCGTTACCTTATCGCCTACCATCACCCCCAGAATACGCGACAGGTCAACACCCAGGATGATATTAAACTCACCAGCAACCAGTCCACCCAGTTGTCCTTCTATGATCTTCTTTGTCACCTCGGAGACCTTGGGCTCCTCGGCAGGCAGCACACCGCGAATTAGCGAACCGTTCACCTGTTGGCCGGCGATCAGCATCCCCTCTTTCTGAATATAGGGTGCGCTACCGATAACCCGTTGATGGCGATTAGAGATCTCGGAGAGTTCACGCCAGTTATCAAGCGGCTCGGAATAGCCACTAATGGTGGCGTGGGAGGTCATCCCAAGGATGCGCTGACGCAGCTCGGTCTCGAAGCCGTTCATCACCGAGAGCACAGTAATCAACGCCGTCACTCCCAGGGCGATACCGAGCATCGAGGTCAACGAAATAAAGGAGATAAAGTGATTTCGGCGCTTGGCGCGGGTATAGCGCAGGCCAATGAAGAGCTGTAGTGGTCGATACATGGGACAGCATTAAACCATAAATGGTGGGTCAGGGGCAGATAACCGGTAGCGGCGTATCCAGTATGACCGCATCGGGACGCACAAGTGCCCGGCAGGCCAACGCCTCCACTCCGGCAGCCAATGCCTGGCGTAGGGTCTCACCATAGAGTGTGTCAATCTCATCAGCTGGACGCACCCGCAGCACATCACCACGCTGCACACAGAAGAAGATCACACCACGCCCGCCATTGGCAACCACTCCCATCAGCTCACGCAGGTGTTTGGTAGCGCGGCTACTTACCGCATCGGGAAAGTAACCGTAGCCCTCCTCATCACAGGTAGTGACGTTCTTTATCTCCACAAAGCAGTCACGCCCATCCTTATGGCCTTCAAGCAGCAGGTCGATACGACTCCCCTCCTCACCATACTTAACCTCCTGACGAATCGTTCCATAGCCCTGCAGCTCGGCCACCACCCCATCCTCAATCGCCTCGCGCACAAGTTGGTTTGTGATGCCGGTATGTACCCCCACCATCACCCCCTGGCTATTCTCGGTCATCTCCCAGCTGTAGCGGTATTTGCGTTTGGGATTATTCGTATCACGTAAAAAGACGGTGGAGCCAGGCTCGGCACAGCCAGTCATCGCACCGGTATTTGGGGTGTGTACGGTGATCTCCTCACCGTTGGACAAAACCACATCGGCGAGGAAACGCTTGTAGCGGCGGATAAGGATTGCCGGTTGCAGGGGGGGAACAAATTTCATCTCTCAACCACTCATTCAGTGAATGAGGCAGTGTAACGCGTTACTGGAAAGAGTTGTGAGAGAGCGGTCAGCCAGTGCTCAAGCTGAGCCTTCCACTATCCAGAGCCGTCATCACTGTGGGGACATACTGCCGATCCACTCGGGCGATATGACTGACCAGCCAACGATGTAGAAAATTATGCAGCTCACGACCGATGCAGGCACCCGAATCAAAGCGTTGACGAAATGAATCCAGGCGCGCAACAAAGCGGCGGTGTCCTCTAATATGTGATTGGGTAAATTTATACCTCGACTCCGCGAACAGGCGCTGCTCATAGGCGAAGTGAATATCAATATAATCGCGTATCCGATACAACGTGCATCTGTCAGATCACGTTGATCCTCGTATTGCTTTTGTATCTGGCCCTGACTTTTACATAGAAGCATAGGTTGCAGAGTTCTACCTCTGCCCACATCCGGCTATATCTTACGTCGCACTTCGATTACGTTGGGCAACTGATTGATACGACCCAGTACACGGCTAAGCTGATCGATATCGGTGATCTCCAACGTCACATCAACACGCGCAGTATGTCTTTTTGCATCACTCAGGGTATTGCTACCGAGGACATTGATATTTTCATTGGCCAGCACGGTATAGACATCGATCAGCAGACCCTGACGGTCTATCGCTTCAATCTCGATATCGACCGGGTAGGCAGTCTCACTACCAAAGCCCCCCCACTCCACCTCAATCAGGCGTGTGCGTTTACTCTCTGGCAAGTTGAGAATATTTTTACAGTCACTGCGGTGAATAGTGACGCCTCGCCCCTGCGTAATAAAGCCAATAATGGAGTCACCCATTGCCGGCTTGCAGCAGCGCGCTATATTGGTGAGTAGATTACCCACGCCACGAATCTGAATATCGCCGCCATCTTTGCTGCGACGCTTACGTTCAGGCCGCTTCGTTACCTCCGCCTCTTTTTGCGGCTTCTCCACCAGCTTATATACAGCACCAGCAATTTGCGCCGGATTGATATCACCCCGTCCGATGGCAATTAACATCTCATCGTTACTGCCCAGGTGAAAATAGTCACTTAATTTTTCATAGGCCAGGTCGCGCACACCGAGTCGATTGAGTTCGCGCTCCAGCAGGTTACGCCCATCAACAATGTTTTGTTCATGATCCTGTTGTTTAAACCAGGCACCTGCCTTGGAGCGGGCGCGTGAAGTTTTAAGATAACCAAGATGAGGATTAAGCCAGTCGCGACTGGGACCACCGTGCTTGGTGGTAAGAATCTCCACCTGTTCACCGGAGTTAAGCTCGTAAGTCAATTGTACGATGCGTCCATTAACCTTGGCACCACGGCAACGATTACCTACCTCAGTATGCACGTAATAGGCAAAGTCGAGCGGCGTGGCACCCTGTGGCAGGTCGAACACTTCTCCATTTGGCGTGAGGACGTAGACACGGTCCTGAAAGACTTCTGACTTAAATCGGTCAATAAAATCACCGGCATCGGCCTCCTCGTCCTTCCAGTCGAGAAGCTGACGCAACCAGGCGATCTTCTGCTCGAAGCCTTCGTCCGACTTTCCCCCTTCCTTGTAACGCCAATGGGCGGCCACACCAAGCTCGGCGTGCTTATCCATCTCGGCGGTACGGATCTGCACCTCCAGAGTCTTGCCATTGGGCCCGATCACCGCGGTGTGGATCGACTGATAGTTATTCTCCTTCGGCGTGGCGATGTAGTCATCAAACTCCTTGGGAATATGCGGCCACAAACTGTGTACCGTACCGAGTACGTGATAACAGTCGGCCACACTATCAACCAGCACCCTGACCGCACGTACATCGTAAAGGTCGTGAAAGCTCAGCCCCTTACGCTTCATCTTTTTCCAGATGCTGTAGATATGTTTAGCGCGACCGGTAATGTCCGCCTTCACCCCGGCGATGCCGAGCTGCTTTTGCAGGATATCGATCGCCTCTTCGATATACCGCTGGCGATCGACTCGGCGCTCATCAATAAACTTCGCTACCTGTTTGTAAGTGGCCGGATCAAGGTAACGAAAACTAAGGTCTTCCAGCTCCCACTTTACCTGCCAGATACCCAGGCGATTGGCTAGCGGGGCATAGATATCCATAGTCTCACGGGCGATACGTCGCTGCTTCTCTTCGCTAAGGAATTTCAGGGTACGCATATTATGCAGACGGTCAGCGAGTTTGATCATCACCACCCGCACATCTTCGGCCATCGCCAATAGCAACTTGCGCAGGCTCTCCGCTTTGATGTTCTCCTTACGACCACCGCTCAGATGGTACTCACCGATAGAACTCATCTTGGTCACGCCATCAACCAGGTGTGCCACCGCGTGACCACACTGCTCTTCGACCTGTTCAAGGGTAACGTCGGTATCTTCTACTACGTCATGTAAAATCGCCGCCGCAATGCTCTCGTGATCCAGACGAAGGCCGGTAACGATATCGGCTACCGCCATGGCGTGATTCAGGTAGGGTTCACCAGAGGCACGAACCTGGGTCAGGTGTGCCTTGTCGGCAATTTCAATCGCGGTACGAATGAGTGCCGTCTCCTCTTCCTTACGGCCCTCGGTGATTGAAGCCAGCCAAATAGACTTAACATCATCACTCTCGTGACTCGGTGATGGAAGATGTGATTCGACGTAGACCATGGCGTATTGATATTCCGTTTATCGTAAGTTCAATTCTAG
>JBDLJH010000023.1:0-41731 GCA_039714395.1 Pseudomonadota bacterium | reverse complement strand
AGACTTAACATCATCACTCTCGTGACTCGGTGATGGAAGATGTGATTCGACGTAGACCATGGCGTATTGATATTCCGTTTATCGTAAGTTCAATTCTAGTCGAAAAGTCGCACTAGCGACCATGACGACGTTTTCCTTTTGCGTGTTTTTTCACAGCAGGCCGTTTCTTTGCTGCGGCCTTATGATGCCTGCCCTGCTCACCTTTACGCTCCACCCGACGGCCCTCCCTGGTCATCCCCGTATCCTTCGGCTGCCAGGCGGGCACCAGGTGGCGCTTGCCGTTACCAATAAGGTCTTCACGTCCCATGCGCTTGAGTGCCTCGCGCAACATCGGCCAATTGGCTGCATCATGGTAACGCAAAAAAGCCTTATGCAGGCGGCGGGCACGGTCACCCTTGGCGGTCACTACATTCCCCCCTTTGTGATGCACGCGCTTGAGCGGATTCTTGCCACTGTGGTACATCGCCGAGGCGATGGCCATCGGTGATGGCAGGAAATTCTGCACCTGATCGAGGCGGAAATTGTTTTTCTTGAGCCATAGCGCCAGATTGAGCATATCTTCATCACTGGTACCCGGATGCGCGGAGATGAAATAGGGGATCAGATACTGCTCCTTGCCCGCCTCCTTCGAGTACTTCTCGAACATCAGTTTAAAACGGTCGTATGCCCCCATCCCCGGTTTCATCATGTGGCTGAGCGGGCCGCTCTCGGTGTGCTCGGGTGCGATCTTCAGATAACCGCCCACGTGGTGGGTTACCAGCTCCTTCACATATTCGGGGGAACGTACCGCCAGGTCATAACGCAGGCCCGAGGCAACGAAGACCCGTTTAACCCCCTTGACCGCACGGGCACGACGGTAGAGCTGCACCAAAGGGCGCTGGTCGGTGAGCATATTCTTGCAGATATCGGGGTAAACACAGGAGAGACGGCGGCAGGCCGATTCAATCTTCTCGTCCTTACAGTGCAGCTGCCACATGTTGGCAGTGGGGCCACCGAGGTCGGAGATATTACCGGTAAAGCCGGGAGTAAGGTCACGGATCGCCTCCACCTCGCGGATGATCGAGTCCTCCGAGCGGTTCTGAATAATACGCCCCTCGTGCTCGGTGATAGAGCAGAAGGTACAGCCACCAAAACATCCTCGCATAATATTGATAGAGAAGCGGATCATCTCGAAGGCAGGAATGCGAGCCTTACCGTAAGCGGGGTGTGGTTTGCGGATATAGGGCAACTCAAAGACGCGATCCAGCTCTTTAGTGGTGAGCGGAACGGGCGGCGGATTGATCCACAACTGGCGGCTTGCGTGGGCCTGGACCAGCGGACGGGCATTACCCGGATTGGTCTCCAGATGGAACACCCGAGAGGCATGGGCGTAGAGTACCGGGTCATCCTTCACCTGCTCGTAGGAAGGCATGCGTACCACCACCTTGTCACGCTGCTCACGCGGCACCTCACGCAGCGAATGCACAACCCTGCTCTTCTCACACCCCGGCTCCATGGCGTAAGGGTCGGGATGACTTCCCACCTCACCCGGCTCATCAATCTCGGTAGAATCCAGCTCAACCCAGTCGATTGGGGTCTGCTTGAGCAGGAAGGCGGCACCACGAATATCACGCATCTCACTCACCGACTTACCGGCGGCGAAGCGGTGTGCCACCTCGACAATGGCACGCTCGGCATTGCCGTAAAGCAGCATATCGGCCTTGGAGTCCATCAGTGCCGTGCGGCGCACCTTGTCAGACCAGTAGTCGTAGTGCGCGAGCCGGCGCAGGCTCGCCTCGATACCACCGATGATCAGCGGCACCCCCTTAAAGGCCTCACGGCAGCGCTGAGAGTAGACCACCACCGAGCGATCAGGGCGGGTGCCACCCTTGCCGTCCGGTGAATAGGCATCATCAGAGCGAATACGACGGTCGGAGGTATATCGGTTGACCATTGAGTCCATGTTGCCCGCTGTCACACCAAAAAAGAGATTGGGCTTGCCTAGCGATTTAAAGGCCTCTGCCGAGGTCCAGTCGGGCTGTGCGATGATGCCGACACGAAAGCCGTGCGCCTCCAACAGACGACCAATCACCGCCATACCAAAGCTGGGGTGATCCACATAGGCATCACCGGTCACCAGAATAATGTCGCAGCTGTCCCAGCCCAGCGACTCCATCTCAGCACGGCTGGTTGGCAGTACCGGACTGGGGAGGAAGCGCCTGGCCCAGTAGGGGCGATAGGAAAATAGGTCTTTTGCTGGCTGCATCGTGATTCGAGGCCTTAAACCTGTGAGCTAGCGCACACAGAGCGTTTACTCTGAGCGCAAAAATGGCGTATATTTCAAATAGATGTTCATTATACTTCAAGAAGAACCAAGGAGCCGGACAATGCGTCACTTTTCTCTCATCAGCGCAACACTGCTGTTAACACTCGCTGCCGCTGCGCCCGCCTCAGCCGATACCTTGCAGCTACCGCAAACCGGCCCCACCACCCCCGTTCCCGCAGGCATGGAAGTCCCCGTTCGTGGCATGCACATGGAACAGGTAGAGCTCATGTACGGCAAACCACCGTCGATCTCCCCGCCAGTAGGCGATCCGCCAATCACCACCTGGGGCTACCCGGGCTACTCCGTCTACTTTGAGTACTCCTACGTGATTCAGAGCGTGGTGAATCGCTAGACGCAAAAATCCAGACATCACGCCCCCTCCTCCGCACACCCTGGCCAGTCACCCGATGGCCAGGGGACAAAAGAGGGATAGCTGAATACAAAATTGACTATCTGGAGAAGGAACCTGTGATTGGTCGTCTCCCCCTGCCTTTAATAACCTACACAGATATCATTTGATGACCGCAAATATGGTGACAGGCAGAATCCGTATAACACAGAATTTCGGTATCCATCTAACATACTGTTAGCTAAAATATCGGAATAATTATGAAAGAGTTTATTAAGATAATAATAACCTTAATTTTGGCATTATTATTCGTCACAGGATGTAATTCCAAGTCTTCTACTACTAAGCAAATGACTCCAGAAGAGATACAGCAAACAGCAGAGGAAAAACAAGCGAGAGATAAACATAAATTATGTACTTATCTTGCCAAGTACACATTCAAGGGTGATTCGTACAAAGAAATGGTTCAACTGAAGAAAATACGTGAACGTGGTTTTGATGATGCTGAATGCCAGCATTACTATGATACACAACTTAATAAATATACAAGCGGAACCTGGGTTAGAAGGCTAAAAAATCTTGGCTCAGACCGTGAGCGTGTAATTATATCCAATGAAAGAAAATAGGCTCACAAGTGGGGCACATTGACAGTCCAGTTGACGGCTAAAAGCAGCGCCTCGATCACTACTAACAATAGGGGGCTCACTCCATTTGGTATCCACTAACAAAAACCCAGGAATATTCCCGTGAATTTTAAAATTATTTTTACAATCACCACTTTGACCTTAGCCTCTAACAGCTATGCTGGTTGGCTGGAGGATCTATCCAACAGTAGCGATAAAATTCAACAGCAATTACAAAACCTTGAAAAAGTCGATACCACTAGCATTCAAAGCGCACTCAGTAATGAGGATATTATCGCCGGATTGAAAGAGGCGCTCATTAAAGGTGCCGGTTATGCGGTAGATAACCTTGGGAAGTCTGATGGCTTTCTTAAAAACACCGATGTAAAAATACCCATGCCAGAAAAACTTAAAGAGGTCGAGTCTCTATTGCGTCAGTTTGGAAATGACAAATACGCAGATGAATTTGTTACCACCATGAATCGTGCGGCCGAGTCGGCTGTACCCTTGACGCTGGAAATCATCAAACAAGGCGTCACCGGTATGAGTATTGATGATGCAAATGGCATCCTCCAGGGCCCTGACGATGCCGCCACACAATATCTGAAAAAAACAGGTGGCAACAAACTTGGCGCCAAAATTCTACCGATTGTAAAAGATGCCACTTCCAGGAGTGGGGTGACTGCCAGGTATAAAGAGATGGTTGGGAGTCTGGGGTTCGCCGGTCAATTCCTGAATCTTGATGATTACGACATCGACACCTATGTCACGAAAAAAACCATGGCAGGCCTGTTCACCATGATCGCAAAAGAAGAAAAGAAAATTCGTGACGATCCGGCAGCAAGAACCACCGAGTTGTTGAAGAGTGTATTTGGTTACAAGTAAATATTATCGAGCATTGCGTAGGAGCGGCTTTGCCGCGATGATCGATGAAATCGCGCTGGAAGCGCTCCTACAACAAGGCAATTCTGAGACAGATGCAGTGAAAAACACACGCCGCGCTAGCGATACATTGAGGGACAACTAGACCAGATACAACAAAACCGCCAGGTAGTGACTAATACTGCCCGCCAGCACAAACAGGTGCCAGATGCCATGACTGTGACGCAGCTTTTTATCCGCCACATAAAAGCCAATACCGCCGGTATAGAGCACACCACCAATCACTAACCAGACAAGACCGCCGGTGGGCAGATTTTGTGCGAGCGGGTACATGGCGACAAGAACCATCCATCCCATTAATACATAGAGGGTGATTTGTAATACCCGTTTGCCGCTACGGTGCATACTATCCAGCACAATACCGGCAATGGCCAGCGCCCACACCGTACCGAACAGTGACCAGCCCCAGGGGCCCCGCAGAGTTACCAGAGTAAACGGGGTATAGCTACCGGCTATCAACAGATAGATGGCGATGTGATCAACTTTTTTAAGAATGGCTTTAGCCGGACCAGGCCAGCTGTGATAAAGGGTGGAGGCAGAATAGAGCAGGAACAGTGTCGCGCCATAAATACTGAAGCTGACGATTTTCCACGGGTCGCCCTGCTGTACAGCGAGCACCACAAGCACTGTTAGCCCTACCAGTGACAGTAGCGCTCCAATCAGGTGACTAATAGTGTTAAATCGTTCGCCGTTATACATCGGCGTATTCTAGCCCGAATTCAACATCAAGGTGCAGCATGTGATCATGAAGCAGGAACCCCATGAGCTGCATTGTAATGAAGAGAGTGACTAGTTCCCACTAATCTCTGTCACCACCTGCCGCATCGCCGCCGTAAGCCGGGTTAACTGCTCTGGCTCAATAACAAAAGGTGGCATCACATAGAGCAACTTGCCGAAAGGGCGGAGCCAGACCCCCAGTTCTACCAGTCGTGGCTGAATCCAACGCATATCGACCGGCTCGCGCAGCTCCACCACCCCTATCGCCCCCTTCACCCGCACATCACTAACACAGTCGAATTCAGCGCAAGGAGCTAGTTCGGTTTTAAGCTGTAACTCGATAGCTGCCACCCGCTGTTGCCACTGCGAGGCGAGCAACAGATCAATGGATGCATTGGCTACGGCACAGGCAAGAGGATTTCCCATAAAGGTGGGGCCGTGCATCAGCACCCCACTGCCATCGGCACTGATCCCCTGCGCTACCCGTTCGCTGGTAAGGGTCGCTGCGAGACTCATATAGCCCCCCGTTAGCGCCTTACCAACAGTAAGAATATCGGGAACGATGCCCGCTTGCTCATAAGCGAACAGGGTACCGCTGCGGCCAAATCCGGTGGCTATCTCATCGAGGATCAGCAATACACCAACTTCATCGCACAGTGCACGCACCCGGCGCAGATACTCGGGGCAATAAAAATGCATCCCCCCGGCCCCCTGCACAATGGGCTCCATGATCACAGCGGCGATCTCACCCTGATGTTCACGGAGCAGCCGCTCAAATTCTGCAATATGTGCATCATCCCACTCACTGTCATCTCGACACTCGGGCATCGGGGCGAAGAGATGTTGTGGCAAAACCCCACTGAACATGCCGTGCATGCCATTGACCGGATCACACACCGCCATCGCACCGAAGGTATCGCCGTGGTAGCCACCACGTACCGTCAACAGGCGTTGGCGTTTGTTCTGCCCCTGGGCAACCCAGAACTGCAGCGCCATCTTGATCGCCACCTCCACCGCCACTGAGCCGGAATCGGCAAGAAAGACGTATTGCAACGGCTCGGCAGTCATCGCTACCAGACGCCTCCCCAACTGTGCAGCAGGTTCGTGAGTAAGCCCGCCGAACATGACATGCGACACCTTATCGACCTGTGCCCTAAGTGCCTCATTCAGCTCGGGGACGTTATATCCATGGATTGCCGCCCACCAGGAGGACATGCCATCGACCAGTTTACGTCCGTCGGCCAGCTCCAGCTCTCCCCCCCTGGCTGCCACAATCGGGGTTGCAGGCAAGGGATCAAGCATGGAGGTATAGGGATGCCATAGGTGTTCGCGATCAAATAGCTGCCAATCAAGTAATGATGTGGATTCTGAAGACATGAGTGCTGGCCGGCTGAGTAGAGTAATAAGGTAGCCATTATTCATGAATCCTCAGCATGCGACAATGCAACGTCATTCGCTACCGGGTATCTGGACAGGTAGTGCTGATAATCACTGGCAAAGCCTGTGAGGGATCTCATGCACGGCATCACACCCCTCAACATATGACAGGTTTAGCCCAATTTGAGCCCCACTGAGCATGTCACCAACATGACATATCATAAACTATGTCATAAAACCGTCATTGACTGTCATGCTACCACTGTCAACCTCATGATTTCATTAGACTCTAATGTTGGCATGCGATTTGCTCTTTAGTATTGCGTGAGAGTTGGAGGCCGGATACGCCTCCAAAGCTCCCCCTCCACACAGTGGTGTTTTGAACGCGTCCATCCTAGGGCGCGTTTTTTTTGCCTAAACTAAACTTTTTCCGTTTTGTTGTTCCAATCATATGTATGCATGTAACAGCTTGTAATGGTTCAAAAATATGGCATTATCAGGACGCCACGGTTTAGGGCGAACAATTATTATTAAAAAACACCCCGGGGCTTCCCGGATTAATGGAGAGAGTCAATGATTAAACGTATCACCCTGCTGCTGGCAATGCTGTTTGCAGTCGGTTCCTTCAGCACTGCTGTGCTTGCTCAGGACGAGGAGGAATCAGGGGCCGAATCCACTCAAACCACTGCTGAAACCCAACCTACCGAAGGTGAAGATGAAGGTGACCCTGAGTGCGACTAAATCTAAGAAAAACCTGTTAAACACCAATAATTCAGCACCCATTACCATAAAGGGTAATGAGGTGCTCTAATGATGAAATTTTGAAACCAAAGGAGAAACACCGTAATGAAAATAGCAACAATCATTACATCTACCGCTCTAATTACCTGTATCTCACTGGGAGCATTCTCAACTGCCAGTGCTGGTGAGGTTGCGGTTAAAATTACCCCCAAGATGGCCTCTGCCAATGTTAAGCACGACGGTAAAGCTGTCACCATCATGCGCAATCAGAACCAGAAGAACACCATTAACCCGGCCTTTTCCAAGACCTCACGTAAATGTCCGCCCTTCTGCATTCGCCCCTTCACCACTGCCAAGGGTGTTGAGACTGTGGGTGAGCTAGAAGTCATCAGCTACGCAAAAAAAATGAGTGCCGGGGACAGCAGCATAATGCTTGTTGATAACCGTACCCCTGACTGGCACAAAAAGGGCACTATTCCCGGCGCAGTCAGCGTCCCCTTCACCAAGATTAATCGCAGCAAAGGTGCCGATGATCTTTCTATTGCCGAGTCGCTGGAACTATTCGGTGCAGTAGAAGGTGATACGGGTTGGGATTTCAGTAAGGCCAAGACCCTGGTTATGTTCTGTAACGGTATGTGGTGTGGCCAGTCTCCACTGGGTATCGCCGGTATCATGGGTGTTGGTTACCCCTCAGAGAAGATTAAGTGGTATCGCGGCGGTATGCAGAGCTGGGAATCACTTAGCCTGACCACTGTAAAATAATTTAGGGGGAATAATAAAATGAAAAACATGAAATCACTATCCGTTGTTGCTGCACTCTTTGCCGCCTCCGTACTGAGTGGTTGTACTACCACCACTGCCAAACCTTTTAATCTCGCCGACCATGACGCCGGTAAAGATCTTAAGGTTAAGATTACTCCCAAGGTTGGTGCCGTCGAAGTCACACACAGCGGTGCCGCGGTTCGTGTTGAGCGTAACCAGAATCAGAAGAACAAAATTAACCCGGCCTTCGCCAAGACCTCGCGCAAATGTCCACCATTTTGTGTGCGTCCCATTGTCACCGCTAAAGGTGTTGAGACTGTTGCCGAACTTGAAGTTATTAGCTATATGAAGCAGCGCGCTATGGGTGATGACTCCATCCTGATCGTCGATGCACGTAAACCCTCATGGTACAAGAAGGGCACACTTCCCGATTCTGTGAACGTTCCGTTCGATAAGATCAACAAAAAGAAGGGTGCTGATGAAGTAAGCATCGGTGAGGCTCTTGAGACCTTCGGCGCAACAGAGGGTGATAAGGGCTGGAGCTTTGACAATGCCAAGACCCTGGTAGTGTTCTGCAACGGTCCCTGGTGTGGCCAGTCTCCACTGGCCATTGCTGGTCTGATTGGAGAGGGTTACCCGGCAGCAAAACTCAAGTGGTATCGTGGTGGTATGCAGGACTGGGAAATTCTCGGTCTAACCACCGTTAAGCCCTGAGGCTACTTCACAGGGAAAAAGAAAGGCGGCCAATGGCCGCCTTTTTTTATATCTATTGTTTAGTATGAAGCTGAAGCTAAGCCTCCTGACGCAGTCGCTGCACGTAACGGTAGAGGGTACGCTCACTAACGCCAAGCAACTGTGCTGCACTGGCACGGTGTCCCTCGGTCTGTTCTAGTGCGCGAATCACGGCCTCCTCACTAAGTCTTCCGTGACGACGCCGTAACAAGTTGTTATTGCCAGTCGAGGCTGCTTGTTGTATCGGTGCTGCTGCAGTTTGTGCAGGCTCATCATCTAATACAATATGCTCTGGTCGTAGTATCTCCTCGCCAAAGGCAAGAATAGCAGCACGCTCTACGATATTGCGCAGCTCACGCACATTTCCCGGGTAGTCGTAGGTAAGCAGAGTTTCGATCACCTCTGGCGAGAGAGGTAAAAAACGATCCCCCTCCTCCATGCCTGAGAGAAAGTGCTCAGCCAGGGCCGGAATATCATCTGGTCGCTCACGCAACGAAGGGATGTTTATCGGGAAGGCAGAAAGACGATAATAGAGATCCTGGCGAAATTCACCGTGATCGGACATCTGTTTAAGGTTCTTATTTGTCGCCGCAATTACCCGCACATTTACGCGAATATAACCGGTGCCACCAAGACGACGTATGGTCCCACTTTCCAGGACTCGCAACAGCTTGGTCTGTAGTGAAAGCGGTAGCTCTCCAATCTCATCAATAAACAGGGTACCGCCATCAGCCGCCTCGAACAGCCCCTTCTTCATGTTATTGGCCCCGGTAAAGGCACCCTTTTCGTGACCGAATAGTTCACTCTCAATGAGGCTTTCACCCAGAGTACCGCAGTCGACGATAACGAAGGGCATGGTAGAACGCGGAGAGTACTGATGAATATATGCAGCCACATTTTCCTTACCGGTACCACTCTCTCCCAGCAGCAACACACTGGTCTGGGTGGGCGCTACCCGTTGCAACAGGCTGGTTAGTCGCAACATGGGGCGTGAGCGGCCAATCAGGATACAGCCATCGCTGTTCGGCTTGTGAACAGGGTAGATATACTCACCCACATACATCACATTGCCGTCCGTATCGAACAGCGGATTAGAGTGGAGTTGTACGTGCTCCTCTTCACCGTCGTGATAGTGAACGTGCATTACCTGGGTGGGTTGGCCTGTTTCAAATACCGTCTCCAGAGGGCAGTGCTCGCCATGTTGACTACATGGGGCATCTACATGGTGAGAAACCTCATAACAGAAACGTCCTACCACATCACCCGGTGCGGCATAGCCATAGTGTTTAAGGTAATTACGGTTAGCTGCAATGATCTTATAGCTGCGATCGATCACCACAAAAGGGTCAGGCAGTATATTGATAATTTGCTCACACGAAGGTGAGTTCTGATCAGACATTTATCCCCCGGTATCTTTCATATCCATATTTCTAGTCACATTATGTCATGACTTTACATGTCATTTAAGATTATTTTGACAGGTTTGAATTATTTGTCAAATCCACTTCACGCACAAAAAAGGGGCTGTCAGCCATCGACTGCCAGCCCCCTTTTTAACACTTATTACAATTAGTCTTTAAGTTTTGTAATGCCCAGTGCCTTAAGGATATAACGCTCGAATACCGGCTCGTTAGAGCCTTTCTTCATCTTGCTGATGAAGTATTTCTCGAACGCCACCTTGGCCATGTGTACCCACTTACCCTTCTTCATCCACGAGACATTACGTGGCGGGATCTGTGGCATCGCCACGAAGGCGGCACCGGTATCACCCATATCAGCCAGGCAGATAGCGTTCCAGGTCGCCTTCATGTCAGCGGCCTTGCCCTCGATATCGTTATGGATGTTATGGGCAGTGGCCAGCACCATTGATTCGATCATATAACCGGTCTTTGGCGTACCGGTGGTAACCGGAGTTGCCTCTACCGGCGGAATAGCGATACCAACACCAATGCCATAAATGTTCTTCCACTTGGGATTCTGCTGGAAGTCATTGACCTTAACGAAGCCGCGCGGATTAACCAGATCATCACCCACCGCGTTGACCGCATCCACGCCCTTAAAGGCTGGCAGCATCATCGAGTATTTGAAATCTAGCTCATGGGTCTTGTGCACTTCGCCCTTGTCGTCCATCTCATCAACGAACATCTTGCCGGGCTCTACCTTGGTGATCTTGGCGTTACAGATCCACTTAATATGGCGGTCGCGCATCTCCGACTCCATCATCCCCTTGGAGTCACCGACACCACCCAGGCCCAGGTGACCAATATAGGGCTCGGAGGTGACGAAGGTCATCGGTACTTTGTCGCGCAGCTTGCGCTTACGCAGGTCGGTATCCATGATGAAGGCAAACTCATAAGCGGGGCCAAAACAGGAAGCCATCTGCGCGGCACCAACAACGATATGGCCCGGATCCTCAACGAACTTCTGCCACTTGTCCCAGGCTTCCTCGGCATGGTCAGTGGTACAAACAGAGACGGTATTGCCAGCAACAGGTCCCAGCCCCTCGACCTCATCAAAGGCCAGCTTGGGGCCAGTTGCCAGTATCAGGTAGTCATAGCTAACCGAATCACCATTGGCCAGTACCACGGTGTTCTCATCGGGCTTGATCTCAGTTGCTGCCGAGTGAATAAAATCAATTCCCTTGCGCTTAAGGTAGGGGTCCAGCGGAAAGGAGATATCACTGCGCTTGCGCCAGCCAACAGCCACCCAGGGGTTGGATGGGACAAAGCTAAAGTGATCTTTATCTGAGATAACAGTGATCTTGTGCTCCTTGCCCAATACCTCACGGGTATCATAAGCAGCAGGCAGGCCCCCGGTACTTGCACCTATAATTACGACGTGTGCCATAATGCAACTCCTCCTGTTATTATCACGACTATAGCCCGAAACGACTATTTAACCGTATTTACCCAGCAAGCTTAATGCCAAGGTCTATTGTCACTCGCCACCTTCCTTTTCTGCAGCTTTAACCAACCCCATTCTTGATAACTTAAGTACGACCAGCATCGCCGGGGTGCCGTGTAACAGCAGGTCAAAGATATCGATAGGCTTGTGCAATACACCCTGCGACAGCATGCGCAGCTTCTCTACCAGGTGGGGCTCCGGTGTAAAAGGTGCCAGACCCAATAGCACGGCAGGGATCAACAGGGTACCAAGCGGGATTTTATCCAACCATTTCATTATCAGCTCTTGCCTCGTCTCTTTGATTCATCTCAACTGGGGGCCTACAATAGCCAGCTTTTCCTCAGCTGACCAGACTACCCCGCCTCCACATGGATAATACCCTACACACCGTCTTTGCCCCGCCGCTCAATATCAAAGCAGGAGATCGGAGCCAGTTCGGCCAGCTCTACGGCAGCAGCTTCGGTCTACTGATAAGTGCCACCGCCAGAAAACACGCAGGAATGGTGTTGGTAGTGACCCCCGACACCCCGACCGCAACACGCCTTGAGGAGGAGCTTCGCTTCTACAACGGCGGCGATGACACCATCCCGGTTCTCAGCTTCCCTGACTGGGAGACCCTGCCCTACGACACCTTCTCCCCTTACCAGGACATCATCTCCGAGCGCCTCGCCACCCTGCACCGCCTGCCACAGCTACAGCGTGGCATCCTGGTTCTTCCGGTCTCAACCCTGATGCACCGCCTCGCCCCGCCCGGTTACATAGAGGGGGGCAGTCTGATGCTTGATGTGGGCGATACCCTGCAGCTCGAAGAGATGCGACAACGTCTGCAGAGCAACGGTTATCAGTGTGTCTCGCAGGTGATGGAACACGGCGACTTTGCGGTGCGCGGTAGCCTGCTCGACCTCTACCCCATGGGCAGCAAACACCCCTACCGCATCGAACTGTTCGACGACGCGGTAGAGAGCATCCGCACCTTTGATGTGGATAGTCAGCGCTCCGAAGAGAAAGTTGAACAGATCCGCCTGCTGCCGGCACGCGAATTTCCTCTCAACGAACAGGGGATCAAGCGCTTCCGCCAGGCCTACCGCGACCAGTTCGAGGGCGACCCACAGAAGAGCGTGGTCTACCGTGATGTGAGCGAAGGGCTGGCACCGCCCGGTATTGAGTACTACCTGCCGCTGTTCTTTGAGGAGTCGGCCACCCTCTTCGACTACCTGCCGCAGCAGACCCAACTATTCACTCTGGATGGCTGTGACGAGGCAGTAGAGGCCTTTCGCACTGAATATCTCGAACGCTTCGATATCGCCCAGTACCATACCGAGCACCCGCCACTCCCCCCGCAGCGACTATTTCTTGAGGTACCGGAGTTATTTGCCGGCCTCAAGGCGTACCCACGTGCGGAACTGCAGCATTTTGAACTGCTTGAGGCCAAGCATGGTGTCAATTTCGCCACAACAAAGCCACCGGCCCTGGCACTGGATGGGCGTGCCAGCGAGCCCAGCGCGGCATTAAGAAAATTTGTCAGCAAGTTTAGCGGCCGCATCCTCTTCGTGGCCGAATCCCCCGGGCGTCGTGAGGCACTGCTGGAGACCCTACGCGGTTGCGACATCCATCCTACGGCAGTAGAGAGCTGGTACGACTTTGTCGATAGTGATGCCAGCAGGGCCATCACCGTGGCACCACTGGAGAGTGGACTGCTGCTGCGTGAACCGGCCATCACCGTAATTGCGGAGAGCCAGCTCTACGGCGAGCAGGTAATGCAGCGCCGTCGCCGTCGCAGCCGCCAGCGCGACCCGGATGCCGTAGTCCGCAACCTCGCCGAGCTGCAGATCGGTGCACCGGTGGTACACGAGGATCACGGTGTCGGTCGCTATCTCGGTCTGCAGAAGCTCACTCTGGGCGATGACAATGCGGAATTTTTGACCCTGGAGTATGCCGGTGGCGACAAGCTCTATGTACCAGTTGCCTCACTGCACCTTATCAGTCGCTACACTGGTGCGGCGCCAGAGAATACCCCGCTGCACAAACTGGGCAGTGGACAGTGGGAGAAGGCAAAGCGCAAGGCCACCGAGAAGATCCGTGACGTCGCCGCCGAGCTGTTGGAGATCTATGCTCGCCGCGAGGCACGACAGGGACACAGCTACCCCATTGATGAGGCACAATACGCCTCATTCTCCGCCTCCTTCCCCTTCGAGGAGACGCCAGACCAGCAGGAGGCAATTGATGCCGTAGTGGCTGACATGCGCTCCAGCAAGCCCATGGATCGCCTGATCTGCGGTGACGTCGGCTTCGGCAAAACCGAGGTGGCGATGCGCTCTGCCTTCCTCGCGGTGATGGGCGGCAAGCAGGTGGCGGTTCTGGTACCTACCACCCTTCTTGCCGAGCAGCACACGCAGAATTTCCGTGACCGCTTTGCCGACTGGCCGGTTCGTATCGAATCGCTGTCACGCTTTCGCTCCGGCAAAGAGCAAAAAAAGGTCATCGAAGCGCTGGAGGCGGGCAGCATCGATATTGTCATTGGCACCCACAAACTCTTGCAGGAGGGTATCGCCTACAAACAACTCGGTCAGATCATCATCGATGAAGAGCACCGTTTTGGTGTACGGCAGAAGGATAAATTCAAGGCACTGCGAGCCGAGATCGACGTACTCACCCTCACCGCCACACCGATCCCACGAACCCTCAACATGGCGATGGGCGGCATCCGCGACCTCAGCATCATCGCCTCGCCCCCCGCCAAGCGCCACGCGGTGAAGACATTTGTGCATGAATGGAACCCTGAGCTGGTAAAAGAGGCGTGTCTGCGCGAGATCAAGCGTGGTGGCCAGGTCTACTTCCTGCACAACAAGGTCGAAGATATCGAGATCATGGCGCGCAGGCTCGAAGAGCTGGTTCCCGAGGCGACTATCCGCATCGCCCACGGTCAGATGCGAGAGCGCGAGCTGGAGCGGGTAATGTCCGACTTCTATCACCAGCGCTTCAACATCCTGGTCTGCACTACCATCATCGAAACCGGTATCGATGTTCCCAGTGCCAACACCATCATCATGAACCGTGCCGATCGCTTTGGTCTGGCCCAGCTCTACCAGCTGCGCGGGCGGGTCGGACGCTCCCACCACCGCGCCTACGCCTATCTTATGGTTCCCTCCAAGCGGGCAATGAGCAAAGATGCAACAAAAAGACTTGAAGCGATCGAGTCGATCGAAGAGCTGGGCACCGGCTTTACTCTCGCCACCCATGACCTGGAGATCCGCGGCGCAGGCGAGCTGCTAGGTGATGAGCAGAGCGGGCAGATGCACGAGATCGGCTTCTCCCTCTACTCCGAGCTACTGGACCGTGCCGTCAGGGCACTGAAATCAGGCGACCAACCTGCACTGGACAAACCGATGTTCCACGGCGCCGAGATCGACCTCAACGTGCCGGCACTAATCCCTGACGACTACCTGCCCGACGTACACAGCCGCCTGCTCATCTACAAGCGAATCGCCAGTGCCGCCAATAGCGATGAGTTGCGCGAGTTGCAGGTAGAGATGATCGACCGTTTCGGTCTACTGCCGGATCCTGTTAAGAACCTATTCGCCATCACAGAGATCAAACTGAGGGCGAGCCCATTGGGTATCAAAAAGATCGAACTTGGTCCCAGGGGCGGACGCTTTAGCTTTACCCCGGAGCCTGATATCGATCCGATGAAACTTATCAGCCTGATCCAGACAAAACCGGGGGAGTATCAACTCGATGGTCAGGAGCGACTAAAGATAGTCAAAGTTTTGCCTGAGTTTGAGAAACGTCTGCAATTTTGTAACCAACTACTGGAAACATTGACCGAGTAATGACCTTGTAGGGCTAGCTGCTGCAGCTGAATAAAACAGGGGGTTTTATGATAAATCTCACAATGCCGGTGTCGCACTGGCACCCGATCAAATGGTTGAAACCCGGGCTATTCAAGCATCAACCAGAATAATCATTACCCCCCTTATCCTCCCTCTACAACTACGGCACACCTTTTGCTTTACTCTTTTATCCAATAGTTTACCTAGGCATAAAGTTGAATCAACGCACAGTTTAATTAGATAGATACGGCTATACTGAAAGAAGTCAGATACTGGCATGTCATACTTGTCATAAGGAGCATGGCAGATGAAGGTGATATGAACATTTAGCAACATGGAGTCAAAAGCATGAGAACTCAATTATATAAGCTCTTTCATCAGCCTCTTCGATTTATCGTGATGGCCTCACTACTCATTCTCACCCCTTATGCACTCGCGGACAGCTATTTGGCCGATTTGGAAGCCGAGGCTAACTCCACAGACGTACAGGAAGAAGAAGGCATTAAGGAGACATGGTCCCATAAAAAACAGGGGCTATCAGATAGTCTGAGCAAAAATTTAACACACGACAAATTTGAAGAGAGTCTTCGTGACAATTATTACGGCAGTTTTATCTTTTATAAAAAATTGTCTAAATGGCATAAAAAGAAAGTATACGAAACATATCAGAACACCAATGATATTGAGAAAATTCGTACTGAGATAAAAACGAGAATGACAAAGTAAATGGGGATTCCAATGAATAAGATACAAATAGCTCTACTTGCAACTGCTTTTTTGGCCGTACAGTCCACAGCTTCATTTGCACTCGACGTGAAGTTAACTCCTGAGAAAGACACGGTTAAGGTAAAACATCAAGGAAAGTCTGTAACCGTCCAAAGAATCCAGGACACGACTCATGTTGTTGATGATAGCTGGGGGAAAACATCACGAAAATGCCCACCCTTCTGCTCGCAGCCCATTGAAGTTGCCCCCGGAGTAAAGGTTGCAGGGGAAGTAGAAGTTTTTGAGTTTATGGAAACTCACGTTAATAAAGGTACGGGGCTACTTATTGATGCACGTGTTGAATCGTGGCATAAAAAGGGAACTATACCTGGTTCGATAAACATACCTTTTACTGAATTTCAGCGTAAGACAGGTCCTGAACTAGAGAAAATCATGAAACTCCTTGGCGCTACAAAGCGCAGTGGCGTGGGAATGCTCGAAGTAACATGGGATAAAACACTAAAAACTATTGGCCTGGATCCCAAAAGAAAAGGGTTCTGGGATTTCAACAACGTAAAAGAAGTTATGCTTTGGTGTAATGGTCCCTGGTGTGGACAATCGCCACATGCCATTAGAGGTCTTTTATCACTAGGTTTCCCCGCCGATAAAATACACTACTACCGTGGCGGCATGCAGATGTGGCTAATTATGGGACTATCAACTGTCAAACCACAATAATTTTAGGACAGAGTTATAGATATAAAATTCAAGCCTTTATCGCCATGCGGTATCGGCTCAGTTCTACGCCCTGTCTCAGAATGGCCCCATTGTAGGAGCGCTTACAGCGCGATTTCATTAAACATCGCGGCAAAGCCGCTCCTACAGTGATAACAGGCATCTGTTCGATCAACTCCCGACTTTTATATGTAAAAAGCAAGCTGTACTCAATCGTAATTTTTTCGGTTATGCCTGCCACCGGGCATTTTCTTTTGAGTGATCACCCCTTTAATCGCCTGCTGTGATATCTGCTCCGAGACATAATTGGGATTGAGTGGCGTCAGGAACAACTGCCCCTTGATCACACGCAACTGGCGAAAGGTGTACTCATCGTTGTGGTAGGCGATGACGTAGGAGCCGTCGTGATAGTTTGCCCCGGGTTCGATGACAATCACCTCCCCTTCCTTAAACTCCGGCTCCATGCTGTCACCCAGCACCATCAGCGCATAGGGCTCCTTGTCCTCACACCCCGGCCCGTCAGAGGCCATGGCATCTTCAGGACGACCGGCTTTGAGTTGTTCTATGGATATCTTGGTTTCCACACGCAGTACCTTAGTTTGAATCTGTGAAATTACCCCCATCATATCAAAATGACGACGGGGTTTTGAGCTCTACCGGTAAAGCCAGTAGAATTCATTCTTCACTAATTGAACCGACATCGGGTTTATTACCATGAAACACTTTACCGACCTTATCGCCGAGTGCCTTCCTGAAGTGGAAGAGATCTTCCCCTGGGATCTCGAAGAGAAGCTACAGCAGGAAGAACCACCACTGCTGCTAGATGTACGTGAGGGCAACGAATTCGATGCCCTCTATATCCCCGGCTCAATCTCTGTGCCTCGAGGTATTCTGGAGTCAGCCTGCGACTGGGACTACGATGAGACCGTACCGGAACTGGCCGCAGGTCGCGAGCGCGAGATCATCGTCATCTGCCGCTCTGGCAATCGCAGCATACTCGCCGCCCATACCATGCTGCACATGGGCTTCAAAAATGTCGCCTCGCTAAAGACCGGGGTACGGGGCTGGAATGACTTCGAACAACCGCTCATCGATATCGCAGGCCAGGAGGTCGATATTGATGACGCCGATGAGATAATGGCCAGCAAGTTGCGCGATGACCAGCGCCGTCCCGCAGCCTGAGCACTCACTGCAACGTCATTGATAAAGGGGAGTCTTAGTACTCCCCTTTATCGATCATGGTCTGCGAGCGGAACCAGTTTAGCTTGTCGTGCAGCTTCACCACATTGCCGACAATAATCAGTGTAGGGGCCTTAACCTCCTTGTTGGCAATGCGTTCAGGCATATCACCAATGGTGCCGGTAAAGACACGCTGGCGCGGCGTAGTTGCCTGCTGTACCAACGCAATGGGGGTCTCGGCAGGCATTCCATGCTCCATTAACGTGGAGCAGATCACTGGCAACCCCTTCAGCCCCATGTAGAAGACCACGGTCTGATTAGGCTGTGCCAGTGCCGGCCAGTTAAGATTCATCGAACCGTCTTTAAGGTGGCCGGTAACAAACACTGCCGCCTGAGAGTAGTCTCGGTGGGTAAGCGGGATCCCGGCGTAAGCCGAGGCGCCAAGCGCAGCGGTAATGGCTGGTACAACCTGGAAATTAACGCCATTCTCAGTAAGGGTCTCGATCTCCTCACCGCCACGGCCGAAGACAAAGGGATCACCCCCCTTGAGACGGCAAACCCGCTTACCCTGCTTGGCCAGATCCACCAGCAGCTGGTTGATCTGATCCTGTGGCACCGAGTGGTTATCACGCTCCTTACCAACGTAGATACGCTCTGCATCACGACGGGTCAGCTCCAGCACCTCTTTGGAGATCAGACGATCATGTACCACCACATCGGCCTTCTGCATCAGACGCAGGGCACGAAAGGTAAGCAGATCAGGATCACCAGGGCCACCGCCGATCAGGTAAACCTCACCCACCTTCTCCTCGCCACCGGCTGCCACCGCTTTCTCCAGCTCCGCCCTGGCATCCTCGTCCTTACCGGCAAACACCAGCTCGGCGATCTTCCCCTCCAGTACCTGTTCCCAGAAGTTGCGACGGGCATTCACATCGGAGAAGCGTGTCTTAACCTTGTCGCGAAAACTGCCCACCATCGCTGCCAGGCGGCCATAGGTAGAGGGGATGAGCGACTCCAGGCGGGTGCGCAACAGGCGCGCCAGTACCGGCGAGGCACCACCGGTGGAGACGGCAATCTGCACCGGAGAGCGATCAATAATCGAAGGGATGATAAAGCTGCACAACTCGGGATTATCTACAACATTAACAGGCAGCTGGCGTGCCCTGGCCAGCTCTGAGACCTGACGGTTTACCGCTCCATCATCGGTGGCGGCAATTACCAGATTCACCCCATCGAGATCCGAGGCCTCGAAGCCCCCCTCTCGATAACTGACGCCCCCCTGCTCCACCTGCCTTGCCAGACTGGGAGAGAGCTCGGGACTAACCACCGCGATCTCGGCACCAGCCTCCTGCAACAGTGCCGCCTTGCGGGCCGCAATTTCACCACCGCCTACCACAAGGCAGCGCTGGCCACGGATATTCATGAAAATCGGAAGGAAATCCATAGGTCTCACTCACATCTATTGATCTTAAGGGGCCGCAACACGGCGCAAGGCGGCCTAGTTTACCTGTTTTGCCGGTCTCGACCTAGACCATAGGCTCATTTATTAGTATCGCGGCATAGCTGCTCCTACGGTGGTATTGACGTTGCCACGGCGGTGGTGATGGTGTTTATCGTAGGAGCGCCTCTGGCGCGATGCCGGGTGGCTAAAAACACGCTATCGCGGCATAGCCGCTCCTACAGTGATATTGATGGTGCTGATGGTATTGCCGTAGGAGCGCCTCTGGCGCGATGCCGGGTGGCTAAAAACACGCTATCGCGGCATAGCCGCTCCTACAGTGATGTTGATGGTGCTGATGGTATTGTCGTAGGGGCGCCTCTGGCGCGATGCCGGGTGGCTAAAACAGGACCTAGCGATCCCTGTTTTATATGTGGCGTACCAAGATTCAGGCGAGGGCTTCAATACCGCCCATATAGCCACGTAGCGCTTCCGGTACGGTGACCGAGCCATCGGCATTCTGGTAGTTCTCCAGAATCGCTACCAAAGTACGACCTACGGCCAAACCAGAACCGTTGACAGTATGTACCAGCTCAGGCTTTTTCGCCCCGTCGGGACGGTAACGGGCCTGCATGCGCCGCGCCTGGAAGTTGCGGAAATTAGAACAGGAGGAGATCTCACGGTATTTCGCCTGCCCCGGCAACCACACCTCCAGATCATAGGTCTTGCAGGCAGAGAAGCCGATATCGCCAGTGCAGAGATTCACCAGACGGTATGGCAGGCCAAGCTTCTGCAACACCGTCTCGGCGTGACCGGTTAACTCCTCCAGCGCCTGCATCGATTTTTCCGGTTCGACGATCTGCACCATCTCCACCTTCTCGAACTGGTGCTGGCGGATCATACCGCGGGTATCACGACCGTAAGACCCTGCCTCACTGCGGAAACAGGGAGTGTGGGCGGTAAATTTTTGTGGCATCGCTTCCAGAATGGTGTCGCGCACCATGTTGGTCACCGGCACCTCGGCGGTGGGAATGAGGTAGTACTCCTGCTCACCGTTGAGCTTGAACAGATCCTCTTCGAACTTCGGCAGCTGGCCGGTGCCTCGCAAAGAATCGGCATTAACCAGGTAGGGGACATAGGTCTCGGTATAGCCGTGCTCAGTGGTATGCAAGTCGAGCATGAACTGAATCAGTGCCCGATGCAGGCGGGCCATCGGCCCAGTCATCACAGAGAAGCGCGAGCCGGTGAGCTTAACAGCGGTCTCAAAATCCAGCCCCAGCCCCTCACCCACATCGACGTGATCCTTAGGCTCGAAGTCGAAGACACGAGGCTCGCCCCACTTGCGGATCTCCTCGTTGTCGTCCTCGTCTTTGCCATTAGGCACCGACTCATCGGGAATATTGGGCACATCCATCAGAATCACATTGAGTTCAGACTGCAGCTCAGAAAGGCGTTCCTCGGCAGTCTTCAACTTATCGCCCAGATCCGCCACTGCATCGAGCAGCGGCTGAATATCCTCCCCCTTCGCCTTGGCCTGGCCGATCGCCTTGGAGCTTATGTTACGTTCAGCCTGCAGGTTCTGGGTATCCACCTGCAGCGACTTGCGTTCGCTCTCCAGCCGCTCAATCGCCTCGACATTAAGCTGAAAACCACGACGAGCCAGTTGGGCAGCAGTAGTTTCAAGCTCGCCACGGAACAGACGGGGGTCTAACATAGTCTCTCTTACCTTTTAATTCAGTTACTTAGAGTTATTCAGATTCATTGACAAACGCTGACCAACTCACCATATGGCCCGGCTTCATCGTGTTGCTGATATGCTCCATGATCGCAGCGACCTTCTCTGGGGTGTCGAAAAACTCCACCACCACCGGCAACTCCATACCGAGATCGATAAACTTACTGGTGTGGATCTCGCCCGAATCACCAAAACCGGCAATGCCGCGAAATACACTCACACCCTTTACCTTCTCCCAGTCGTGCAATCGCTTGAGCAGGTTATCCAGCTGCGCCTCTCCCTCATTGAGATAGAGCCGTACTACCGTCACCTCGGTCTGTTTCATAGCTGCCTCCCGGCGACCAGTCCCAACCATGCAGCCACCACACAGAGCATCACGCTCAACACCATATTTAACGTCGCTTTTATCAGCGCGCCGCCCTCAATCAAATTTATCGTCTCGATAGAAAAGGTGGAAAAGGTAGTGAATGCCCCGAGAAAGCCCACCATTACCAGTGCCCGCCACTCAGGTCCCAGACTGGATCGCTCTACCAGCCAGACGTAGCAGAAGCCCATCGCCAGTGAACCGAACAGATTCACCGCCAGGGTGCCATAAGGGAAGCCCCGTCCCAGCAGGCTGTAGACCCAGTTCGCACTCCAGAAGCGCAGCAACGCCCCCAGCGCACCACCGGCAGCTATGGCCAAGGTTTGCCCCATCAGAATATAATCGGCTGAAGATTCATACGACTATTCTACCCGAGTTGAAGCCCTGTTTGGGGGCTTGGTAGCATAACAATATTGTGATCCGTGTCATGCCGCCACGGCCTTCAAATCTGCTATAAACGATATGTGTTATCTTATTTAGTCAAACCTAGTATAGAAATAGGTGCAACAAGCCAATGACAACTGCCGATCTGGTCAAAGCATTAGCAAAGCGTATGGATGTCAGCCAGCGGCAGGCCCGCACGCTTCTCGACGGCTATGTAACCGCAATCACCCACCAGCTAGCAGAAAAAAATTCAGTGGTTTTGCGTAATTTTGGCAATTTCAGTGTGAAGGATGTGGCGGAAAGACGCGCCTATATCCCGGCAAAAAAATCACTCTGCCTGATCCCTGCCCACCAGAAACTTCACTTCAAACCTGCCAAAAGCCTCAAGGATGAGGTACATGAAGGCAGCTCCTCATGAGTAACATCTACGGCCAGACCCTGCTCGACGATATGGTCAGCAGCCAGTCGCTGCCGATGCCACTGGTCAAACAGGCCGCCAAGGAGATTCTCAGCATCATCCGCGAGGGGTTGGTGCAAGATGGTACAGTCAATGTCAGCAACTTTGGCAGCTTCCGCCTAAAACCGGTGGCCGCACGCAACGGTTTCAACCCACAGACCAGAGAACGCATCACCATCGCTGCCCACCATCGTGTGATCTTCTCCCCCTGCAAGGCGTTGCGCGAGCTTATACAGCCTGTACACCTACCTGTGATCCCTATCAAACCTGAAGTGATACCCACCCGTGCTGCCGCAAAAAGCGCAACTATCATCCCCACAGCAGCGGTCGTAAGCAAACGTATCATTCCGCCGCCACCGCCCGAAGCAGAAGTTACTGCCGATCCAGAATCCACTACCGTTGCACCGAAGCGATACAACGAGCCAATGGCAGCAACAAAAATCGAGACTCCACAAAAAGAAAGCGCTCCTGATGTGGTGCCAGTTACTGACCCCATAGATGAAGCAGCTGTTGCAACGGAATCCGAATCAGGCACATCCCACACCGAGAGCCATAGTGAGGCCAAATCAGACATTATCTCTGTAGAGATGGGTGAGAAGATTGAGCAGGTAGCAACCCGTATCTCATCCAAAAAACATTACTATCTCGGTGCCGCTGCAATCCTTGTGATAGCCGTGGTAAGCACCAGCCTGTTGCGCAATACCACCACGGAAATTGAAAATGCCCCAGCCGTCAAAATTGCCGCTACACAGCAGGTCGAAACGCCTGCCCCAGTCGTCACCTCAATTGAACCTCAGGCCGATACCGCCAAAATAGAAGCGATTGATCTTACCGAGGTTCCGCCCCCGGAAACTGAAACAGTCACTGAAGAAATCGACTCATCCACCCTTTATACCGAAATGGACAAGGCCATCACAGCGGAAGAAAAGGCTATCAAATCGAATGATGATAGTGGCCTCATCGCCAATGAAACGAATATGGTGCAAACCAGCCCCGCAACAGAAGAATCCACCGCGCCCCTCGAGCCCCAGACCGCGGGCTTATTCTTTAGCGAGCAGGCTCACGAAATCGTCAACGGCGAGAGCTTGTGGCGGTTAGCCAGAAAACACTATAAAAACCCGCTGCTCTGGCCCCACATTTACCAGGCCAATGCCGCTATTATCGATAACCCGGATAGTCTGCGCGAAGGTAGAATCATCACCCTCCCCAGCCTACAAGGCTCAACAGATAAGCTGAGTAAGACGGATCGGCGCAATATTGCAGAGGGCTACTATCTCACCTATTTGCACTACAAAAAAATTGGCCACAAGGACGCATTCTTCGCCCTGCTTGAGGCAAAACGTTACGATAACAAAGTAGTGGAAGAACACCGCAGCCTGTTGCAGCTGAGCAAGGTTGAAGAGATCATGTTGGGGTATCAGGAGACAATGCCTTTTTAGACTGGCGTAGTGCCTTGAGGTAGTGAGTTGCATCGACCGGTTGAAACCGCAGATGAGTAGAAGGCTATGTGCTGACTACCTCCTGAGGCCCGCTACGGTCACTCAGCTGACTTTATGGAATGAAGTTGTTAATGCCAGCTTTTGACTACCGCCAGCCACTCACGAGTAAATAGTACCCACAGGACATTCGATGAATGTGGATGGCTGTTCTATTGTGGTTTGACGGAGTTTGATGCGCCATTACTTGATGGCCTCATGCACGCTCTCCGAAAAGCGAATATATTGTCCACCCATCACCACACTTTTTTCGGTTGTGCTGCAATGCGCCTTCGCCCCTGGCGCTGGTGGGGCAAAGGTGGGGGACCAACTAAGGCTTGAGCCGATGTCGGGTGACACAGCTATCGGGAACGCCATCCGTTTTCTCCAAACTGCATAATGACACTGATTCTTATGTCATTGAATTAATGTGATTTTTTATATATAATGGTGCGGTTATGCAGCAGCATGAGATTATCTACCCCCGTTGTTGTAAAACTTATATCCCTTTCAAATACCCCTAGGAGAGCATGTGGCCGAAACCGAAGCAGAATTACAACTCAGAGTTTGGAAAGAGCTCGCGATTAGTAAACAGATATTGATGATGGCAGCGACTGATGCCCTGAAGCTAGACAAAGACTGCACCCCTGAAGAGCTGAAACTGGCGCTCGAAGCAACCATCAAGCGCTCCATTGAGGCCGAACTTGATGTTAGCAAAGCTCAGGAAGAGGCTAAGCTTTCTGTCGCAGCGGTGGAACAGGCGTTGGCAAAGAGCAAAAAATCCCTGGAAACCGTTGAAGCCACCCTCGCCGAGGCGCAGGCCAACCAGCAGAAGCTCCAGCAGCAGCTCACCAATGATCGCACCAACCATGGGCTGCAGATCAAAAAACTCAAGGAGAGCCTGGCTGAGAAGGAGCGTGCAATCAAGACCATTAGCACCACCCTGTCTGACACGCCCGAAAACGTGGTGAAAAAGCTAAAGACACTGAAAAAGCAGAAGATGGATGAGTCCGATGCCCGAAAAAAGGCAGAACAAGCCCTCTCCACCTTGCGCAAGGAAAAGCAGAAACTAGAGCAGAGCTTGAAGGAGCTACAGGCTGCACAGGAAAAGCCTGAAGAAGAGATAGCCGCGTAACTATCTGTGATCTAGCGTGTACCACACGCCCACTGCAGAACACGGCATGATCGACATGATCGAAAAGGGGGATGGACGAATCCATCCCCCTTTTCTTTTGAAACCGTGGTGCATCTCCTATTTACTCGGCCGGTTATGATTACAATAGCGCATCTCGGCGTGCACACTGATTACGTCTTTCCGCCATCTCAGCCACTGACAACGATGTCAGGAATATTGAGTTATGCCTCTACAAAGCGAAGCCCAACCGGCTTCGCTGCGGGGACAATATACTTAATTCAATTTGCTGAGTTGTTGTGTAAGGCGTAGTTAATTGTAATACTCTGGTCAGGTTTTACTGGTAGTTGTTAGCAGCACGGTGGGCCGTTGGGTGCAGCGCCTGTAACATGGGATTTATTTCATGTCGGATTCCTCTATCCTGAAATGCGCTTTGTATCAGCTCTTGGCTATATGAGTCTAACCACAGGCTCTTCCCAATAATATTTAGACTCCCACACATCATCCCCCACCACCACTACTTCCTAGTATTTCGATCCAGTTCATCAAGATGCTGTAATTTTTCAACGATCTTCTTCTCTAACCCGCGCTCGACCGGTTGATAGTACTGCCGCTCCCCCATCTCTTCAGGGAAATAGGTTTCACCGGCGGCATAGGCCTCGGGTTCATCATGTGCATACCGATACTCTTTTCCGTAACCGAGTTCTTTCATCAGTTTGGTCGGTGCATTACGCAAATGGATCGGCACCTCTACTGAGCCGTTGCTCTGTGCATCACTCATCGCCGCCTTGTAGGCCATGTAGACTGCATTACTCTTTGGTGCACAAGCCAGATAGACGATAGCCTGGGCAATGGCCAGCTCACCCTCGGGCGAACCTAGACGCTCCTGAACCTCCCAGGCATTTAGTGATATTTCCAGTGCACGCGGATCGGCGTTGCCGATATCTTCCGATGCCATCCGCACCACACGACGTGCCACGTAAAGGGCATCAACACCGCCGTCTATCATTCGAGTAAACCAGTAGAGCGCTGCATCGGGTTTGGAGCCTCGCACCGATTTGTGTAGTGCGGATATCTGATCGTAAAAGGCCTCACCACCCTTATCGAAACGACGCACGCCACCGGCCAGTACCTCGTTCAAGGTCTCCTCGATCACTACTTCCTGACCATCACGCTTCTCTGCCAGGTCGGCGGCGATCTCCAGCAGGTTAAGCGAACGGCGGGCATCGCCATCGGCCACCTCGGCAATGCGTTTGCGCAATACCTCATCAAGTACAATATCTCGCTCACCCAGACCATGCCCTTTATCATTCAATGCGCGCAACAACACCGCATCGATATCATCAGTGGTGAGACTCTTCAGCACATAGACACGGGCGCGGGATAACAGCGCGTTATTTAATTCAAAGGAGGGATTCTCGGTGGTAGCACCAATAAAAGTGAAGGTGCCGTCCTCCACGTAGGGAAGAAAAGCATCCTGCTGTGATTTGTTGAAACGGTGTACCTCATCAACGAAGAGTACGGTGCCTCGTCCCATCGCCTGCGCCTGTTTCGCCTGCTCTACCGCGGCACGAATTTCCTTAACACCGGATAGCACTGCAGATATGGTAATAAACTGCGCCTCGGCCGTGCGCGAGATCATCCGTGCCAGAGTGGTCTTACCGGTACCGGGCGGTCCCCAGAAGATCATCGAGTGGAGGTTGCCAGACTCTATCGCCAGACGTAATGGCTTACCCTCACCCAGCAGGTGTTGTTGGCCGTAAAATTCTTCGGGGGTTTGCGGACGCATGCGATCCGCTAATGGGCGTAATGACTGTGTCTGCTCTTGCTGTTGCTGCGAGAAGAGATCGCTCACTCAATCGCCTCGCCGATCACATCGACGCCGGGCGGCGGCACGAAACGAAAGACATCGGCTTCCAGCTTCGGATTACGATTCATCGGATCAAAATAGAGACGGGTAGTCTGACCAAAACCATCCACCATCTCCATGGCACGCAGAATATCGCCATCCAGCGCCAGCTTTACAAAGTCGAAATTACTGTCTGCATCCTTCGGATTGAGTTCCAGCCAGAAAAAGCCTTCGTGCTCTCCCAGTTCGCGCACTTCAAAATTGGTCTCCAGCGGTTCGATGGTGCTGAGCAGCAGAGCCGGGGTGGATCCCAGAGCATCGGACTGTGGCTTGACCGTTACCTGTTCCAGATCGCGGTCATACATCCAGATATTTTTGCCATCGGCCACATAGAGTTGCTCGTAGGGGTTCTGGTATTCCAGACGGAACATACCGGGGCGCTCCACCGCCATGATCCCTTCGCTCTTCTCTATCAACTCACCGGCGGCGTTGTTAAGGGTCTGCACAAAAGCGGCCTTAATGGTGGTTAGCTCATTGAGAAAGCTCTCCAGCCGTTGCTGCCCTTCACCGGCATGGAGCAGCGGAGAAAAACAAAACACAGAGAGCGCAAAGAGAGAACGAACAGAATATTTTTTCATTTAATTAATCCTTGGGGGGAGGGGGTGCCAGCACTTCGCGTGAACCATTGGATTGCAGGGAGCTGACCACGCCAGCCGCCTCCATATCCTCGACCATGCGTGCCGCACGGTTGTAACCAATTTTAAGACGTCGCTGTATACCGGAGACCGAGGCGCGGCGGGTCTCCAGTACGATCTGTACCGCCTGATCATAAAGCGCATCACTCTCGTTATTACTATCGTCACCACCGAAGGAACCCGCATCGCCAGGGAATAGCGGACCACTGCTCTCCTCCATGCCATTAACAATCTCGTCGAGGTAACTTGGCTCACCGCGTTTTTTCAAGTCTTCGACCACCGCGTGAACCTCGTGGTCATCGACAAAGGCACCATGGATACGTTTTGGAATACTGGTGCCGGGCGGCATATAGAGCATGTCTCCGTGACCCAGTAGCGCCTCTGCACCCATCGCATCCAAGATGGTGCGCGAGTCGATGCGTGAGGAGACCTGGAAGGCGATACGGGTAGGAATATTGGCCTTAATCAGGCCGGTCAAAACATCCACCGAGGGACGCTGGGTGGCGAGAATCAGGTGGATACCGGCGGCACGAGCCTTCTGCGCCAGGCGGGCGATCAGCTCCTCCACCTTCTTACCGACCACCATCATCATGTCAGCCAGCTCATCGACCACCACCACGATAAAGGGTAGCGGTTCCAATTCAGGGCGGTCTGCCTCTAGCTCAGGGGCGTCAGGCACCAGGGGTTGCCAGGTCGGATCCTTCAGCGGCTGCTTGGCGTCGATCGCCTCTTTTACCTTCTTATTAAAGCCACCGATGTTGCGCACCCCCATCGCCGCCATCAGCTTGTAGCGCCGCTCCATCTCGGCGACACACCAGCGTAGCGCATTGGCCGCGTCCTTCATGTCGGTCACTACCGGGGCGAGCAGGTGCGGGATGCCATCGTAGATGGAAAGCTCCAGCATCTTCGGGTCAACCATGATCAGCCGCACCTCTTTCGGTGTGGCGTTATAGAGCAGACTCAGGATCATGGCGTTAACCGCCACCGACTTACCCGAGCCGGTGGTACCCGCCACCAGCAGATGCGGCATCTTGGCAAGATCGGCAATAGCAGGTTCGCCGCCGATATCCTTACCCAGAGCAATTGTCAGCGGTGACCTGGAATCCTCATACACCCTGGAGCGAATGGTCTCGGAGAAGTAGACGATTTCACGGTTCTCATTAGGCACCTCCAGACCGACGGTCGTCTTGCCGGGTATCACCTCCACCACCCGCACACTGGCGGTGGAGAGGGAGCGCGCGAGATCCTTGGAGAGGTTGACGATCTGACTGACCTTCACCCCGGCTGCAGGCTGAATCTCATAGCGGGTGATCACCGGTCCGGGGTGAACCTCTTCCACCACCACCTCAATACCAAAGTCCTTCAGTTTCATCTCCAGCAGGCGGGAGATCGCCTCCAGAGATTCGGTAGAAATAGGATGCAGCGGTGCCTTCGGATCATCCAGCAGGGAGAGCGCTGGCAGACCACCCTCCACTACCGGGGTATCGAACAGCGGTACCTGCCGCTCCTTCTGCTCGCGCATCGTGGGGGGGTTGGGCTGGTGAATCACAGGCTCGATACGTGGCGGCAGACGTTTCTCTACCTTCTCCTTTTCCACCGCCACGCTCTTCTCGCGCTCCTGCTTCGCCTTGCGCGCAATAATTCGTTCACGCACCTCGGACACCATACCCTGTACCCGGGCGATCAAGCCTAGAGTGCGCTCACCGGTTTCATCCATTAGCCAGAACCAGCTAAATCCGGTAAACAGAGTCACCCCGGTAAAAAACAGTGCCAGCAGGAACAGGGTGGCACCAAGAAAGTTGAAGGCGTTAACCAGCCCGACACCGACCACATCACCAAGGATACCGCCGCTGTTCAGTGGCAGAGTCCCCTCCGGGCTATGGAAGTGGAGAAAGGCAAGCGCCGAGCCGGTCATCATGGTTAACACAAAACCGATCCCGCGCAGGGTCAAATGGGCGGCACGAGAGCCGTCCATATCATCACTCTCTTCACGGTAGATCACCCACGCCCCGTAAGCGACGAGGAAGGGAAACAGGTAGGCCATGCGGCCAAAGAGGTAGAGAAAAACATCAGAGAACCAGGCGCCAAAACGTCCTACTACATTATCCACCTGTGCGTTAACACTACTGTGGGACCAGCCAGGGTCACCAGGGTGGTAGCTGATGAGGGAGAGCAGCATAATCACAGCCAGAGTCCCGACGAGTATCAACGCCCCCTCACGCAAACCGCGATGCAGGTGTGTACCTATTGCGAAGCGCTCTCCCCTCTTTTCCGATGCCTGGGCCAAAAGTTAATCCTGTAAATTCAAAAAGTTAAACAACATCTACTATATTCGTATTTTGCCATTTTTCTAAGCTACTGTCTCACTGCCTCAAAGCGGGATGTACTATCTTGCCCGCCTCTACATTGACCCCGGCCCGCAACGAATCGTTCCATTCACCTGCCGCCAGCTTCAACGCATAGGGAATCAGTGCTGCCGAAAGTGCCTGCGAGGCACTGCGCGGCACCGCACCCGGCATATTGGTCACCCCGAAATGAACCACCTCCTCATAAACAAAGGTAGGCTCGGCCCAGGATGTGGGACGGGTGGTCTCAATACACCCCCCCTGATCTACCGCCACATCAATGATCACCGAGCCGGGCTGCATTCCTGCAACCTGTTTGGCAGAGACCAGATGGGGTGCCTTCTCCCCCGGGATCAGCACCGCGCCAATCAGCAGGTCGACCTCATGCACCGCCCTGTCTATGGCATCGGCATAAGGATAGAGACCGGTCACATTGGCTCCCAGACTGCGTAGCGCGGCAAGCTTGTCACGATTGCGGTCGAACACTGTCACCCGCGCCCCCATCGCTGCGGCCATGGCGGTGGCATTGCCACCGACCGCGCCACCGCCCAGCACCACCACATGGCCACGCTCGGCGGCGGGCAGACCGCCCAGTAGCAGCCCCTTACCGCCCGCCGGACGCTGCAGCAGTTGCGCCCCATTCTGCGCGGCGATACGTCCTGCAATATCGGACATCGGTGCAAGCAGCGGCAACCTCCGTTCCTCGGTCACCGTCTCAAAGGCAACACCGGTCAGACCTATCTCCAGCAGTGAGGCCATGAGTGCCGGTTCGGCCGCCAGGTGGAGAAAACAGAACAGCAGATGATCGGCCCGCAACATCTCCACTTCCTGCGGCTGCGGCTCCTTCACCTTGAGGATCATCTCTGCGCCCCCATATAACTCAGAGGCCGTCGACGCGATAGAGGCACCGGCACCACGGTACTCCTCATCGGTATAACCGCTGGGCACACCGGCACCCTGCTCCACCAACAGCGTGTGACCGTGCTTCACCAGCTCGGCGACTGCGGCAGGGACCAGACCAACACGCCCTTCCAGCGTCTTTACCTCAACGGGAATACCGATATGCACAATGCCTCCTTCAGAGTTACCCTTTACCCGAGAATCAGCATTTCGTAATATGCCTGACTTTCTTACTTAACTTTAATTAAGTACTGCTACGGAAATCGTTAACGATTCCCGAGTCTATCACACGGAGTTTACCCCATGAGCGAAGCCAAGCACTGTCGTCTACTTATCCTCGGTTCCGGCCCCGCCGGCTATACCGCCGCCGTTTATGCCGCACGCGCCAACCTCGATCCCGTGCTGGTAACCGGCATGCAACAAGGTGGCCAGCTCACCACCACCACCGAGGTCGACAACTGGCCCGGCGGTGCAGAGGGCCTACAGGGTCCACAGCTGATGCAGGAGATGCTGGAGCACGCCGAACGTTTTAACACCGAGGTGATCTTCGACCACATCCACAGCGCCGAGCTCTCCAGCCGCCCCTTCACCCTCATCGGTGATTCCGGCACCTACACTTGTGACGCGCTGATCATCGCCACTGGCGCCTCCGCCATGTATCTGGGGCTCGATTCCGAAGAGGCCTTTAAGGGTCGCGGCGTCTCCGGCTGTGCCACCTGTGACGGCTTCTTCTACCGTGGCCAGAAGGTCGGCGTGGTCGGTGGTGGTAACACCGCCGTGGAAGAGGCGCTCTATCTCTCCAACATCGCCGCCGAGGTGACCCTGATTCACCGTCGCGATACCTTCCGCTCCGAGAAAATCCTCATCGACCAACTGATGGAGAAAGTAGAAAACGGCAATATCAAGCTGGCTACTTTCGAAGAGGTGGATGAGGTACTGGGTGACGACTCCGGTGTCACCGGCGTGCACCTGAAAAACAATCAGGACGGCTCCACCCGCACGGTTGAGATGACCGGCCTGTTCATCGCCATCGGTCACAAGCCCAACACCGACCTGTTTACCGACCAGCTGGAGATGGAGCACGGATATCTTGTCACCAAGAAAGGTCGCGAGGGTAATTCCACCGCCACCTCAATCGAGGGCATATTTGCTGCCGGTGACGTCGCCGATCCCATCTACAAGCAAGCCATCACCTCCGCTGCCAGCGGCTGCATGGCGGCGCTCGATGTCGAGCGTTTCCTTGAAAGCTGAAGTGTTTACTGGGTTGAACCACGACAAGCCTGGCAATCAGTAGTTAGGCAAAGGTAAACCGAGAGGCATGATAAGCATCCCTTTCCGGTTTACCTCTTAACCCGATCCCTTCTCGGACGTGGTGATCACCACGCCCTGATCCTGATAGATAATCCTTAGCTGCGCTAGTAACCTCTCCTGCGCAAAATAAACCGAGTAGTGTCGCACCGGCAGTATGTCGGTTTTGGCATATTTGTCTGTCTGATCGGTATCGACATGCTGTGAAAAGACACCATAGCCTTAGCGATTGATGAAGAAGATACAGCAGCGGCAATCATCGCCGTAGGATCGTTTTGGCAATCATGACGTAGTGTAACGTGTCCATTTACGAACAATGTCATACGAAGCCGTGGCAAACGCAGGATGATCGGGGCAAAAGGAATCATCTACCGCACGGCGAGTTATTTGGGGATAGGAATTTACAAAAATATTTAATGAGGTAGCAGCGCGTTAGAGAACAGGATAGTGGCCGGTGAATAACCTTTAACTGCCACGCCTTCTGTGCAGATGCTCCTGAACAAAATAGAGTGGACGCTGTTTTGTCTCGGTAAAAATTCTCCCTACATACTCCCCCAACAAACCAATTGCTGATAACTGGATCCCGCCCAGAAAAAGAACAATAACCATCAACGACGGATATCCTGGTACCTGATTGCCATAAAGCAGGGTGCTAACAATCATGTAAGTCCCGTAGAGGAATGATAGGAATGCAATCGTCCCCCCAAAATAGGAGGCGAACTTAAGCGGGACAATAGTGAAAGAGGTAATACCTTCAATAGCAAAATTCCATAGCTTCAGATAATTCCATTTGGTCTCACCTGCATAGCGTTCATCCCTATCGTACAAAACAGCTTTCTGTTTATATCCTATCCAGGCAAAGAGCCCTTTCATAAAACGATGTCGTTCCGTTAACTTACAGAGCGCATCAACAGCCCTGCGATTCATAAGACGATAGTCACCCGTATCCTCAGGAATGGAGAAATTACTCAGTTTCTGCATGATTCGGTAGAATAGATGTGCCGTCCCTTTTTTTATAAACGTCTCGCCCTTACGCCGCGTCCGCTTGGCATAGACAACATCATATCCATTTTTCCATTCAGTAATAAACTGAGGTATCAACTCTGGTGGGTCCTGAAGGTCAGCATCAATAATTACTACAGCATCACCCTGAGCATGATGAAGCCCGGCAGACATGGCGACCTCTTTCCCAAAATTCCGGCTCAAATCAAGCACGGCAACACTGTCATCCTCACTGTGTATGGTGTTTAACAGCTTCATTGTTCTGTCGCGACTCCCGTCGTTCACATAAAGAATCTCTACATCCATGGGAACGGCATCGAGTACTGATGTTAATCGAACATGAAACTCACTTATTACATCCTCTTCATTATATGCAGGGACAATTACCGTGAGCAGCTGTTGATTAGATTGGAGCAAGTCTATATACCATTTAATTGAAGCTCTAAATTTTATTCTAATGTGCTTAAGAATAACACTATATCATCAGCACCCTTCTGCATGGGGAATAGCGATGTGTTCAGGGTAAACCATATAACGCCCTTTATTCTACCAGAGCATCAACATTTGTCGTTTACTTCAGTAACACTGGAAAATTGGCCCAAACACACGCGATTAAAGGCCTTGCAGTGCAATCAGTACATCAAAAGCCTAAATTTAATAAAATAAGCTCAAGCCAATATATTTATACAATAAGTTTAAGTTACAGTATCGTTAACCACTATGAAGAACATAGACACATTAATTCATGCCAGCTGGGTGATACCCGTTGAGCCCAAAGGGGTGGTGCTGAACGATCACAGCATCGCAATTCAGGACGGGCATATCGTTGATATCCTGCCTACCGCCGACGCATCCGAGAAATACCAGGCAGAACATCTGGTTGAACGTTCGGGTCACCTCCTGGTGCCGGGGCTGATCAATACACACACCCATGCCGCGATGAGCCTGATGCGCGGTCTGGCCGACGATTTACCGTTAATGAGCTGGCTTAACGACCATATCTGGCCTACCGAGGCCCAGTGGGTTAGCCCCGATTTCGTACGCGATGGCACCCGCCTGGCGATGGCAGAGATGCTGCGTGGCGGTACCACCTGTTTTAACGACATGTACTTCTTTCCCGATGAGGTGGCGCGTCAGGCAGAGCATGCGGGGATGCGTGCAGTAGTGGGGCTAATCGTTATCGATTTTCCCACCGCCTGGGCGCAAGATGCAGATGAGTACATCAACAAGGGTATTGCCCTTAACGATGAGATCAAACACTCACCACTGGTACGCGCAGCCTTTGCACCGCACGGCCCCTACACCGTCTCCGACGCACCACTGCAAAAGGTAGTGATGTATGCGGAGGAGCTGGATATTCCCATCCATATACACATCCACGAGACCGCCGAGGAGATAAGCGGATCACTGGAACAGCATGGCAAACGTCCACTGGCGCGGCTAGATGAGCTTGGCCTGCTTGGGCCACGACTACTGGCCGTACACATGACTCAGCTTGAAAAGGATGAGATTGCCCGCATCGCCGAGACCAACAGCAACGTTGTGCACTGTCCCGAGTCCAACCTCAAGCTGGCCAGCGGTTTCTGCCCGGTACAGCAGCTAAACGATGCCGGTATAAACATGACACTGGGCACCGATGGAGCCGCCAGCAATAACGACCTCGACATGTTCGGCGAGATGCGTACCGCCGCCCTACTGGCCAAAGGCGTGGCAGGTGATGCCAGCGCCCTGCCCGCCGCCGATGCCCTGGCAATGGCAACCATCAATAGTGCCCGTGCGCTTGGGCTGGATGATATCTGCGGCTCACTCAGCGTAGGCAAAGCGGCTGACATTGTGGCGGTGAAGATGGATGATCTGGAGACCCAACCGCTGTACCATGCCATCTCTCAGCTGGTCTACGCCACCGGCCGTGACAAGGTTAACGACGTCTGGGTTGCCGGGCGCCATCTGCTCAAGGAGCGCCAGCTCACCACTTTGGATGAGGACGCTATTATTGAGAGTGCGAGCCACTGGCGCGAGAAGATCGCACAGAATTAACGGGTACGAGTAATGAATGCAGCCAACCACAATGTCGACCACGCTGAAATCAGCAAATTCGAGGAACTTGCCTCACGCTGGTGGGATCCACAGAGTGAATTCAAACCGCTACACGAGATCAACCCGCTGCGCCTCGACTATATCGACCAACGCTCCTCCATTAGCGGCAAGAGGGTACTGGATGTGGGCTGTGGCGGTGGTATCCTGGCCGAGAGCATGGCGCTACGTGGGGCTGAGGTAACCGGCATCGATATGGGTGAGGCCCCGCTGGAAGTGGCCAAACTTCACATGCTGGAGAGCGGTATCGAGCTGGAGTATCGCCAGATCACCGCCGAGGCACTGGCCGCCGAGATGCCCGGGCAATTCGATGTGGTCACCTGCATGGAGATGCTCGAGCACGTGCCTGACCCGGGCTCAGTCATTGCCGCCTGCGCCGCACTGGTTAAACCGGGCGGACAGCTCTTCTTCTCCACCATTAACCGCAACCCAAAGGCCTATCTCTTCGCCATCGTTGGTGCCGAATACCTGCTGCGCATGCTCCCCAAGGGAACCCACGACTTTAGCAAATTCATTCGTCCCTCCGAAATGGAAGGCTGGACCCGCAGCGCTGGGCTGGAACTCAATGAGCTGACCGGCATGGTCTACAATCCCTTCAGTCAGCAATACAGCCTGGGACGCGACCTCGATGTGAACTACCTGGCTCACTGCACCCGCCCTACCACCGACTAATTGATGAGCCTCATCCGCACCGTGCTGTTCGACCTGGACGGCACCCTCGCCGACACCGCCCCGGATCTCGCCTTCGCCCTCAACGAGGTATTGCGTGAGCAGGGATGCGAGCCCCTGTCCTTCGATAAAATCCGCCCGGTGGTCTCCCACGGCGGTATCGCCCTGATAAAACTTGGCTTCAATATCGATGAAGGTGCACCGCAATTCGACGCGCTGCGCCAGCGCCTGCTCACCATCTACCGGGAACACATCGTACGTGACACCACCCTGTTCGAGGGCATGGATAGTCTGCTCAATACCATTGAGGCACAGGGCCTGAACTGGGGCGTGGTTACCAACAAGCCCACCTGGCTCACCGAACCGCTGCTAGAAGGGCTGTCGTTGAAAGATCGCGCCGCCACCATCGTCAGCGGCGATACGCTGGAGCAGCGAAAGCCCCATCCTGCCCCAATGCTACTGGCCTGTGAGCAGGCAGGCAGTACGGCGGCAGAGTGTCTCTATGTAGGGGATGCAGAGCGTGATATTGAAGCAGGGCGCAACGCCGGGATGCAAACTCTGGTGGCGCTGTTCGGCTATATCGGTAACAACGACAGGCCCGCACAGTGGCAGGCAGATGGTATGGTGGAGAGCGCCGCAGCCATAGAGAAGTGGCTCTAGACCCTAGTCGCCTAGTGCCTTGTCAAGGCTGCGCCCCATCGCATCCTTGGCATCACGGGTTAAGGACTCAACCTTCTCCGACGCATTTTCCCGAACCTCTTTATCGGCAAACGGGTCGCTGAAGAAGGGCTGGTTATTGGCGAAGTTAAGCCCCAGCCAGATACCAACCACGAGAAAAATGATGATAAGGTAGAAAAACTTTTTCATGACAAATCCCTAATGTCCTTAACCCTACTAAGAAGTTAGCACAAGCCCGATGAACGCGCACAGCATTGAGTCTGCCTACCAACACTGCGAGCAGTTGGCCCGCTCCCACTACGAAAACTTTCCTGTCGCCTCCTGGCTGTTGCCACGCGCCCTGCGCCGTCCCATTGCTGTGATCTACGCCTTTGCCCGCAATGCCGACGACTTTGCCGATGAGGGTCAGTACAACGAAGAACAGCGACTAGCGCTTCTCAACGGCTATAGCGAAAAGTTGCAACAGCTTGAACGTGGCGAGGAGGCGGACGATCCGGTCTTTATCGCCCTGGCCGAGGTCGTTGCACAGCACAACTTGCCGCTACAACTGTTTCACGACCTGCTCTCCGCCTTCGCCCAGGATGTCACAAAAAAACGTTATGCCGATTTTAGCGAACTACTCGACTACTGCCGCCGCTCCGCCAATCCGGTCGGTCGTCTACTACTGCACCTAAGCGACAACAACTCCGAGGAAAACCTGCAACTCTCTGACAAGGTTTGTAGCGCCCTGCAACTAATCAACTTCTATCAGGATCTGGCACAGGACTTCAACGAAAACGAACGCATCTATATTCCCGAGGATGAGATGCGCCGCCATGGTGTCGGCAGCGAACACTTTGCCATAAACAGTAGAGAAACGGAGATGGTGGAGCTGTTTCGTTTTCAGGTGTCGCGGGCACGCGAGATGATGCAACAGGGTGCACCGCTGGGGGAAAAGCTAAGGGGGCGTTTCGGCCTGGAGATACGCCTGATTATTCAGGGGGGATTCGCCATTATTGAACGCCTGGAACAGTGTGCAGAAGACCCCTTCACCCGACCGCGTCTAGGCAAAAACGACTGGCTTCGTGCAGTATGGCGGGCGTTTTAGCTGCCACATCCCTCAGGGACGATGCCCCGCTCGCACAGATAAGCGATCACCTGTGCCACACTATCCTCCAGCGAGGATTTATCGGTATCCACCACAATTTCCGCCTTCTGTGGCTCCTCATAGGGGGAAGAGATGCCGGTAAACTCCTTGATCTCGCCGGCGCGCGCTTTTTGATAGAGCCCCTTCACATCACGCGACTCGCAGGTCTCAATACCGCAACGACAGTAGACCTCGATAAAGTCACCATGGGGAACCAGCGAGCGCACCCGCTGACGGTCCTCACGCATCGGTGAGATAAAAGCGGTCAATGAGATCACCCCTGCCTCAAGAAACAGTTTGGCCATCTCTCCGATACGGCGGATATTCTCCGTGCGATCATCAATGGAAAAGCTAAGGTCACCACAAAGGCCATGGCGCACATTGTCACCATCAAAGACAAAGGTGCGACAACCGCTCTGGTGAAGAGTCTCCTCCACCGCATGCGCCAATGTCGATTTACCCGCACCGGAGAGGCCGGTAAACCAGAGAATCACGCTCTTGTGGGCATTCATCTCCTCGCGACGCTGACGAGTTACCGTAGCGTGGTGCCACACCACATTACTGCTATTCCCTGCCATCTACTCAAACCTTATTTTACGGGTCAAAACCAAAGCCCGTTATGATACCTTTAGCACTACCTAAAACATAGCATCCAAGCCACTCCATGACTCCAGATCAATATTGTGCAGAGAAGACCGCTGCCAGCGGTTCCAGCTTCAGCATTAGCTTCCGCTTTCTCACCCCACAGAAACGCCTGGCCATTACTGCGCTCTACGCCTTCTGCCGTGAGGTGGACGATGTGGTCGATGAGTGTAAAGAAGAGTCAGTGGCACGACAAAAGCTCGACTGGTGGCGCCAGGAGGTGGCCCGGCTCTACCACGATGAGCCGCAACACCCGGTGACCCGCGCCCTCAAACCGATGGTGGAAAAATTCGACCTGGCCGAGGAACACTTTCTGGAGATCATCGACGGCATGGCGATGGATCTGGATCAAAACCGCTACACCAACTTCAGCGAGCTCTCACTTTACTGCTACCGCGCCGCCTCTGTTGTCGGACTACTGGCCGCCGCCATCTTCGGTTTTCAGGACCGGAACACCCTCAAGTACGCCCATAATCTGGGCATGGCTTTTCAGCTCACCAATATCCTGCGCGACGTGGCAGAGGATGCGGAACGCAATCGCATCTACCTTCCCGCCGATGAGATGGCCCGTTTTAATGTCAGCGAAGAGGATATCCTGCAGCGCCGAAATACCGATGCCATGAAACAGCTCTTCGCCTTTCAGGCAGAGCGTGCCGAGTCCTTTTACAAAAAGGCGATGGCCGAACTGCCTGAGGTTGATCGTTATAGCCAACTCAGTGGGCTGCTAATGTCAGCGGTCTATCGCACTACCCTCAGTGAGATCGTCGCACGCGACTACCCGGTAATGCTCGGTCGCGTGCGTCTGCCTACCTGGCGCAAACTGTGGCTGGTATGGCGCTGCCTGCATCAGGAGAAAAAACGCTACCGTCATAACCTGCGTAACGGCGTCCTCAACGCTGAATCATGACCCAGCACAATGACGTAGTGATCATCGGCGGTGGCTGGGCCGGACTGGCGGCAGCACTGGAGCTTGATGCCCACAACATACCGGTTAGCCTCTACGAATCCGCCCCGCAACTGGGGGGACGCGCACGCAACGCCCCTTTTGGTGATTTTAGCGTCGATAACGGTCAGCACCTGCTCATTGGTGCCTATCGTGAAATCCTACGACTGCTAACGATGATAGGGGTTGAAGAGTCTGAGGTTCTGTTACGCACCCAGCTGTGCCTAAAGGTTGTGGAAGGGAATGAGACACTCCTCATACAGCCACCAGCCCTGCCTGCACCGCTACACCTGGCATGGGCACAACTCACCGCCCGCGGATTGAGTATGGGTGAGCGCCTGCGTGCCCTTCTCATGAGCCTGCAATTGATGCTGAGCAAGTTTACTCTCGTTAACGACATCAGTGTCGCCGAACTACTACAACAACACAGGCAGGGCGATATTATAGTTCGCCGTTTCTGGGAGCCACTCTGCATTGCCACCCTAAACACACCTATCGATAAGGCCTCGGCACAGGTCTTCCTGCGGGTACTGCGCGACAGCTTCACTCAACATCGTCATGATGCCGATCTGTTAATTCCCAAAGAGCCATTGGGCGATCTATTCCCACAGAGAGCTGCAACTTTTCTACAACGGAGCAACAACCATGTGCAATTACGCCAACGTGGCGAGGCGCTCCATATTGTGGAAGATCAACTTGAAGCGATAACCATTTCAAACAAACGTATTCCCTGCCATGATGCCATCATTGCTACCGCCCCCCACGCCGCCGAACGACTACTAAGTGGACACATCGCACTTAACTCGATCAGGGAGCAGCTCAGTGCCCTTGGCAACCAGCCCATCACCACCATCTACCTTCAGTACCCGGCAGCCCATCAACTCGAAGAGCCAATGCTGGGCATGAGCGGCACCCTCACTCAATGGCTCTTTGATCGCCGCCACTGTGGCCAGCCCGGCCTTATCGCCGTGGTGATCAGTGCCGAGGGTGAACATCAGGCGTGGGACAGCAACACCCTGACAAGCCATGTGTTGCAGGAGATAAACCGACAGTTTCCACACTGGCCGCAGCCACTCGACAGTCGTGTAATTAATGAGAAACGCGCCACTTTCGAGTGCCATGTCGGGATTGAGGCGCAACGCCCCTCCAACACCACGCCGGTTAAGGGATTATGGCTGGCAGGTGACTATACCGACACCAGTTACCCCGCAACCCTCGAAGGGGCGGTACGCAGTGGTGTAGAATGTGCTCACCGCATCATCGAGCAGCGGCACTAATTGAAATTCATTTGAGAGAACGAGCTACGTCATGCCAGAGACCATGAAAGATTACCAGGCCAGCCCCGACCTGCTTGCCGGTCGCATCATCCTTATCACCGGTGCCGGTGACGGCATCGGTGCCGCCGCCGCCAGGGCCTGCGCCGCCCACGGTGCCACCGTTATTCTGCTGGGCCGAACCACCCGCAAGCTAGAGGCGGTTTACGACGCGATTGAAGAGGCGGGACACCCACAGGCTGCAATCTACCCGATGAACCTGGAAGGGGCCGCCCCCAAAGACTACGAAGATCTGGCCACTACCATTGAAACTGAATTTGGACGTCTTGATGGCCTACTACACAACGCCTCACTACTTGGTACCCTCACCCCGTTGGGCCAGTACGACATCGAACTGTGGTCGAAGGTGATGCAGGTCAACCTTAACGCCCCCTTCCTTATCACCCATGCCTGCCTTGAGTTGCTGAAAAAGTCTGAAGATGCCTCAGTGCTATTCACCAGCTCCAGCGTCGGTCGTCAGGGCCGCGCCTATTGGGGGGCCTACGCCATCTCCAAGGCTGCCAACGAGAACATGATGCAGATCCTCGCTGACGAGCTGGAGAGCAATACCTGCGTACGTGCCAATAGCATCAACCCTGGTGCCACACGTACCAGCATGCGCGCCCACGCCTACCCCGGCGAAGACCCCAACACCCTGCCGCGCCCGGACGAGATTCTTGCCACTTACCTCTATCTGCTGGGCCCCGATAGCAAGGGCGTACAAGGCCGGCAGTTCAACGCACAGTAAGCCCCTATCGGGGATTGAGAGCTATAAGTACCCTACGAAAAAAGGCTTCCATTCGGACAAGACCGATCAGTTAAGGCCTTCCCCTTAAGCTGAAATGGGATCAGAATCCGACTCTGTTATTCACAGAGCCGGATTTTTTTTATGTCTTTTGCCGAAGAACTTCAAAGCACCGCCGAATGGTCGCCTGAAACCCTTAGTACTTTCCAGCGCGATATCCCCGCCGACTGGATTGAGGAGGCCCTTAAGAAGACCGGTACGGTCAGTCTGCGCCGTCGTCGCCTACCCGCGGAGCAAGTGGTTTGGCTGGTGCTGGGGATCGCTCTTTACCGCGACCGCTCGATAGGGGATGTGTGTGACAAACTGGACCTGGCCCTGCCTGAGGCGGATAAACCCTTTGTTGCCACCAGCGCCCTGGCTCAGGCTCGAGCACGCCTGGGGGAGGAGCCGTTACGTTCTGAAGCGCCGTCAATTGCGCAATGAGATGCTCTTGCGCAGTCAAAAATCGGATGGGGTCAAACAAGAGATGTGGGGGA
>JBDLJH010000022.1:0-41977 GCA_039714395.1 Pseudomonadota bacterium | reverse complement strand
TAGTCTCTAGTCTCTAGTCTCTAGTCTCTAGTCTCTAGTCTTTGATTTTCGACTAACGACTTAAGACTAGCGACTTTTTTATCTTCGGGCGAAAAAAAAACCGCACTCAAACTAAGTACAGGCTTTTTTTAGATGTATGGTGCCGAAGGCCGGACTTGACTGATTGGCCGGGAGCCAATCAGGACGTGCGATCAGCACGCCCGCAGGGTGGAGGCCATGGAGGGCCTCCATCCACCGCACGGAACCGTGCCGTGTTCGGGCGAAAAAAAAGCCTGAACTAAAATCTAGCTCAGACTTTTTTGAAATATGGTGCCGAAGGCCGGACTCGAACCGGCACGGGTCTCCCCACTACCCCCTCAAGATAGCGTGTCTACCAATTTCACCACTTCGGCTTTTGCTACTAGTTGGGCTGCGGAAGATCACTCTCGGCAGCGGGTACTTCTGGTGCTGCAGGCATATCGCTTGCGGCTTCCACGGCAGGTGCCTGCGGCGCGGACGGCATATCCTCCGCGACACTCACCTCGGAGTCAACCTCTTCTGTCACAACAGAGTCGGTAACGCTGGTGTTATCAACGCCCCGGCTGGAGAGAACTGCCAGGGTCATGCTGGTAACGAAAAACACCGTTGCCAGGATCCCGGTACCGCGGGTGATAAAAGAGGAAGAACCCTGACTACCGAAAACGGTAGAAGATGCCCCGCTACCAAAAGCCGCGCCCATATCTGCGCCCTTACCCTGCTGCAGCAGCACCAGTGCAACCACACCAATGGCGGCAAGGACGTGAACGATAAGAATAACTGTTTCCATGTTTCTCGATTACTCTAAATTAATTAACCAGCGGCACGGCAGATAGTAAGGAAATCCTCGGCCTTAAGCGAGGCTCCACCAATCAGACCGCCATCAATATCGGACTGAGCCAACAGCTCAGAGGCGTTAGCCGCGTTCATGCTACCGCCATAAAGAATCTGCACCCTCTCGGCAACGCTGCTGTCCTGCTCGGCCAGACTCTTGCGAATGAAGGCATGAACCTCCTGTGCCTGCTCCGGGCTGGCAGTCTTACCGGTACCAATGGCCCAAACCGGCTCGTAGGCAATAACACCGTCGGCCAGGGCAGCAATACCCTCAAGCTGAACCACGGCCTCTATCTGGCGGGCTACCACATCTTCGGTGACACCCTTCTCACGCTCTTCCAAGGTCTCACCGATACAGAGCACCGGCTTGAGGCCGGCAGCGCGCGCCACGGCAAACTTCCTGGCAACAGTGGCATCGTCTTCACCGTAAAGGCTGCGACGCTCGGAGTGACCAACCAGTACGTACTTACAGCTGAAGTCGTTGACCATTGAGGCAGAGAGCTCGCCGGTGAAGGCGCCCTTCTCCTCGGTGCTGAGGTTTTGCGCTCCCCAGGCAATGGGGGTACCACTCAGCTGTGACTCAACGTCACCGAGGTAGATGGTCGGGGGGCAAACAGCCACTTCAGAATCGACCACATCACCAATACCTTTTTTGATGCCGTCCAGCAGCTCCTTAATGGAGGCCTTGGAGCCGTTCATCTTCCAGTTACCGGCAACGAGTTTCTGTCGCATCCTAAGTTTCCCCTGATTATCTGTTCAGCGCGTTGAATCAACACGTAAAATTAAGCCGCGAATCTTACCGGCATGTGGCGCATAAATCAATGCAGTTTGCACTCCAGGGGTGATATATCAGGCACTAACGGCCTGCTCAACAACCTCGGCCAACTGCTTTGCCAACCGCTCTACCTGGGCAGCATCCTCGCCCTCCACCATTACCCGCACCAGTGGTTCGGTACCTGAAGGACGCAACAACACCCGCCCGGTGTCCGCAAGCTCCGTCTCAGCATCGATTACGGCTTGCTTCACTAACTCTGAACCATTGAGGTCAAATTTGGCTCCCAGGCGCACATTGATCAGGCACTGCGGGTACTTGGTCATACCGGATTTCAGTTCCTGCAACCCCTTGCCCTGCTCGACCATTGCACCAAGCACCTGCAGAGCAGAGATAGTGCCATCACCAGTGGTGGTACAACCGAGACAGATGATGTGGCCCGAAGACTCACCACCCAGAGACCAGCTATTTTCACGTAACTGCTCCATCACATAGCGGTCACCCACCCTGGCACGCGTAAAACCGATGCCAAGACGCTTCAGGGCATGCTCCATCCCCAGGTTACTCATCAGGGTACCGACTACACCGGAGAGCATCGGCTCACGCGGCTGAGAGGCAATAACATAAAGCAGCTCATCACCATCAACCACTTCACCCTCATGGTCCACCATGATCAGGCGATCACCGTCTCCATCCAGTGCGATACCCACATCAGCTCCCTGCACCAGCACCTCGTGCTGTAACAGCTGCGGATGAGTGGAGCCACAATTGACATTAATATTCAGGCCATCTGGTTCTGCACCAATGACATGCACCGTGGCACCCAGCTCACGCAGCACACTGGGGGCGACGTGATAGGTGGCACCGTTGGCACAGTCAACAACGATCTTCATCCCCTTCAGGTCCAGATTCTTGGGGAAACGACTCTTGCAAAACTCAATATAGCGCCCACCCGCATCGACAACACGACTTGCCTTACCCAGCTGGGCAGAAGGTACCAGCTCCATCGGCTTCTCCAGCTCAGCCTCAATCGCCAGCTCTACCTCATCGGGCAACTTACTTCCGTCACCAGAAAAGAACTTAATACCGTTATCACCATAGGGGTTATGGGAAGCACTAATCACAATACCGGCATCAGCATGCAGGGTACGGGTAAGGTAGGCCACCGCCGGGGTGGGCATGGGCCCAAGCAGCAGGATATCGACACCTGCAGCCGCCAACCCCGCCTCCAGTGCCGACTCAAACATATAGCCCGAGATGCGGGTGTCCTTGCCTATCAACACCTTACCACCAGAACTACGGGAGAGCACCCGCCCGGCGGCCCAGCCGAGTTTGAGCATAAAATCTGGCGTGATGGGATACTGCCCTACCTGACCGCGAATCCCGTCGGTACCGAAATATTTTTGACTCACCCCATCCCCCAGAAAAATTAACGAAACACCATTCTACTATGACTGCATTTGCGGCAGGAAGCCGAGAGGCCGATCACAGCACAGCATTTACTGCAGCCACCATTTTCAGCGCGTCCACGGTTGCCTGCACATCGTGAACACGAATCAGCTGTGCCCCGGCTTCAGCAGCCATTGTCGCCACCGCTACGCTGCCGTGCAGGCGCTGCTCCAGTGGTACATCGAGTACCCCGCCGATCATAGACTTACGTGACATCCCTACAAGCAGCGGTGCACCCAGCCGATGAAACTCCTGTAGATGTTTAAGCAGAGAGAGGTTATGACCCAGTGCCTTACCAAAACCAAATCCGGGGTCAATCAAAAGCCTTTCACGACTAATTCCTGCCTCTTCACAGGCATCCATCCGCTCAGAGAGGAAGCCCTTTACCTCAGCTATCAGGTCATCGTAGTGCGGCTCGGCTTGCATAGTTCGAGGCTGTCCCTGCATATGCATCAGACACACCGGTAACCCTGTCTGCGCCGCCGCCGCCAGTGCACCATCACGGCGCAGGGCGTAGACATCATTAATCATCCCCGCCCCGGCACTGGCAGCGGCCAGCATCACCTCTGGCTTGGAGGTATCAACGGAGATCGGTACCTGCAACTCTGGAACCAGCGCCTCCACCAGCGGGATCACCCGCTCCAGCTCCTCCTCCACCGGGACCTCGGCAGCACCGGGTCGGGTCGACTCGCCACCAATGTCGATGATCGCCGCCCCCTCCTCTACCATACACAGCGCCTGCTCAACAGCCTGCTCACGGTGCACAAACTTGCCGCCATCGGAAAAGGAGTCGGGGGTAACATTGAGGATCCCCATCACTCGCGGTGTGGAGAGAACCAAGGGGGTTCCGGCGCAGTCTAGAATCATGCGGGAGATTATAACAGGAGTCGTCAGTCGTCAGTCGTCAGTCAATTTTAGCCACTGTTACCTGTTACCTATATAACAAAAAACGCCCCGAAAATCGGGGCGCTTTCACGATAGTCAAACAGCGGGCTTAGTGCTGACCTGCCGGGCCACCTAGAGGGGCATCGGAAGAGGATTCCCCCTTTTTCTCGCCGCCGTCACCAGTACCCGGCTCCTGGTCATCCCAATCGGCCGGTGGGCGCGGCTCCTTGCCACTCATAATATCGTCGATCTGATTCGCATCAATGGTCTCGAACTTGATCAGTGCACTGGCCATCATATGCAACTTATCCATATTTTCGGTAAGAATCTTCTCAGAGCGTTCGTAGTTACGATCGATAAAGTGACGAATCTCCTCATCGATAATATGCGCGGTCTCATCAGAGACATTCTTATGCTGGGTCACAGAGCGCCCCAGGAACACCTCTCCCTCCTCCTCGGCATACAACAGCGGACCCAGCTTTTCAGAAAGCCCCCACTTGGTAACCATGTTACGGGCGATCTCGGTAGCGCGCTGAATATCGCTGGAGGCACCGGTACTCACCTTATCCACACCGAAGATCAGCTCCTCGGCAATACGACCACCGAAGAGACTCGATATCTGGCTTTCAAGGCGCTGCTTGCTCTCAGAGTAGCGATCCTCGGTAGGCAGGTACATGGTAACGCCGAGGGCGCGGCCACGAGGAATAATGGTAACTTTATGCACCGGATCATGATCCGGTACCAGGCGACCAACAATGGCATGCCCCGCCTCATGATAGGCGGTCATCTTCTTCTCGGCATCAGACATCACCATCGAGCGGCGCTCAGCACCCATCATGATCTTGTCCTTGGCACGCTCAAAATCGTCCATGGTAACCACGGTCTTATTGGCGCGTGCGGCAAACAGCGCGGCCTCATTGACCAGGTTGGCCAAATCAGCCCCGGAGAAACCGGGGGTACCACGGGCAATCACCGCTGGTTTAACATCTTCAGCAACCGGCACCTTGCGCATATGAACATGGAGGATCTGCTCACGACCACGTATATCGGGCAGCGGCACGACCACCTGACGGTCAAAACGACCGGGACGCAGCAGCGCCGGGTCGAGTACATCGGGGCGGTTGGTGGCGGCGATAACAATCACCCCCTCATTGCCCTCAAAACCATCCATCTCTACCAGCAACTGGTTAAGAGTCTGCTCGCGTTCATCGTGACCGCCACCCAGGCCGGCACCACGCTGGCGACCCACGGCATCGATCTCATCGATGAAGATGATGCATGGGGCGTGCTTCTTTGCCTGTTCAAACATGTCACGCACACGTGAGGCACCAACACCGACGAACATCTCAACAAAGTCGGAACCGGAGATAGTAAAGAACGGCACCTTGGCCTCACCGGCAATCGCCTTGGCCAGTAGGGTCTTACCGGTACCAGGAGAACCCACCATCAATACACCACGCGGAATCTTGCCGCCCAGCTTCTGGAATTTGCTCGGGTCACGCAGGAACTCAACCAGCTCTCCGACCTCCTCCTTGGCCTCCTCGACACCGGCCACATCACTGAAATTGACCTTAACCTGATCCTCACCCAGCATACGCGCCTTGCTCTTGCCGAAGGACATGGCACCCTTGCCGCCACCACCGCCCTGCATCTGGCGCATGAAGAAGATCCACACCCCAATCAGCAACAACATCGGGAACCAGGAGATAAAGATCTGCATCAGCACACTCTGCTCTTCTGGCGGCTCGGCATTGATTTCTACGCCGTTGTTCAGCAGATCAGCCATCAGGCCCGGGTCATCAGGGGTATAGGTGCGGAATTTCTCACCGCTGTGCATCTCCCCGCTTACCGCGTTACCCTCAATATGCACATTTTTCACCCGCTTCTGCTTCACATCAGCGATGAACTGCGAATAGGTGAGTGGTGGCTGCTCGGTACGCTGCGGTCCGAAACTGGTGAATACCGACATCAATACGAAGGCGATCACCAACCACAACAGGATATTCTTGGCTATATCGTTCAAACTTGGCCTCAACTCTCTTTAAATAACTCGTCAACGCTACCGGGCAAGGCCACGGTAGACGTCATTCTTCACATATTTGGTACGTTACTATACAAAATAGTTCAGCGCCAACACATAGACCTCACGCGAACGGGCACGGGAAGCTGCCGGTTTGCGTATCACCACCTTACGAAAATTCTTACGGCACTCTTTAATAAACTCTTCAGAGCCCTCTCCCTGAAACAGCTTTAACAGCATATTTCCACCCGGTTTCAATACGTTACGGGCAAGATCCAGGGTCAACTCACACAGATACATCGCCTTGGGCTGATCAATAGAGCGCATACCACTCATATTGGGTGCCATATCTGACATTACAAGATCTACCGGACGACTATCGAGAGTAGCGAGCAGCTGATTAAAGACCTCCTCTTCCTGAAAGTCACCCTCCAATACCTCTACCCCGGGCAAGGCATCCATAGGCAGGAGATCCAGTGCGACCACCATCCCCTCATCAGCGACAATATCAGCGGCGATCTGTGACCACCCCCCTGGAGCCGCCCCCAGATCAACCACCGTCATACCGCGCTTGAGCAGCTGATCCTTCTCATTAATCTCCAGTAGCTTGTACGTGGCGCGAGAGCGATAGCCCTCCTGCTGAGCACGAGCGACAAATTCATCGTCAAAATGCTCCTTCAGCCACCCTTCACTGCTTTTACTTCGTGCCATCTTTAAACCTGTTGCATATTGAATGGGCTGAGGCTATCGTGGCCCCCCGTTTTTACCAAAGTATAGCCGCAAAGCCATGTCACTCACCGCTGCACAACAACGTCACCTGCGCAAACTCGCCCACAATCTCAAGCCACTGGTCATTATTGGCGATAAAGGACTATCCGAGTCGGTAGTCAATGAAATCGATCAGACCCTGGCCCATCACGAGCTGATCAAGGTACGGGTTAATGCAGAAGACCGTGAGGAACGCGATGCGATGATCATAGCAATGTGCGAGGCACTGGAGTGTGCGCTGGTACAACGCATCGGCCATGTCGCGGTGATCTACCGGACTGCGAAAAAACCTGTTATCAGCCTGCCCTGAGCGATTCGTTATGTGGCAGACCTATCATCACCAGCAACACCACACCAATAACAGCGTTGGCAAAATAGAGTATTGAGGAGATACCGTGCAGCACACCAAAACGTGCCGCAACACCACTCCCCTCGACTAGCCCCTGAGCCTTTAATTCTGCCATCTGGGGTTGCAGTACAAACTCCCCAATAACAACCAGCAACAGCATCACCAGCAGCAGTTGTACTCTACGCTGTTGTAGCGGTTTAACACTCTGCATCCAGAATGAAGTTAACAGCGCCGTACCGCAGCCCAGTCCGATAAAACTGACACCGGTGAGCATCTTACCCGCCAGCATTCCAGCCAGGGCTCGATCGTCGAGTGAGGAAAAAAGGGTTGGCAAAGCAAGAAAACCGATAGACCAGAGTGCTCCTACCCAGAGGCTAAGGAGCATGCGTTCACCATTAACCAAAACATGCCCCATTGAACTATTCCCTGCCCGTCTCACTAACCGTTAGCTGTAACGCACTTCCAGAACTTCATACTCACGTATGCCACCGGGTGCCTGCACCTCGGCCACATCATCAACAAACTTGCCAATGAGGGCACGGGCGATCGGAGAGGTGATAGAGATACGTCCGAGTTTAATATCAGACTCATCCTCACCAACAAGCTGATAAGTCACCTCGCTATCACTCTCTACATCAAGTAGATCGACGGTAGCGCCGAAGACGATCTTGCCTCCCGTATTAAGGGTAGAGGGATCAATAACTTGAGCGGTGCTGAGTTTACCCTCAATATCCTGAATCCGTCCCTCAATAAATCCCTGCTGTTCACGCGCGGCGTGATACTCGGCATTCTCTTTCAGATCGCCGTGCTCACGCGCCTCGGCGATCGCCTTAATCACGGCGGGACGTGCTTCCGTCTTCAGTTCGGTCAACTCATCCTGCAGTGCCTTGGCACCACGGGCGGTCATCGGTGTCTTTTCCATCAATTTAGCTCCTGATGCAAATCTTGCAAGCGGTTAACATCGCTCTGATCACGGCGATTCATAGCGCGACAACTTGCCGCGGCACCGGCCAGGGTAGTGGTATAGGTCACCTTGTGCTGTAGCGCCTCACGACGAATGCTGTATGAGTCGTCGATCGCCTGCTTGCCCTCGGTAGTATTAACGATAAAGCTAATCTCATCATTCTTAATCATATCGACAATGTTGGGACGATCCTCGTTCACCTTGTTGACGATGCCGCACTCAACATTGGCCTCCTGCAGCACTGTAGCGGTACCACGGGTGCTCACCACTTCAAATCCCAACTCAACCAGATCACGGGCGATCTGTACGGCACCGGGTTTGTCCGTTTCACGCACACTGACGAAGGCACGGCCCGACTCAGGCAGCACGATACCGGCACCCTGTTGAGCCTTGTTATAGGCCTCACCAAAACTACGGCCCACACCCATCACCTCACCGGTAGACTTCATCTCCGGACCAAGGATGGGATCCACACCAGGGAACTTGATGAAGGGGAATACCGCCTCCTTCACCGAGAAGTACCCAGGGATGATCTCTTTGGTCTCACCCTGCGAGGCGAGGCTCTGCCCAACCATACAGCGCGCTGCCACCATCGCCAGCGGACGCTGGGTCGCCTTGGAAACAAAGGGCACGGTACGCGAGGCACGTGGATTGACCTCCAGCACATAGACATCGTTGTCCTTGATCGCGAACTGGGTATTCATCAGCCCGACCACCTTCAGCCCCTTCGCCATGGCGACGATCTGCTTGCGCATCTCATCCTGAATCTCATCAGAAAGGCTATAAGGGGGCAGTGAACAGGCTGAGTCACCGGAGTGCACGCCGGCCTGCTCAATGTGCTGCATAATGCCGCCGATGAGCACATCCTCGCCATCACAGATGGCGTCCACATCGACCTCAACCGCATCATCAAGGAAGCGATCCAGCAGCACCGGCGATTCATTGGAGACCTTCACCGCATCACGCATATAGGTGCGCAGCTCCGATTCGTTATAGACGATCTCCATGGCACGTCCACCCAGTACATAGGAGGGGCGAACCACCAGCGGGTAACCGATCTCTTCGGCCTGTTTCACCGCGGTTTCCGGGTCACGAGCGGTACGGTTGGGTGGCTGACGCAGGCCCAGCTCTTCAATCAACTGCTGGAAGCGCTCGCGATCCTCGGCGAGATCGATAGAGTCAGGGGTGGTGCCAATAATCGGTGCCCCAGCGGCTTCCAGATCTCTTGCCAGCTTCAGCGGGGTCTGACCACCGTACTGCACAATCACACCCTTGGGCTTTTCTAAATCAATAATCTCCAGCACATCTTCCAGCGTCAGCGGCTCAAAGAACAGACGATCGGAGGTATCGTAATCGGTAGAGACAGTCTCAGGATTACAGTTGACCATAATGGTCTCGTAGCCATCATCACGCATCGCCAGCGCGGCGTGTACGCAGCAGTAGTCAAACTCGATACCCTGACCGATGCGGTTGGGACCGCCGCCGAGGACCATGATCTTATCCTTATCGGAAGGGTTGGCCTCGCACTCCTCCTCGTAGGTGGAGTACATGTAGGCGGTAGAGGTAGAGAACTCAGCAGCACAGGTATCAACACGCTTATAGACCGGGCGGATACCGTGATCGTGGCGCAGCTTGCGGAACACATCCTCACTCACGCCAAGAACCTTTGCCAAACGACGATCAGAAAAGCCCTTACGCTTAAGTTTACGTACAAACTTCTCATCGAGACCATCAAGACCGAGGGCCGCGACCTCCTTCTCCAACTCCATCAGCTCCTCAATTTGTACCAGGAACCAGGGGTCGATATGGGTCAGCTCGTGGACCTCTTCCAGCGTTAAGCCCATGCGGAAGGCATCACCAACGTAAAAGACACGTTCGGCACTGGGGCGGCGCAGTTCACGGCGCAGGGTATCCATGGCATCCGCATCGTTGATGTCGATGAACTCATCAAAACCGTCAACACCGATCTCCATACCACGCAGTGCTTTCTGGAACGACTCCTGCTGGGTACGACCAATCGCCATCACCTCACCCACTGACTTCATCTGGGTGGTCAGGTTGGAATCGGCCTTGGGGAATTTCTCGAAGGTGAAACGCGGGATCTTAGTAACCACGTAATCGATGCTCGGCTCAAACGAGGCCGGAGTTGCACCTCCAGTAATATCGTTCTGCAGCTCATCAAGGGTGTAACCGACCGCCAGCTTGGCCGCCACCTTGGCGATGGGGAAGCCGGTCGCCTTGGATGCTAAAGCAGAGGATCGAGACACGCGGGGGTTCATCTCGATAATAGTCATGCGACCGTTCTCGGGATTGATCGCAAACTGCACGTTAGAGCCACCGGTCTCCACACCGATCTCACGCAGTACCGCCAGCGAGGCGTTACGCATGATCTGGTACTCCTTATCGGTCAGCGTCTGCGCAGGAGCAACGGTGATGGAGTCACCGGTGTGGACACCCATCGGGTCAAAATTCTCAATTGAGCAGATGATGATGCAGTTGTCCTTGCGGTCGCGCACCACCTCCATTTCATACTCTTTCCAGCCGAGGATCGACTCCTCAACCAGCAGCTCACTGGTCGGGGAGAGGTCGAGACCGCGCTCGCAGATCTCAACAAACTCCTCCTTGTTATAGGCGATACCGCCACCGGAGCCGCCCATGGTGAAGCTGGGGCGGATGATGGTGGGAAAGCCCACCTGCGCCTGCACCTGCCACGCCTCTTCCATCGAGTGGGCCACGGCGGCCTTGGGCATCTCCAGGCCGATCTTCAGCATCGCCTTGTGGAACTTGTCGCGATCCTCGGCCTTATCGATGGCTTCGCTATCGGCACCGATCATCTCTACGCCATGCTTCTCAAGTACCCCTTCACGGGCCAGATCCAGCGCGCAGTTGAGCGCGGTTTGACCACCCATGGTAGGCAGCAGCGCATCGGGCTTCTCTTTTTCGATAATCCGTTCAACTGCCTGCCATGTGATCGGCTCGATATAGGTGGCATCGGCCATATCCGGGTCGGTCATAATGGTGGCCGGATTGGAGTTCACCAGAATAACCCGGTAACCCTCCTCGCGTAGCGCCTTACAGGCCTGGGCACCGGAATAGTCGAACTCGCAGGCCTGACCGATAACAATCGGACCGGCACCAATGATGAGGATACTTTGGAGGTCTGTACGCTTTGGCATAGCAGTCTGTTACTCAACCTGAATTAGTCAAACGGGGCATATCGCCCCGTACGTTATTTTTTGCTCTCTTCAATCAGCTCAATGAAGTGATCAAATAGAGGTGACACGTCATGGGGACCGGGACTCGCCTCAGGGTGTCCCTGAAAGCTGAAGGCAGGACAATCAGTACGATGCACACCCTGCAAAGAGCCATCGAACAGCGAGCGATGGGTGGCCCGCAGATTATCCGGCAGGCTCTCCTCATCCACCGCAAAGCCATGGTTCTGTGAGGTAATCATCACCACCCCGCTATCAATATCCTGCACCGGATGGTTGGCACCGTGGTGACCGAACTTCATCTTCATGCTCTGCGCGCCACTGGCCAGCGAGAGCAGCTGATGACCGAGGCAGATGCCAAACATCGGCAGACCGGTTCCGGTCAGCTCCTTAATGGCATCAATAGCATAGTCGCAGGGCTCTGGATCGCCTGGACCGTTAGAGAGGAAGATGCCATCGGGCTCGAGCTTCATCACCTCATCAAACGGCGTCTTGGCCGGTACCACAGTAAGGCGACAACCGCGATCCACCAGCATGCGCAGGATATTGCGTTTAACGCCGAAATCGAAAGCCACTACATGGTGCGGCAGGGCCTCTTCGATGGGGCCTTCCGGATGACCGGGCATACCGTCTTCCAGGCTCCAGCTACCCTGTGCCCACTCGTAAGGCTGGCCCGTGGTCACTTCCTTTGCCAGATCCATCCCCTTAAGGCCACCAAAGCCACGCGCAACGGCTACTGCCTCCTCGACGTCGATATTCTCACCGGCGACGATGCACCCGCTCTGCGCACCCTTTTCACGAAGGATTCGGGTCAGCTTACGGGTATCGATTTCGGCAATACCCACGACATTATTGTCGCGCAGGTACTGATCCAGCGGCCGTTGGTTACGCCAGCTGCTTGCCAGCAGCGGCAGGTCGCGGATCACCAGGCCACTGGCGACGATATGAGAGGACTCCTCATCGTCATCATTAGTGCCGGTGTTGCCAATATGGGGATAGGTCAGGGTAACGATCTGCCGAGCATACGACGGATCGGTCAGGATCTCCTGATAGCCGGTGAGTGCGGTATTGAATACCACCTCACCTACGGTCTGCCCTTCATTACCGATGGACTCACCCCAGAACAGGGTGCCATCTTCGAGGGCCAGTAGAGCCGGTTGCCGCAAGGTAACCTCCACGTATCAGATGTGCAAAGCGGGAGGGACCCGGTCTGGGGCCTTCCCGCCTAAAATTCGATTAAGAGTGTCTGGAACGGATACGCTCCGACTGATCGAACGGATTGTACTGGAATGTCCCCTCTACTGTCCATGCCGAATACCCTGCATGCGCCTAAATAAATGTATTCCATAGACTTTATAGTCTTTAGTAATCACAGGCTGAACGATAAGGGTTTGATAGAGATCAGCAATAAAGGGTTCCATCCGGGAAAATACCAACTTTATTAGATGGATATAACCCACCTGTTTCGCTTCTGGTATCATACAGCCATTAAAATCAACATGCATAGGCCGTAGGCATCTCAGGATATTGAGATGGCAGTAAGCATACTGTTGAAGACCATCACTACATTCAGGAAGAGATTTGACCGTGCTCAAAACCAGATTGGCGACTTTTACAGGCTTCATTTTTATTGCCATAACGGCCTTAATGGTAGCAGCCTGCTCTTCTGCCCCTCCTATCAAGCCGCAACAGCTAACACAGGGCAACTATGAGTATGCCATCGAATATATACGCTGGCTGGCCCCGCAGTTGCTTGATGAACACGACACACCGGGGGTCAGCCTGGCGCTAATTGATGGCCAAAAGCTGGTATGGGCAGAGGGCTTTGGTTACGCCAATCTCGAGAATAAGGTCAAGACTAACGCCGATACAGTTTATCGAGTGGGCTCTATATCCAAGACCTTCACCGCAACCGCCGCGATGCAGCTGCAGCAGCGTGGGCTGTTGCGTATCGATGCGCCACTTAAAGAGTCACTCCCCGAATTTTCTATTCGTAATCGCTATGCCGATGTCCAGGCCATAACGCCACGTATGATCATGTCCCATCACTCCGGCTTACCCGCAGACATCATGAAGGGAATGTGGGATGCCAACGGCGAGGCCAAATTTACCGATGTGGTCACACAGCTACAGGAGCAGTACGTCGCCTACCCACCAAACTACATCTACTCCTACTCCAATGCCGCCGTATCACTGCTTGGTCATGCCATTCAACGGGTAAGCCAACAGCCGTTCCAGCAGTACATCGAAGAGAATATTTCATTACCCATGGGTATGAACCACACCAGCCATGAACTGCACCCGCATATGCAGGCGCATCTGGCTAAGGGCTACTCCGATGGAGACGCCATTGATGTGGGTGAATTAAGAGACACACCGGCAGGTGGGTTATACAGCTCTGCCAATGACCTGTCCCGTTTCATGCGCATGATCCTGGCTAAGGGAAAATATAACGACAAACAGATCCTCAGTGCCAACGCTGTTCAGGAGATGATGCAGCCACAAAACCGTGGTGTTGCCCTGGATTTTGGCCTGAAACTGGGGCTTGGCTGGTTTCTGGTTGACCACGGAATTACCGGTGTAAAAACCGTTGCCTCACATGGTGGAGGCGTCCCCTGCTACTTCAGCCAAATGATCGTGCTCCCCGAGCAACAACTCGGTGTCATTGCCCTGGCCAACTCCTGCACCAGTGGACCGGTCGTCGCCAATGCCGCCACCAAATTGATGAAGCTGGCCGTTGAAGCAAAAACCGGAATTAAACAGGACCTTGACGACAAAATTAAAAAGGCCCCTGTTGACAAAAACCCTGACGATGAAAAGCTGAAGCGGTTTGAAGGAAAATTTGCCACCTGGTTGGGACTGATCGATGTAAAACGTAACGGCGAGCAGCTTCAGGCCAAACTGTCTGGATGGAATTTTGACCTGATACCACACACAGACGGAAAATATAGTCTCGAGTTTAATCTATTTGGCTTTATTCCTATTCGTCATCTCCTGGGCATCGATCTGGACAATGTATTACTTTCTCTACAGGAAGTAGATGATAACTCTGCTGTAGTCATGACCTTCAAAGGCCGTGATCAAATCCTCGGGGCACGTGTCACACCAAAACCGATCCCTGATGTATGGCTGGCAAGAGTTGGGGAGATGCAGGTTACCAACCCGGATGAGTACCTTAGTTTCAGAGACAACAAACTGGAGGTTGTTGACGGCATTCTGGTGATGAGCTACAAACTAAAAATGCCGGTACTACCAGAACAAAGTTCTGCTGTCCCAATTATGCCTATCTCTAACAATGAGGCCATCGTATTAGGGCTGGGAAGAGGCATGAATGAAACCATTCGTATCATCAACAGGGGTGACAGTGAGGCGATAGAATATTCAGGTTATGTTTCCTTATTAAAACCAGAGAGGAAACCTGGTCTCGGCGAAAAGAGCGACTCACAGTCGCTGGTTTTCTATCAAAGCAGGCTGAATTGATCGTAAACAAAAAAAGGCCGTTCAATTGAACGGCCTTTTTTTGTTTACGACTTAACTTCCCCCCACTATAAAAAAGTAAGGATCTCCTGCTCGATATTCTCCTTGTCGATAATGGTGCTCTGGGAAATCGGCTTGTCGAACAGTGAACTAATCACCTCTGGTATCTCGATACCGGCCTCTTTGGCAATCGATTTAAGGGCATCGATATCGTGGGTATCCACTTCGCCGGTGAGGGCGTTGGCGATCACCGGTGAGAACTTGGTCCACTCGGCGGTGGAGTAGACAATAGTCTTCAGCGCTTCGGTGCGACAGGTATCGTAGGCCTTGAAGCAGGTAGCGGTGTGCGGGTCCATCAAATAGCCTTTCGCAAAGACCTCTTTGATGTACTGCTTGCCCTCCTGATCATTGCAAAAGTCGGCAACAAACACCGCCTGCAATTGCGCCAGCTCATCGGCAGTAAGCTCATAGTGCTTCTCGGTATCGAGCTGAAGCATCAGCTCTTTGGTGCGCTCGGCACCAAACAGGTCGAACAGCACGCGCTCAATATTGGATGACTTGAGGATATCCATCGCCGGCGAGGTCGTGGGGATCACTGAGAGAGTGCGCAGGTCGTAGCGCCCGGTGTTAATCAACCGGGTCAGGACATTGTTGTTATTCGAGGCGATCAGGATCTTCGCTACCGGCAGCCCCATTTTCATCGCATAATAACCGCCAAGGGCGTTACCAAAGTTGCCACTGGGCACATTCAGATAGACCTTGTCACCCAGGGTGATCGCCTTCTGGCGAACCAGCTCCAGGTAAGAGTGAATGTGGTAAATGGTCTGGAAGATAATGCGGCCAAAATTGACCGAATTGGCGGCAGAGAGATGGATCTTCTTCTGCTTCAGCTTATCCTTAAAGGTGGCCGAGCCTAGCAGCTGCTTAAGTGCCGCCTGCGCATCATCAAAGTCACCATGAATGCCGATCACCTTCAGGTTGTCGGCATCCTCCGTCACCATCTGCAGGCGCTGTACATCCGAGGTGCCGCCGTCCGGGTAGAGGCAGGCAACCTGCACATTGGCACGGTTCTTAAAGGTCTCCAGTGCCGCCGGGCCGGTATCCCCCGAGGTGGCCGCCAGAATCAGGTAGTTCTCATCACGCTTCTGCGCCAGCGCCGAGAGCACGATGCCGAAGGGCTGCAGGGCCATATCCTTAAAGGCGCGAGTCGGGCCGTGGTAAAGCTCGCTGACGTAGAGGTCATCCTTCACCTTCACCACCGGCACCGGATTGGCCGGGTCATCAAAGTGGTCGTAGAGCGCCAGCGCCTGCTCAATCACATCCTGCTCGATGTCGATAGCGAAGGCTGCAAGAATGTCGCGTGCCAGGGTCTTGTAGTCGGCATCGATATGGTCAGCCAGGAAGGAGTCACCCAGATCCGGCAGAGACTCAGGCGAGTAGATACCGCCAAAAGAGGACATAGGATTGAGAATGGCCTCTGAGAAAGTGACCTTGAGGGGGTTCTGGCCGTCGTTACCACGGGTTTCGATAAAGTTCACAGTTAGTCCTGAATGCTTTTATGGCGTTGAATAGCCCGACATTATAGCGAATTCGCCGGAGGGGTTCCTGTCGATTTTTAGCTTTCGTTTGGGCACAAGTTACCCCTGTCATACCCCTGTCCTTGGTACTAGAAGACTCGGATACCTCATTGCTGACTGTTGCACACCACTTAACACATGATAACGTCGTCATATAGCACTCACGGAGGTGTCAAATGAGAATGATTGTGGAATTGCCCGTACAGCAGATAGAAGCGCTCAAAACAATGAGTGAGATAGAGGGACTATCACAGGATGAACTCATGGGCCGTACAGTCGCTGAGTATCTGCCACCATCAAAGGCAAATAGCTGAATCCGCATTCGGCCTGTGGCAACAACGGGACAAGGATGGCATCAGTTGCGTCAGGAGTGGAGGAAGTGAATCTCTGTGAGGGTCAAATCAAGTAACATTGACCCCATTGATTACACACTGCCCCGAATCTGACCAGCGCAACTGCATCTTAAGGTGGCGCTCGTCGACGGTACGCGAGCTCACCATCTAGAACCCGCCACCGAACAGCGCTGCACCTTAGTCAATAGTACTTATTTGACAGATTAACCTTTAAGGTTAATACTTCGATCATGGAAAAACGGACTCCTATGTACAACCTGGCAAACATCAAGGAGGCCGCAAAGGATGATTTGCTTGGTGTGACGTTTACGGCAAATCAGAAGCTTTACGCTATGGGTGGCACTCGAGAGGAGTTGTTTCAACTCATCCAAACGCTGTCTATCAGGGAGCACTTCTACAAATCGATGACGAGTCATGCAGATCATCGTATCTGGCAAGACGTTTACCACATTGAGTGGCGGCAGGAGATGATGTACCTGAAGTTCACGATAAATGACGAAGGGTATTTGGTGCTTTCATTTAAGCCTAAATAGACTGGTTACTAATGATGACTAACGATAGGAGGGCTAAGCCATGAGTAAGGTATGCCTGGAGTGTGGCGGTGAGATGGTACGCGAAGTACGCAAAGTTCCTTACACCTATAGCGGCCAGGTTATTGAAGTAGAACAGCCCGGTGATTGGTGTAATGCCTGCGGTGAGGGTGTCCTAACTGTTGCCGACATGAAGGCGACCGAACTTGAGCTTCATGATTTTCGCGCCATGATCGACGGCCTACTCCCCTCTTATGAGGTACGGAAGATCCGTAAAAAACTTAACATGACCCAGAAGGTGGCAGCAGAGATCTTCGGTGGTGGCCCCAACGCATTTAGTCGTTATGAACGTGGTGAGGCTATACAGATGAAGGCAGTCGACAATCTCCTCCGACTTTTCGATAAACATAAAGAGCTTGTCGCCGAAGTACAAAATCTTGCCGCAGAAGCGAAACAAGCGGCGATTGCCAGCGGCTACCAATCGACTCTTTGTGACGAACAAGAAAAAAGGCCTTCGTAGATTCTTGTTGTGTGTGCAGCTAACGTCGGCACTTGCCAGTTGGTGGCAGTAACCGAAGAACCAAATGGATGATACTCAATTGAAACTCAGCGGCGTTAGGAGCTAAGACGGATCACCCTACTCCACCGCCACAATCGTATCCACCAGCAGCTGCAAACTCTGATTACCCCGCCACTCGTTGATATCCAGCCGATAGGCGATCTGCACGTTCTGTGGTTTTAATTCCAGCAGTGGCTCATCCACATTAAAGGCGATGGCATCGACACTCTGCCCCGAACCGGGCCAGCGCAACTGCATCTTCAGGTGACGCTCACCAACGATGCGCGAACTGGCCACCTCAAACCAACCGTCGAATAGCGGTTCGGCAAAGCCCTGGCCCCAAGGTGTTTCGCTGCGCAGGCGTGCCGCCAGTTCCATTGTCGCCTCCTCTGCTGTCAGCTCGCCATCACTTAATAGGGTGCCGTGTAAGTCAGCCTCTGTGAGGTGGCGTCGCACCTCGGCATCAAAGGCCTGATTGAACTGTTCGAGGGCATCAGCATGGATAGTGAGGCCGGCTGCCATGGCATGGCCGCCGAACTTCTTCAGCAGCTCGGGGTGTGCGGCGGCCACTGCATCAAGGGCATCACGAATATGTACGCCCTTTACTGAGCGGGCAGAACCTTTAATGTCACCGTTGGCCGCATCGGTGAAGACGATCACCGGGCGGTGCAATTTATCTTTAATGCGCGAGGCAAGGATTCCAATCACCCCCTCGTGCCAGTCTGAATTGTAGAGACAGAAACCGAAGGGGAGTGAGGTCGAGTCATCCAGATTAAGTCGCTCTACCTCAGCCAGTGCCTCATCGCGCATATCGCCCTCGACGGTGCGGCGTTCGTGATTCAACTCTTCCAGGCGCACTGCAAGCTGACGTGCCTCTTCAATGTTGTCACTCAACAGGCAGTTGATGCCGATGGTCATATCTTCCATGCGACCGGCGGCGTTAAGTCGCGGGCCGAGACCGAAACCGAGGTCGCTGGAGACTAGCCTCGAAGTATCGCGTTTTGAAGCCTCGCACAATGCCTGAATACCGGGTGAGTCGTGACCTGCTCGAATACGCGCCAACCCCTGCGCCACCAAAATGCGGTTGTTGTGATCCAGCACTACCACATCGGCCACGGTACCCAGGGCGACGAGATCAAGTAAGGTCGCAAGGTTGGGATCAGCCAGTCCCTGTTGCTCGAACCAGCCCTCTTCACGTAGGCGGCTACGCAGTGCCAGCATGGTGTAAAAGATAACCCCTACCCCCGCGAGATTCTTGCAGGGGAAGGTATCGCCTGGCTGATTGGGGTTGACCATCGCATCGGCCTGCGGCAACTCGCTGCCTGGCAAGTGGTGATCGGTGACCAGCACCTTGATCCCGGCCTGCTGTGCTGCCGCCACACCTTGTATGCTGGAGATACCGTTATCCACGGTGACAATAAGATCAGGCTGGCGCTCGGCGGCCACGGCAACAATTTCTGGCGTTAGACCGTAGCCATACTCAAATCGGTTGGGCACCAGAAAATCGACCTCACCCGCCCCCAGCATGCGCAGTGCCTTGACCGCCACGGTGGTACTGGTCGCGCCATCGGCATCAAAATCGCCAACGATTAAAATTCGCCACTGCTGTTGCAGTGCCTCGACCAGCAGGGCCACCGCCTCATCGATTCCCTTTAACTGATTAAACGGCAGCAGCTGCTCCAGCGAGTGGTTCAGTTCTTTGCTAGAGGTGATGCCACGGCTAGCATAGACACGTGCCAGCAGCGGCGGTAGATCGACGGAGAAATTATCGGGGATCGCCACCGGCTCACGGCGACTAATTTGATGTGTGCTCTGATAGTCCAACTCATCTACCCTTTAGTAATTCAGACAGCGGCTTACGCCGACGCCACCAGCGGCCCCACCATCCACATAGTGCCGCACGATCAATGGTCCAACACCCCAGACCAGGCAACTCTATTACCAGCTGTGCCAGCTCACCGCCCTGCAACATGGCTAGCAGCGGGGCGAAGAGTTTTTGTTCCAGCTGCTCAAATAGTTCAGCTGTCGGCATCGGCGATTGTAGCGAGTCATCAAGCCATAACACGTTTTCTCCAGCCTGCGACAATTCACTCAGCGTTGTCGATGATGGCTCCTCCGCCACTACTCCATGAAGTCGGGCGAGACCACGGGCGAGGCCATCCCCAGCAATAACATGATCCCAACCACAATCTTCTCCCACCTCAGGCCGGCTGCCACCACCCCAGAACCAGAGGCCATTCACCGCCAGTGCTCCCTGCTCGGCACGCCTAGCATTCACGGGGCTTGAGTGCAGCAACATCTGCACCTCGGTCATCACCCGCTGCCAACTCATCGCATCACTACCCTGTGGTAACACTGCACCCACACTTTGCCCCAAGGCCTGTTCGGTCGGTGTGGTAGTTATTGCCAGCGATTGCGGCAGGCGCAACAGCCAGCGTTGCGGTGAGGTTGCGATAAATTGCCAGCCATCTTCGGCATAAACTTTATTTAACTCGACGACCAGCTCATCGGCCTCGGCCTGGCTCAGAGCCAACTCACGATAGGCCGAGAGGTAGAGCTGGTCGCGATCGGCCAGCAGGTGTACCGGGTCAACACACAACCACCATCCACGCCCTGCATCCAGTTCATCAACCAGGGCGCAGAGTGGTGCTACCGGCAGATCGCCCTCCCCCTCTGCTGCCATGGAAAAATGGGCAAACAGGCTGGCGATATGATCGGCGGGGGACGGCTCCGACTTTCCCTTTGACAACAGCGTCTGCAGGGCGGGCATGTCGGGCCACACCATATCGTTATCAAGGCGTGGCTGAAGACCGGGCAGCAGCAAGGTGAGTGATTGTCTGGTCATTATCAGTGTCTCGGTCTAAACAAAAGGGGGCCAGCGGCCCCCTTTTCAATATCAATGGCCTGAGGAGCCATTAACCGCAGCGAGCAATCAGCCCAGACTCTCCATGCGAATGCGTGTCACCTCACCGGCAATGGCATCAAGTTTCTCAATGGCGGCCAGTGCTCCGTTCATGTTCTGCTCTTTCACGCACTGAGTTAGCATGATCAGCGAGACATTGCTCTCGCCCTCGGCAGGCTCTTTCTGCAACACCGCCTCGATGGATATCCCCGCTTCGCCGAAGATGCGGGTGATATCGGCCAGTACACCGGGACGGTCCTCAACCTGCAGACGCAGATAATAGGCAGTCTCCACGGCTTCCATTGGCAGGATCGGTTGATCGGAGAGCTGGTCTGGCTGGAAGGCCAGATGCGGTACGCGGTTCTCAGGATCAGCCGTCAGGGCGCGCACTACATCGACGATATCGGCCACCACGGCCGAGGCGGTGGCCTCGGCACCGGCACCGGCACCGTAATAGAGGGTCGGCCCGACCGCATCACCCTGCACCAGCACGGCATTCATTACGCCATCAACATTGGCGATCAGGCGACGCTCGGGGATCAGGGTTGGGTGAACGCGCAGCTCAATACCACTGTCGGTACGACGCGCCACACCCAGGTGTTTGATACGGTAACCCAGCTCCTCGGCATAGGTGACATCTTCGCGGGTGATTTTGGTGATCCCCTCGGTGTAGGCCTTATCGAACTGTAGCGGCACACCAAAGGCAATCGAAGCGAGAATAGTCAGCTTGTGCGCCGCATCGATCCCCTCCACATCAAAGGTAGGATCGGCCTCGGCATAACCGAGTGCCTGCGCCTCGGCCAGCACATCGGCAAAATCACGACCCTTGTCGCGCATCTCGGTAAGGATGAAGTTACCGGTGCCGTTGATGATACCCGCCAGCCACTCAATGCGATTGGCAGAGAGACCCTCGCGAATCGCCTTAATGATCGGGATACCACCAGCTACCGCCGCCTCGAAGGCAACCACGACGCCCCTGGCCTGCGCCGCGGCAAAGATCTCATTACCATGCTTGGCGATCAGCGCCTTGTTGGCGGTAACCACATGTTTGCCGTTCTCAATTGCCTTCATCACCATCTCAAGGGCGAGGGTGTCACCACCGATGAGCTCAACCACCACATCGACATCGGCGGCCTCGACGACCTCGGAAGGATTGGTGGTGAGGGTGATACCTTCGGTCTCACAGATGCGGGGCTTATTGAGATCACGGGCCGAGGCATGGCTCACCTCAATGGCACGACCAGCGCGACGGCTGATCTCCTCGGCGTTGCGTTTGAGAACATTGACGGTGCCACCACCAACGGTGCCGAGGCCAAGCAGGCCAATTTTTACAGGATTCATAACGGTTTATTTCTCTAATTTAAAATTCGTTGTCAGGTGCTATGGTGTTTGCGATAACCATTGAGAAAGCGCTCAAGTCGACCGACTGCCTCAGTCAAATCATCCACAGTGGGCAGGAAGACCATGCGGAAGTGGTTCTGATCACGCCAGTTAAAACCGCTCCCCTGCACCACCAGCACCTTCTCCTCCTTCAGCATCTCAAGGGCGAAGGCCTGATCATCGGCGATAGGATACATCTTCGGGTCGAGCCGTGGGAATAAATAGAGGGCCGCCTGCGGCTTAACACAACTCACCCCAGGAAGTGAGTTCATCATCTCCAAGGCCAGATCACGCTGTTTACACAATCGACCATCGGGGGCCACCAGATCGTTAATACTCTGGTAACCGCCCAGGGCGGTCTGAATAGCATACTGCCCCGGCACGTTGGAGCAGAGACGCATCGAGGCGAGGATATCGAGCCCGGCGATGTAGTCCTCAGCATGGCGCTTCTCACCGGAGGCCACCATCCAGCCGGCACGATAGCCGCAGGCACGGTAGTTCTTGGAGAGGCCGTTAAAAGTAACAAAGAAGACATCATCGGCCAGCGAGGCGATAGAGGTGTGCTTGGCCCCGTCATAGAGCATTTTGTCGTAGATCTCATCGGCGAAGATGATCAGTTGATGCTGGCGGGCGATCTCAATCAGCTCCAGCAGCAACGCATCGGGATAAAGCGCACCGGTCGGGTTATTGGGGTTAATAATAACAATGGCACGAGTGCTTGGCGTGATCTTACTGCGCATGTCATCTAAATCGGGGAGCCATCCTGCCCCTTCATCACAGATATAGTGGCGCGGATTACCACCGCCCAGACTTACCGCAGCCGTCCACAGCGGATAGTCAGGTGCCGGAACCAGCACCTCATCACCGTTATTGAGCAGCCCCTGCATCGACATCACAATCAGCTCAGAGACGCCATTACCGACGGTAATGTCCTCCATCTCCACCCCGGCAATATTCTTACCCTGGCAGTAGTGCATAATCGCCTTGCGCGCAGCGAACAGCCCCTTCGACTCGGAATAACCGGAGGCCTGCGGCAGATTGTGGATCACATCCTGCTGGATCTCCTCCGGCACCTCGAAGCCAAAGGGGGCCAGATTACCGAGGTTGAGCTTGAGGATGCGGTGCCCCTCCTCTTCCATCAGGCGGGCGTGTTCCATCACCGGACCACGAATATCGTAATAGACGTTATCCAGCTTCGACGATTTTCTGACTGGAGTCATATCGTTCGGCTCTTTTGCTGGTGTTGTAGTCACAACTGACAGTCCTTATATATATGTGCCGGTAAAGCGCGCTATTATGGGGCAAAATGCAAGCCGTTAACACTACTGGGGCCTTAATTCCCTGTCAATCAACTACTAGTGATATACGATGAAATTCACCCTCGAACAGACTGGTGGCACCTATAGCCTCCACAGCTATAGTGATGGGACTATCATCATCCGTCCCCCCAACGCCGCACCAGAGGATGATGAGGGCTTGTTACGCCTGGAGAAAAGCTGCCTGCTCAGTCCCGAACACCTGATCGATGACTGGCCGCCACAACAAATGGCGGAACTCACTACTGAGCACCTGCAGGCGCTCAAGGGGCTAAAAGCCGAGGTACTGCTGCTCGGCAGCGGCAAGGCGATGCGATTCCCGTCTACAGAACAGCTGGCAGCACTGGTGAGGCTAGGTATCGGCTACGAGGTAATGGACACCGCCGCCGCCTGTCGTACCTACAATGTGCTGGTATCTGAAGGACGCAAGGTCGCTGCAGCCCTGTTCCCCTGATAATAGAAGCCCATCAGCTCTGTTGAGTAGAATCATTTTACTCCACAAAAAAGCCCAGCTTATGAGCTGGGCTTTTTGTTTCGGCAGATGGCAGTATTAACTAAATAACATCACCACCAAAACCCTGACTCTCCATAATTTCACGTAGCCGTTTCAACGCCTCAATCTGGATCTGTCGAACCCGCTCACGGGTCACACCAATCTGCGCCCCTACCTGCTCCAGGGTCGAGATATCGTAACCATGCAGACCAAAGCGCCGCTCCACCACCTCACGTTGTTTGTCAGTGAGTTTGTTCAGCCACACATCGATATTGCCGCGCATATCCGCATCTTGCAGCAACTCTGAAGGGTCAAGGTTGTTCTCATCAGGAATGGCATCGATCAGGGTCTTGTCCCCTTCACGCCCCAGCGGCACGTCAACCGAGGTAACCCTTTCATTCAGCCCCATCATGCGCTTCACATCCTCGATAGGCTTATCGAGCATATCGGCGATCTCCTCGGCCGAGGGTTCGTGATCCAGGGTTTGGGTCAGATGGCGTGCAGCGCGCAGATAGACATTAATCTCTTTCACTACGTGAATTGGCAGGCGGATAGTACGGGTCTGATTCATAATCGCCCGCTCTATGGTCTGACGAATCCACCAGGTCGCATAAGTAGAAAAACGGAAACCGCGTTCTGGGTCAAACTTCTCCACAGCGCGGATTAAGCCCAGATTTCCCTCTTCAATCAGATCCAGCAGTGCCAGACCGCGATTAAGGTAGCGACGAGCAATCTTCACCACCAGGCGCAGGTTGCTCTCAATCATGCGTTTGCGCCCCGCCTCTTCCCCCCTTTGTGCCATGCGGGAAAAGTGTACCTCTTCTTCTGCAGTAAGCAGCGGGGAGAAACCAATCTCACTCAAATAGAGACGCGTGGCATCCATCTGACTGTCAGGAATCTTACCCGCCGCAAACTTATTTTCCTTTTTCTCTACAGTATTTTCTTCCATGACAGCCTCACTTTTATTGATCTCTCGCTCGTCCATTAACTCTCTCTTTAGCGTAATTTCAGCTAGTTTTTCCTTCTTGGCAGATAGGGCATCGGGTTGACAGGTTTACCATCACGACGAATTTCAAAGTGGAGGATTACACCATCTTTTCCACTGTCACCCATTTCGCCAATCTTCTGCCCCTGTTTTACAACAGACCCTTCTTTAACCAGCAGGCGCCTGTTGTGTCCGTAGGCGCTAAGATAAGTGTCATTGTGCTTAATGATGATTAGATTGCCATAACCTATCAAACCATTGCCACTATAAACAACCTTACCATCAGCAGCGGCAATAATATTCTGACCAAGCTTACCGCGAATATCTAGCCCCTTCTTCCCCTTACTGGGACTGAAGGCACTAACGATTATGCCCTTACTTGGCCAACGCCACGCTACGCTCTTTTGTTGGTGACGAGTTGGCGGCTTTTCAAGCTTTTTGCTGCTTTGAGTGCTACTGGGTCTACGGATAGTAGTGGAGGCCACCACTGCAGGCTTGGCAACAGGTGCACCACGAGGGCTGGTTGGTGGCGTTGATTTTGCCGGAGCCGTAGCGATATTACGACGGGGTTTGGCATTCCTCTGGTATGGAGCAATTAGCAGTAAACGCTGACCGGGAAAGATGCTATATGGCGGGGGGATACTATTCCAGGCCGCCACCTCACGGTGATCATAGCCATAACGCCAGGAGATAGAGTAAAGGGTCTCCCCCTTGCTCACGGTATATTCAATCAGATCGCCGCGCCCTCCCACTGGCAACATGCGGCCACAGCCGGCCAACATGCCTAACAGCATGCCAAATACCATCCAGCGTACGATTTTCCTGCTACCCATTATTTACAGAATTAAACGTAAAATAGGCAATCACCACAGCCAGAATCAGCACCCAGCCGATACGATCAATATAGACACGCAAGGTCTTCTCCATTCGCTCGCCACCCCAACGCATCAGGCCTGCCACCAGATAAAAGCGCGCACCACGTCCTACCGCAGAGGCCACGAGAAAGGGCAGGAAGGCCATTCCCACTACCCCGGAGCTGATGGTAAAAATTTTATAGGGAATAGGTGAGAAACCAGCCAGGAAGATCGCCCAAAAACCCCACCGATCAAACCAGGCGACTGCACGCTCATAGGTGTGCCAATACCCGGCACTGTGCAGCAGCGGCTCGATCATATCGAAGGCAAAGACACCGATAAAATAACCGAACACTCCACCTACCACTGAGGTGAGGGTAGTAAGCAGCGCGAAGTGCCAGGCTCGATCTGGGCGGGCCAACGACATCGGTGCCAGCATCACGTCCGGCGGAATAGGAAAGAAAGAGGACTCAGCGAAACTCAGTCCACCGAGATACCACTGCGCATGACGGTGGCGCGACCAGTTCAGCACCATGTCGTAAAGTTTCGAGAAAAAGTTCATTGCTACCTCAAACCTCGGCGCCAGAGAGCATCGGCACAAAGACCACACGCTCCAACACCTCTTGATGAAACTGATTGCCGCTACGAGTGATCACAAGCAACTCCTGTTCGCCCCCCTCACCCACCGGGATAATCAGGCGTCCGCCCTCTGCCAGCTGCTTGAGCAACGCCTCGGGGATCTCCGGCGGGGCTGCCGCCACAAGAATGGCATCGAAAGGGGCTGCAGCAGGCCAGCCGCGATAGCCATCACCCAGGCGCAACCTCACATTAAAAATCTGTAACTCGGCCAGGTTCCGCTTCGCCTTCTGATGAAGGGCAGAAATGCGCTCGATGGAGTAGACCTCAGGCACCAGCATCGAAAGGATCGCTGTCTGGTAACCACAGCCGCTTCCCACCTCTAACACTCGCTGCGGCGAGACTGACATCAGTACCTCGGTCATACGTGCTACAACATAGGGCTGAGAAATAGTCTGACCACTACCTATGGGCAGCGCGGTATCCTCGTAGGCTCGTGAGGCGAGTGCTTCATCTACAAACAGGTGGCGCGGCACGGTACGAATCAAATCGAGGATCCGCTCATTGCGTATCCCCTGCTCAACAAGGCGGTTAATCAGCCGCTCCCGGGTACGTTGCGAGGTCATGCCAATACCCTGACGGGCCTGTGTATTCATCGGCTAGTGCGCCCCATCCAGCCAACTGGCAATATCACTAAGCAGATCATGACGAGTCAGATCAACCTTCAGCGGTGTTACCGAGACCCGCCCCTGGCGTAACGCATGAAAGTCGGTACCCGGCCCGGCATCCTGTTCAGCACCGGCCGGCCCCACCCAGTAAATTGGGCGACCACGCGGGTCGGCACTCTTAATCACCGGCTCCGATTTGTGGCGATGCCCAAGGCGTGTCGCCTCGAGACCCTGCAACTCTTCCCACGGTAGATCCGGTACATTCACATTGAGAATGGTGTCGCTGGGTAATGGGTGCGACTGGATACGCTCAAGCAATTCAACCACTACCTTCGCCGCCGTTTCAAAGTGCTCAAACTCATGGCCACCGTTCGACACCAGAGAGACTGCTATCGCCGGATAACCGAGGAAACGGCCCTCCATCGCCGCTGCCACGGTACCCGAGTAGAGCACGTCATCCCCCATATTGGCCCCGGCATTAATGCCAGAGACCACCATATCGGGCTCCTGCTCCAACATCCCGGTAATTGCCAGGTGTACACAATCAGTAGGGGTACCGTCAACACGAAAAAAGCCCTCATCGGCACTATTAACACGAATCGGAAAATCGAGGGTAAGGGAGTTACTGGCACCGCTGCGGTCGCGCTCCGGGGCAACCACAGTAATATCAGCCAGTATTTTAAGGTGTTGCGCCAGGGTACGAATCCCCGGGGCGAGGTAACCATCGTCGTTACTGATGAGAATCTTCATTTAGTTATTAGTTCTCTTCTCCCCGAGTCGTATACAGAGGAGACTAGTAAATAGGTGAGACCTACTATAACAGCAGTGCACTGGACCATGAAGTCCCTGTGTGAAAACAGTGTGTTAGAATCCGTCGCTTACCATCCTGGGCATAGAGCCATGGCAAAAAAACAGAAAATTTCCGCCGAAGATCAAGCCCTGTTCCGCACCCTCGTCGATGATGTAACACCATTGCCACAAAAACGTGTTTCCCATCACACCCCAGCACCGCCCCCAATCCCCCGCCAACGTATAAGCGATGAACAACAGATGGTCGAGGATATGTTCTCCGACAGCCTCGACCCAGACGAGCTGCAAACTGAAGAGGAGTTACTCTTTAGCCGTAGTGGGCTGCAACACAATGTGCTGCGTAAACTTCGCCGGGGACAGTACCATATCAGCGCCGAACTAGATCTACATGGCATGCGGGTCGAAGAGGCTCGTCAGGCACTTAGTCACTTTTTGCGCCACTGCCGTCTGCAGAACAAACAGTGCGTACACATCATCCACGGCAAGGGTTACGGCTCACAACACAATCAACCGGTACTTAAGGGCAAGGTCAATCACTGGTTGCGACAACGAGACGAAGTACTCGCCTTCTGCTCTGCCCGTCCGAGGGATGGTGGAACCGGTGCCATATATTTATTGCTTAAACGCAAATAAGTCTTCCTTTTGCCCCGCTCTGAACAAAGAGAAATATAAAGCCCACCTGGGATTCATGAACTACCTGACCAGAACCAGTAATATCGACCTCTTTTTACGAATGCTAGAATCCACCCTTACGAGATCGTAACCCTGACTATACGATTATTACTATTCAGGCCGACGCGATGCGTCGCTCACTATTAACAACTCTCGCAGGATCGCCGTGGCATAACTTCCCGCTGGCAAAGTGAAGCGCAATTGCAAAGTAGCATCGTCCTGTTGTTGCCACACAAAATCTTTGACCCGTAAGCGCAACGCACGCCGCTCCTGCTCCAGTCCTGCCTGCTCCAGACCATGCATGAATACTTTTTCTTCTGCCAGTGCATCACATTCCAGCTCGGCCGCCTCAGCCAGTGCCGTGGTACTCCCCCTCCCCCACAGCGGGGCTGATGGCTGTAGAAACCCCTTATCAATGCGTTCCCTGATCTCATTGCTAATGACTCTTAACGAAAGTGCACTGCGGCTACTCGGCTGAATCAATGCCTCGCCGGGGAGTGCCTGTAGCCAGTTGTTATCAGTAACACGCCTGGATAACACACGATTAAACAACCAGCTACGTGCAGCAGAGAGGTAGAGGCCACGCTTGTGGCGATCACGCTCATGAATTTCACCACGGAACATCTTTTCGACCATCCGCAGGTTGTTACCATCACGACCAAAGCGTTGTTCACCGAAGTAGTTCGGCACCCCCTCAGTTTCTATACACCTGAGTCGCTGTTCCAGCGCCGAACAATCGCCAGCCAGATCTCGCAGCGTGACAACAAAACGGTTTTCGCGCAGACTGCCTCTCCGCAACTTTTTACCGTGCCGCGATACAGACAGTACTTCTATCTGATCGCTATTAAGTTGTGACCAGTCGGGTTCCTCGCGGCCTGAAAGATTGACACTGAAGTACTGGGTGGTGACGGCATGCCGATCCTTAAGACCGGCATAACCGACCTCTTTGCCCTCAACTCCAACAAACTCTGCCAGCTGACGGGCCAACCAGTCGCTATTGGTGTTACGTTTACGAATGTGGAGAATGGCGTGGTTGCCTTCACCGTCAGGCTCGTAACCCAGTACCTCATCGACCTTAAAATCTTCTGCCGTGGTACGGATGGTGCCGTGGCACTTGGACTCTGTGTCGGCAAAAGCCCAATCGAGAGTGTAGACACGTCGCAACTCAGCCATCTTTAAATAACAACACCACAGCGTGGGCAGAAATACCCTCCTTACGCCCGGCAAAGCCGAGCTTTTCGGTGGTAGTCGCCTTTACATTGACCTGAGTAATTTCGGCCTGAAGATCAGCGGCAAGATAACTACACATAGCTTCGATATGAGGTGCCAGTTTAGGTGCCTGCGCAACAATGGTCATATCCGCATTGCCAAGTCGATACCCCTGCTGTTGCAACAATCCCAATACATGGCGCAACAGGATGCGACTATCTATATTCTCAAACTCAGCCGCGGTGTCGGGAAAGTGGAGGCCAATATCACCCAATGCCGCCGCCCCAAGCAGGGCATCACAAAGGGCATGGATCAACACATCCCCATCGGAGTGAGCGGCAAAGGCCTGGCTATGGGGAATGGTTACCCCACCCAGCACTATGTAATCGCCAGCGGTAAAGGCGTGTACATCATAGCCGTGTCCGATACGCATGAGTCTACTCCCGCAATTGCTGCAAAAAAAAGGTGGCGAGTGCCAGGTCTTCAGGTCGGGTGATCTTGATATTGTCTGCATGACCTTCGACCAGCTTCGGCCGCAGGCCACTATGTTCAATAGCAGAGGCCTCATCCGTTACTTCATAATCATCGGCGAGCGCCTGCTGCAGCGACTCACGCAACAGACCCAGCGGGAACATCTGTGGGGTCAGCGCATGCCACATGCCGTTGCGCTCTTCGGTATGGGCAATACCTCCAGCACCGTCATCACGCTTCATGGTATCGCGTACCGGAACCGCAAGGATGCCACCCACCTCGTCATCACCTAATCTCTCTATCAAACTGTCGATGTCACTATGACGCAAACAGGGGCGCGCCGCATCGTGTACCAGCACCCAGTCATCATCGCCAGCATACTGTTTCAGCATATCAAGGCCGTTCAGTACTGAGTGGCAACGCTCAATGCCGCCTTCAGCTACAAGGAGAGGCACAGAAGTCTCGATATTTAATTCCGTCCAATAAGGATCGCCTGCGGTAACAATAACAACAATACCGGCGATACGCGGATGATGATTAAAGGCCGCAATGGTCTGTTCCAACACCGTGCGTTCACCCAGCATCAGATACTGTTTGGGACGATCAGCACGCATCCGCCTGCCGACACCGGCTGCCGGAATTACAACCCAGTATTTTCTTTTAATTACCATTCCAAAATCCGAGCATCACGACGACCTAACGACTAACGACTAACGACTAACGACTAACGACTAACGACTGTAATTATTTCTCTTCGATGACCTGAAAGAAGGTCTCATCCTTTTTAATCATTCCAAGATCGGTACGGGCACGTTCCTCTATCGCCTCAAGTCCTTTTTTCAAGTCACGCACTTCCGCCTCCAACGCCGCGTTGCGCTCTTTCAGCCTGGTATTTTCTCCTGCCTGCTCATCTAGCGTCTGATTTAATTGCCACACGCGTAACAAACCTCCGTTACCGAACCACAATGAGTATTGCAGCAGTAATAACAGAACAACAAATATTCCCGTCAGCCATCTCATCGTATAAACAAACAGGCCCGGACAACTGCTAGCTGACCGGGCCTGCGCTCAGAGTGTTGAGCCACTACTCCCCTTTCAAATAGGAAAATGCTTCACGTCCGGGATAGGTGGCCTTATCACCCAGTGCTTCGGCAATGCGTAGCAAACGGTTGTACTTGGCAACACGGTCGGAACGCGACATGGAGCCGGTCTTGATCTGTCCGGCGTTGGTGGCCACGGCGATATCGGCGATGGTGGTATCTTCAGTCTCACCGGAGCGGTGAGAAACCACCGCGGTATAACCAGCATCCTGTGCCATCTTAATTGCGGCCAGGGTCTCGGTAAGGGTACCGATCTGGTTGACCTTAATAAGGATGGAGTTAGCGATACTCTTTTCGATCCCCTCTTTGAGTATTGCCGGATTGGTAACAAAGAGATCGTCACCCACCAGCTGAACCTTGTCGCCCAGCTTCTCGGTCAACAACTTCCAGCCGTCCCAGTCACTCTCATCCAAGCCATCTTCGATAGAGATGATCGGATACTTCTCAACCCAGTCGGCAAAAAAATCGACAAACTCCGCAGAACTCATCACCTTGTCTTCTGAGGCGAGGACATACTTACCCTCTTTATAGAATTCAGAGCTGGCGGCATCAATGGCAATCATAATATCTTCACCGGCCTTATAACCTGCAGCCTCAACCGCCTCGAGGATCACCTGAATTGCTTCCTCATTCGAAGAGAGATCGGGGGCGAAACCACCTTCATCACCTACCGCGGTATTCATACCCTTAGCGCTCAACACCTTCTTCAGGGCATGAAAGATTTCTGAGCCGTAGCGGATCGCTTCATTGATGCTGGGTGCGCCCACCGGCACGATCATAAATTCCTGCAGGTCGACGCTGTTATCGGCGTGCTCACCACCATTGATAATGTTCATCATCGGCACTGGCAGAGTGTAGTTTTTGCTGCCTGCGCCAAGATATCGATAGAGCGGCAGTTCGTGGGCAGCGGCAACAGCCTTTGCCGTAGCCATCGAAACGGCCAACATGGCATTAGCACCAAGGTTACTCTTGTTCTCAGTAGCATCGAGGTCAATCATGACCTGATCGACAGCGGCCTGGTCACTCGCTTCTATGCCGATAAGGGCACGGGCAATCTTGCTGTTCACATTGGTTACAGCGTCAAGCACACCTTTACCACCGAAACGCTCGGCATCGTTGTCGCGCAGTTCGATCGCCTCACGTGAGCCGGTGGAGGCACCGGATGGCACTGCGGCACGACCAAAGGCACCGCCACCAAGGATGACATCGGCCTCTACCGTGGGATTGCCACGGGAGTCAATAATTTCACGGGCACGTACGTTTACGATTTGTGTCTTGTTCTCGCTCATTGGTTTTCCACTATTCAATTCTTGTTACGTTAAATAAATTACTAGAGCAGGGTCTGCTCAATAAAACCTTGTTCCTTAACCACGCCATCAAGCGCCTTAAGGGTCGTTAATAACTCTTTAATTCGATCCAGCGGCCACATATTGGGGCCATCGGAGAGTCCCTCATCCGGATTCGGATGGGTTTCCATAAACACCCCGGCAATGCCACTGGCTACCGCCGCACGTGCCAGCACCGGCACAAACTCACGCTGCCCGCCCGACTTACCGCCGAGACCACCGGGCTGCTGTACAGAATGGGTGGCATCGAACACCACCGGGGCACCGGTCTCACGCATCTGCGCCAGACCACGCATATCGCTAATCAGTGTATTGTAGCCGAAAGAGGCACCGCGCTCGCAGACCATGATCTGCTCGTTACCGACGGCGCGCGCCTTATCGACAACATTCGTCATATCCCAGGGGGCAAGAAACTGTCCCTTCTTTATATTAACCGGCAGTCCCTGACGCGCCACCTCTTGAATAAAATTAGTCTGACGACAGAGAAAGGCGGGGGTCTGCAGTACATCGACCACGGAGGCGACCTCAGCCAGCGGGGTATCTTCATGAATATCGGTAAGTACCGGCACACCGATCTGCTGCTTCACCTTCTCCAGGATCTTTAGCCCCTGCTCCAAACCAGGACCGCGATAACTGTCACCGGAGGTGCGATTGGCCTTATCAAAGGAAGACTTATAGATGAAGGGGATACCCAGCTCATTACAGATCGTCTTCAACTCACCGGCAGTATCAAGGGCCAGCTGCTCACTCTCAATAACACAGGGACCGGCAATCAGAAATAACGGATGTTCCAACCCTACTTCAAAATCGCAAAGTTTCATTCGCCTTATGATTCCTTGTACTTACGTGCCGCAGCAACAAAACTACTGAACAGTGGATGACCGTCACGCGGATTGGAGGTGAACTCCGGGTGGAACTGGCAGGCGACAAACCACGGATGGTCTGCCAACTCCACCACCTCGACCAGGCTCTTGTCCTCGGAGAGGCCGGAGAAAACCAGCCCTGCCGCACTCAACTGATCAAGGTAATTGTTATTGAACTCGTAGCGATGGCGATGGCGCTCGACGATGGAGGCTTTACCGTAGATCTCACGGGCACGGGTACCCTCGACAAGGTGACAGGTCTGACCACCGAGGCGCATGGTGCCGCCCAGATCAGACTCCTCACTGCGTGTCTCCACACTACCATCGGCATTCTTCCATTCGGTGATCAGACCAATCACCGGATGCGCTGTATTCGCTTTAAATTCGCTACTGTGTGCCCCATCAAGTCCCGCCACATTACGTGCAAATTCGATCACTGTCACCTGCATGCCGAGGCAGATGCCGAGATAGGGCACCTTGTTCTCACGAGCGTAACGCACAGTGGCAACCTTGCCCTCCACGCCACGCTCACCGAAGCCACCGGGGACGAGGATGGCGTCCATCCCCTTGAGACAGTCGCTACCCGGCTTCTCGATATCCTCGGAATCGATATAGACGATCTTCACCTTGGTACGGGTGTGGATGCCGGCATGAATCAGAGACTCGGAGAGCGACTTGTAGGCCTCGGTCAGATCCACATACTTGCCGACCATGGCTATGGTCACCTCACCTGTGGGGTTCTGCATAGCATCGATTACCGCGTCCCACTCAGAGAGGTCGGCCGGTTTGGCCTCGATGCGCAGCTTGTCGATCACGATCTGATCCAGGTCCTGCTTATGCAGTTCACCGGGGATGCGGTAGATGGTATCGACATCAATGGCGGAGATAACCGCACGCTCTTCAACGTTGGTGAAGAGGGCAATCTTACGCTTCTCACTCTCTGGCACCGGACGGTCGGCACGGCAGATCAATACATCGGGCTGGATACCGATAGAGCGTAGCTCTTTAACTGAATGCTGGGTCGGCTTGGTCTTCAACTCACCGGCAGTGGGGATCCACGGCAGCAGGGTGAGATGCATATAGAGTACGTTATCGTGCCCCTCTTCAACCCCCATCTGGCGAATCGCCTCAAGGAAAGGGAGTGATTCGATGTCACCGACGGTACCGCCGATCTCCACCATCGCCACATCGAAGCCCTCGGCCCCGGCCTTTACCGATTTCTTGATCTCATCGGTAATGTGCGGGATCACCTGCACCGTACCACCAAGATAATCCCCGCGGCGCTCCTTGCGAATCACCCGCTCGTAGATACGCCCCGAGGTAAAATTGTTGCGCTGGGTCATGGTGGTACGCACGAAACGCTCGTAGTGCCCCAGATCAAGGTCTGTTTCGGCACCGTCTTCGGTGACATAGACCTCACCGTGCTGGAACGGGCTCATAGTGCCCGGATCGACATTGATATAGGGATCGAGTTTGAGCAGGGTGACTTTAAGGCCACGGGCCTCAAGGATAGCCGCCAGAGAGGCGGAAGCGATGCCTTTGCCTAGAGAGGAAACAACACCGCCAGTAATAAAGATATACTTCGTCATGAGAGCCGCTAAGAAACTGAGATTAAAGAAATTACTTGTCGGCACTAAGCCTCAGTAATTGTCGTCGTTTTTACCCTAAATTTCAATGGCGGGAGACCATTCAAATTGAATTCCCTGCTCATTTTCCCCACAGGCAAAGCGACTATCGCTCCATAGACCTGCCACCTGCGCCAATTGCCCGTCGATCAGCAACAATGGCCGACGCCCACGTTCCCACGGCGGAACCGCCGCCTCCTGATAGAGCTTTTTCAGCGCATGGTGCCCGCCCCGCCCCGGCAGGAGCATCGACTCACCGCCACGACGCCAACCGACAGTCACCTTGCCTGAGAGCAACAACTCCTCACGTACACCACCGCCTGTGACCCGCGTCATGCAAAGCTCTCCCAGATCATCGGGTAAGGTCATGACCTCCTCACCACTCCAGGGCAATAGTGACCGCCCACCTGGCACTGGCGGCAAGGGTGACATGGCATAGATTCGTTCTCGATAACGACGCAGCTCGGCACCGGACCAGCTTACCAGCGGCTTGGCATCCTCGGCGGCAGGTAGCACCTCATCAAAAATACGCTGCAGGTTGCGACTATCAGGAGTGGTTAGACCCAGCTGGCGCAGCCAGTAGCGCAGCAGGTTACGCTGGCGTGCTGCGGAGAGACCCTGTAGTAAGGTAATCGAAAGGCTTGCCTCCCCTTCCATGTCCACTGCAGCCAGATCCTGCACCGCCAACTCATCAAGCAACTCAGAAGACTCGGCAAAGTGCCCGGCACTGCGAGCAAGGATCGATTTAACCCCACTACGGCGCTGCTGCAACATGGGAAGCAACTCATGGCGCAGGAAATTGCGCTCCAGGGTGGTATCGAAATTACTGGGGTCCTCAATCCACTCCAGTCCTAGGGCATCAGCATAGACCTGAAGTGTCTCACGGCTAACTCCCAACAACGGACGACCCAACCAACCACCCGCAAAGGGACGATACTCCGGCATCGCCGCCAGCCCCCGTACCCCACCGCCACGCAATAGTTGTAACAATAAGGTCTCAGCCTGATCATCCTGATGGTGGGCGGTGAGCAACATCTCCCCCTCCCCGATCACCTCAGCAAAGGCCGCATACCGTGCCTCACGTGCCGCCGCCTCAACACCTCGTTTCCGGCTATCAACTTCCACTTTCCGCTCAGTCAAGACAACACCAAGAGCATCACAATGACGACGACACTGGGCAGACCAGACAGCAGAGTTGGCAGAGAGGCCATGATCCACATGGATCACCGAAAGTGGGGCCGGGAGTTGTTCACCTAACTGCGACAGGGCATGCAACAGCACGCTAGAGTCGAGACCACCACTATAAGCCAGCCAGTAGCGACCTACCGTTGGAAGTCGTTGCAGGGTAGAGAGTAGTTGTTCGGGGTGAAAGGCGTTGGACATGGCAATGGCCCGCAGATCGTGGCCACCACCACGGGAGAAGGGACTACTTCTCTTCGTAGTTCCCAAGTGACATCAGACGCTGGTAGCGCTGCACCAGCAGCTCTTCTATATCGAGGCGACCAAGGGCGTCAAGGTCTTCAGCCAGGGCTGTTCTGACATTCTCGGCTACCGCATCGATATCACGATGGGCACCACCCAATGGCTCGGGAACGATGCGGTCGATCAGGCCCAACTCCTTGAGCCGCTCGGAGGTAATACCCAGCGCCTCGGCGGCATCAGAGGCCTTCTCAGCGCTCTTCCACAGAATGGAGGCACAACCCTCAGGGGAGATCACCGAATAGGTACCGTACTGCAGCATGTTGACGCGGTCACCCACACCAATAGCCAGCGCGCCACCGGAACCGCCCTCACCGATCACGGTGCAGACAATGGGTGTCTTAAGCCGGGACATCACCAGCAGGTTACGGGCAATCGCCTCGGACTGACCACGCTCCTCGGCACCGACACCTGGATAGGCCCCGGGGGTATCGATAAAGGTGACGATGGGCATTTTGAAACGCTCAGCCATCTCCATCAGACGCAGTGCCTTACGGTAGCCCTCGGGGCGCGGCATGCCGAAGTTGCGGTATACCTTCTCCTTGGTGTCACGCCCCTTCTGCTGGCCGATCACCATCACCGGCTTGTCATTGAGGCGGGCGATACCACCAACAATAGCGGGGTCATCGGCATAAGCGCGATCGCCGTGCAGCTCTTCAAAATCGCTGAACAGGCGTTCGATATAGTCCTTGGTATAGGGGCGCTGCGGATGGCGCGCCAGCTGTGAGATCTGCCAGGCATTGAGGCCGGAGAAGATTGATTCGGTCAGAGTCTTGCTTTTGGCCTGCAGACGACCGATCTCTTCACCAATGTTGATTTCAGCATCATCACCCACGTAGCGCAGTTCTTCGATCTTCGCTTCCAGCTCGGCGATGGGCTGTTCAAATTCAAGAAAATTAAGGTTCATGTCTTATAAAGTACCGACGATTTCGTTCTGATTCTTAATGATTTCAACATTATACGCGACAGTTTAATAATTTGTCGCGCCCAATTGGTCACACTTTCACCCTCTATCGGTATTTCAGTGCAACCTGCGCCTCACCCAGAAGCTGGCGCAGACGACTCAGCAGTTCATCGCTGGGACGCACCCGCCACTGCTCCCCCAGCATGACCTGTGCCTGCCCCTGCTCATTGTGGTAGTCGAGAAGAATCGGGGTTCCCCCCTCGCGAAAGGGTGCCAACACCCGGTCAAGGTCGGTGACAAAGCCATTCAATGCTTGCCCCTGCGGCAACTTAAGATGCAGGCACTTGGCATAGACCTCACGCGCCCGTTCCATATCGTAGGCCTCCTGCACCCCCATCACCAGCCCCCCGGCGTAGTCATCGTGCCTGACCTCGCCACTACAGACAATGATGCGATCCTTACCCAGTAACTCGTGGAAGCGCGCATACTCCTTGGTGAAGAAATTAACATCGATACGAGCAGATCGATCATCAATAGTAACGAAGGCTATTTTGTCACCCTTTTTTGTCGGCCTGGTTCGGATACCAATAATGAGACCGGCAATGGTCATTGTTTTCGCCTTAACGGCGCTAAGGTCAGCGATACGACAGGAGGTGAAGGTCGAGAGCTCCGGCAGATAGCGGTTGATCGGGTGACCGGTGAGATATAGCCCCAGAGTCTCCTTCTCACCAGCGAGACGGATCTCCTCCTCCCACTCCGGTATCTCTTCGTAACTGGTGGGGCTCTCATCGAGCACCTCACTATCAAAGCCAAACAGATCACTCATCCCCGCGGCACGGTTCTTCGAATCCTGATCGGCCATCTTCAGTGCCTGTGGCAGCGCTGCCACCAGAGTGGCACGATTAGGGCCTAACTTATCCAGTGCCCCGGCCCGGATCAGCGACTCCATCACCCGACGGTTAGCCTTGCGGGTGTCGATGCGACGGCAGAAATCGAACAGGTCTTTGTACTGACCGTTGCTAGCCAACTCATTAACGATACCCTCAATGGCCCCCTCGCCTACCCCTTTGATGGCCCCCAGACCGTAGACCACAGACCCCTCTTCATCGACAGTGAATTTGTAACTGCTGTTATTCACCGAAGGGGGCACCACCTTGAGCCCCATCTCGTTGCACTCCTCGATCAGGATCACCACCTTGTCGGTGTTGTCCATATCGGCAGAGAGCACCGCGGCCATAAACTCGGCCGGATAGTGGGCCTTTAGCCACAGGGTCTGGTAAGAGACCAGCGCATAGGCGGCGGAGTGCGACTTGTTGAATCCGTACCCGGCAAACTTCTCCACCAGGTCGAATATCTTCATCGCCAGCTCGCCATCAATGCCGTTGTTCTTCGCCCCCTCTTCAAACGATGCACGCTGCTTGGCCATCTCTTCGGGCTTCTTCTTACCCATGGCGCGGCGCAACATGTCGGCACCGCCCAGAGTGTAGCCAGAGAGCACCTGGGCGATCTGCATGACCTGCTCCTGGTAGAGGATAATGCCGTAGGTCGGCTCCAGGATCGGCTGCAGTGATTCGTGCTGATACTGAGCGTCGGGATAACTCACCTTCTCGCGCCCGTGCTTACGATTGATGAAGTTATCCACCATCCCCGACTGCAACGGGCCGGGACGGAACAGCGCCACCAGCGCGATAATGTCCTCGAAGCAGTCCGGCTGCAGACGCGACACTAAATCCTTCATGCCTCGCGACTCAAGCTGGAATACCGCCGTGGTCTTCGCCGCCTGAAGGTTGACGAAGCTCGCCTTATCATCCAGTGGAATAGACTCAATCTGCGGACAGTTTTCCGGGTCTTCACCGCGCATCGTCATGCTGTGACGGATATTATCCAGCGCCCAGTCGATAATGGTGAGGGTACGCAGACCGAGGAAGTCGAACTTCACCAGCCCCACCGACTCCACATCGTTCTTATCGAACTGGGTGACAACGCTCTGGCTCCCCTCTTCGCAATAGAGTGGTGAAAAGTCGGTAAGATCACTCGGGGCGATCACCACGCCCCCGGCATGCTTACCGGCATTACGAGTGATCCCCTCCAGCTTCAGCGCCATATCGATAAGGTTGGTCACCTCCTCGTCACGATCATAGCGATCCTTAAGATCGGGCTCCTGCTCCAGCGCCTTGGTCAGGGTCATGCCGATCTCGAAGGGGATCAACTTGGAGATGGTATCGACAAAGCCGTAGGGGTGAGCGAACACCCGGCCCACATCGCGCACCACCGCCTTGGCCGCCAGAGTACCGTAGGTGATAATTTGCGAGACCTGATTGCGGCCATAGGTCTCTGCCACATAGTCGATAACTCGATCACGCCCCTCCATGCAGAAATCGATATCGAAATCGGGCATTGAGACACGCTCGGGGTTGAGGAAGCGCTCAAACAGCAACTCATATTCCAACGGGTCGAGATCGGTGATCAGCAACGCATAGGCCACCAGTGAACCGGCACCGGAACCCCGTCCCGGCCCGACCGGCACACCGTTGTTTTTGGCCCACTTGATAAAATCGGCAACAATAAGAAAGTAGCCGGGGAAGCCCATCTGCAGAATAACGTCGAGCTCAATCTCCAGGCGCTCGTCGTAGGGTTTGCGCTTCTCGGCAAAATCGGGGGCATTCACATCGAACAGGGTAGAGAGGCGGTACTCCAGCCCCTCACGCGAGGCCTGACGGAAATATTCACCCTCGGTCAGCCCCTCAGGGATCGGGCTTTTCGGCAGGTAGTAGGTGCCAAGCTCCAGCTCAAGGCTACAGCGCCTGGCGATCTCCACCGTATTTTCCAGCGCCTCGGGGATATCGGCGAACAGCTCGACCATCTCCTCAGGGCTGCGCAGATACTGCTGCTCGGAGTAATTATGGGCACGACGCGGGTCATCCAGCGCCCGGCCATCGTGGATACAGACACGCACCTCGTGCGCCTCAAAGTCCTGCTGCTGGAGAAAGCGCACATCATTGGTCGCCACCACCGGCACATTCATCGCCGAGGCCAGTTCAACCGCCGCATGGAGATACTCCTCCTCCCCTTCACGGCCGGTGCGCTGTAGTTCCAGGTAGTAGTTATCGGCGAACAGACGCAACCACTCTGTGATCATCTCTGCCGCCGCATCGCGGTTACCGGCCAACAGCGCCTGCCCCACATCCCCCTCACGTCCACCGGAAAGGGCGATCAGGCCGCCACTCAGCTCCTGCAACCACTCACGCTTAATGATCGGCACCCCACGGTGCTGGTTCTGCTGGTATCCCATGGAGACCAGTCGCGCCAGATTCTTATAGCCCTGCTGGTTCTTGCACAACAACACCATACGGCTCGGCTTGTTGGCATCCCCCGAGTTCTCCAGCCAGATATCGACCCCGATAATCGGCTTGATCCCAGCCCCCAGCGCCGCGGTATAGAATTTGACCATGGCGAATAGATTGTTCTGATCGGTGATCGCCACCGCCGGCATCCCTGCCTCACGCGCAGCCGCCACCAGCGGCTTGATGCGAACCAGGCCGTCGACCAGTGAGAATTCAGAGTGGACACGAAGGTGGATGAAGTTGGCGGACATGGGCCTAGTTTACCCACATGGGGGGGCAGGGCAAGACTTGACAGGTCAGGCTTGCGCCGAACAGCTTACCTACGTCAACCGCCCCCTGAACTTGAGGATAAGTCGTGTGATCCCCCTTGAGCGGAAGATCAGCAGTACCGCCAGGAATAACTCCACGAATGTTAGACAAATATTAACCCAATCCTCTACCTCAAGTGGCCCCAGCAGATCATGGTGCCTGATTGACAACACCACCATCATCGCCCAGTAGAGCAGGTCAACAATCGCAAAATATGAGAAATAGACACCGAGAATAATAAAAGCGACGGACAACTGCGTGTCGTTATCCCACTTTCTCACTTCCTCACCATTCGCGTTTGGCACTAGTCTTCGAGCAATCGTTAATGGAAAAAACCAGAGAAACAGCGACAAGGCCAGGCCCAGGATCATTATCATCAATAAGGCAAATGCCCTCGTTTCGTAAAACGCCGCAATATCTATACTGCTATCGAAGTCTATCTTGTAGAACAATACAAAATCAGGCGTCTGACGTATGGTGTAAACAAGGAGCGCAATGGCAAATAACCTAACAATAACTGCGACAACTTGAATCTTCCCCATCCTGCTCATTCCTTATTCATTCTATTCTATTTTATTCTATTCGTTATTCGTTATTCGTTATTCGTTATTATTAAAAGCCAGCGCCCAAGTCTCCAGGGCAGAGCACTTGAAACACCACATCACCGCTAGCATACTCTGCATGCTTGCCATTGTCGCTCGATCCTGTATTAATTGATGCCTCTGAAAACAGACAAGGTAGATAAACTGTGTGTGAAGTCAAAGAGATCGATATTCATGTCGACGGCGAAAAGATCCTTGTGGCATTGGGGTCAGAGCCTGAGGGATCCCCACGAATTCACCATCCCTCGCCGTGACTTGTTACCGTCTCATAAAGCATCACTGTAACAGCTTTTAACTCACTTAGT
>JBDLJH010000021.1:0-45762 GCA_039714395.1 Pseudomonadota bacterium | reverse complement strand
TCGCAAAACACCATGCATGTTCCTTATAAGTATGAAAATAATGATAACTTGTTGATATTGCTACTGGATTCGTGGGGATACCTCAGGTACTGACCCCTTATTATTTTGGGACTTTTCAATGTTAAATAACAAGATTGCTGTGTGTTGAGAGTCAGATTTCAACTGCGCTGGCTCTTTGATTGATCAAGTTAACCTGAGCCCTTTGTTCTAAAATCAATGACTCTGACCGTATTGATCAGATTAGGATTCCTCAAGATGTTCGATCAATAACGTTATTATTCGATTGTTTAAATCAATCGTGTTTTTATTTTCATAGGATTTTAAATTCTGCCTTTCTGTGCCTAGCTCACGGGCAAGTTCAGATGCTGAGTTTGCAAATGATATTGCTTTCAGTTTCTCAATAATTTCTTTATTGGTAAGAATTTTCCCGCCCATGCTGTAATAGATGCCTTTACATTCGTAACAGATAGTATTACAGTATACACAGATTCAAAAAGGAGAAATTTATGGCCGGAATGTTAGTCGCAGCAAATATAGAACTAAGAGAGCTAGCCAAGCTCATTGAAATCCCGGGTGATTTATACGAAGAGGCCGGTTTATTAATTGATGGCATGGCAGAGGATCACTCTCATATGAAGGTATCTGAATTTGTAGATTTATGCCTCAATTTAGCGAGGATACAAAAGTAAAACATTCCGTGAATGAATGTCATGTTTTTCGATAGCTCGATTCAAAGTAAGGGCTACCTTTATTGTTTATCCAAGTATTGAGATCTGAGATGACTTCCTCAAAAATTTGAGGATCACGTGTAACACACTCCCAGATCACCGCCACTCGCCACCCCTGCTCAAGGAGTGAATCAATCACCCTTATGTCACGTGACCGATTATCTGCGAATTTCTTCTGCCACTTTTCTGAGTAGGTTCTATCTGAGTAGGCGAGCTTGCAGCCCTCGTGCTGATGCCAGTAGCACCCATGAACAAATACCGTTACATGCAAGCATGGCAGGACGATGTCAGGCTTAATTTTCCCAATCTTACTATCTAGCCTGAATCGGTAGCCAAGTCTGTGCAAAGCTTTTCGAGTGAGGACTTCTGGCTTTGTATCGCTGCTGCGTATGCCTGACATCATTCGACTGCGAGTAGACTTATCTACGATATCAACCATGTTACATCAGGCGGCTTTGTTAGAGTTTTTCAGGATTCTCTTTGCTTTAATTACTCTTTTTCTCATAAGGCTGGCGACAGCTTCAAAAACTGGAACCGCGACAGAATTACCAAACTGTTTATATGCCTGCGTATCAGACACGGGTATTTTAAAATGAGATTCACCTACACCATCAAAACCCATTAGCCTTGAACATTCTCTTGGAGTTAATCTTCGTGGTCGCTTTTTCATATTGGCTTCATCATCAAAACCTTTGTTATCACTCCAGCCTCTATCGATGAGGATCTCTGAACCATCTTTGTGATACCTGGCTGATAATGTTCTTGAGACTGTATGTTGCTTACGCATCAGGCCATAGCCAAAGCCATTGCCTTTCTTCTGATGTTTAATGGCGTAGTTATAAAGATAAGCCCATAACTTCTCAGTCAATATATATTTCTTATCCACTTCTCTAGCAGGCTCTAGAATATCTCTAAACGCTGGAATCTTATCAGGAAACTTAACATCCTTAAGGGTGAAACCATCATGAACACCCAGATCTTTTCTAAAGCCAACTAGCACAATACGCTCTCGATGCTGCGGTACAAATTTCTGCGCATCTATCACTTTCGGATCACCCGGGCCATAAGTATCAACATCAGCAACAAAATAACCTAGCTCATCAAGCGCCTCGGTTATTACAGCAAACGTCTTTCCTTTATCATGGCTTTTAAGATTTTTAACATTTTCAAGAAGAAAAGCGATGGGCTGTTTAGCTTTTATAATTCGGGCCACATCAAAGAACAACGTACCCTGTGTATCACACTCGAAGCCATGTTTACGCCCTAGTGAATTTTTCTTAGAGACTCCGGCCAGGGAAAATGGCTGACAAGGAAAACCCGCGAGCAACACATCATGGTCAGGTATTGTCTCGTTAATATTTTTATAGGCTCTTTTATCAGTTACATCTGGCTGATCACTTAATGTTATTTCCCTTATGTCCTCATTAAATGAATGCTCTCCAGGATGACAGTAATGATTAGCTTTATAGGTTCTAACTGCGTACTTGTTCCACTCACTGGTGAATAAACATTTGCCACCCGCAGCCTCGAAACCTTTACGGATGCCGCCAATACCGGCAAAAAGGTCAATGAAGGTAAAATCGTGCTTGTCTGACTCAGGAGCCTGAGGAAGTAATGATTTCAGATACTCAAACTCAGTATGTGAAAGTTTAGGCTGAGATTTACCCTTTAACCACCGATTGATGGTTTCCCTGTTCCAATTGTCCTGCCCAAGACTATTAAGGTGTTCAGCAATCTGCTTCTGATCATAGATTTCAAGGACACGGTTGAGTAAGGTTAGGTCTTCAGTCAAATTATCCATGATTTCTCCGAGGGGACAGGTGCGTGAGGAATTATCACTCATTTGACCCAGAGACACAACAGATGAATTTGTCACTTTTTCAGCAAATCAATATCTTCCTGTAAATCATACAGATTTATAAGTTCAGAGGATTTTATTCTGAACTGACTCCGCCTTTTGGTAACAGGCTTCGTATCTGCATTTTTTATATTGATACCTGGATCATAATAAACACGCTGATCATTAATAGCCTGTAGTAACTTTGTAAAAGTTGTCCCAGTAAATAGTCGAATGTTACTGCAGTAGCTATATAAGCGGCATGTTCCGTTGACAGACGTCGAAAGGGACGGAATGTATGCTGCCTGCGAATGCTTACGCTTCCAGTGCTCCATTATCTTCGCAAATGTCCACACCGAACCAGGATTTCCGTTTTTATCTAAAAGCGCAATAGAACCACTGGCATCGGTGATATTCCCTGTCTCACTGTCAAACCCGATTGTCTGAATTGTCATTCCTGACTTTTCACAAACATTGTTCGCAAAATGCCTTCCTGTAAAATCATATCTTCCAGGCTTTTCCTCAACAGAGTATCCATACTTACGAACAAAAGCCTCAGCACCCTGCTCCTGGTAAAATCCCCCATCTGGTTCAGGGGTCATCACAGTTAGTGGCTTACTATTAATAAGATGACACTTACTCACACCAAACTGCTTGATCTCCCATCCCATAAAATCAGGCTCAGCAATACCATTTGGAATTACACCTAGTTCAGCTTCTAGCGTATAGCCGCCACCATTTTGAGCTTTATAAGGTTGTACCTTTCCATTTGTATCGAGTTTTTTACTGTCAATCCATTCTTTATGATGAATTCTCGACAGCTCTGAAATGAGTATTTCTTTTGAAGAGCGTCTGTCATTTTGCTCATTCATAGGTAGCTCATTGAATACACTCGGTATTTCTATAAATGGATATTCATGAATTTCTTTTGCTAGGCGAGTTTCTGGAGTTGCCATAAATGCAATTATTTCACCAGATTCAACATTGTCCTTAATACCAAAAAAAAGAACTCTCCCCTCAGTGCGCCCTTTTTTTGAGGGATCCATCCATCCACCACTATCAAATGACACCTTAGACAGAAAGCCAGAGAGGCGAACCTCAGGGTATTGAGGGTAATAAATCAATTTGGCATCCGGTGCACGATAAACTTTTCCTTCTACTGATAACCAAGAAAAATCAATGGCAACAAGATATTTTATATTGCGCTTGTTACTTTTAGTTACCTGTTGTTTACTCGATGTGGACGTTGTTTCTGTGATTTCACCAGTGGGCAAAAATGCCAAATCAGTCAAATGACCTGCCATGTATGGTTGGTTCTTGCTGTTATCATTTGGGGAAAGTAGTTTGAAATAGATTCGTCCTACTCCCTGATCACGATACATCTGAATGAGGTTTCTTACTGAAAGCGTTTTAATATTATTTTGCTCAAATATTTTTATTTTTTTTGACATGTGAATATTAAATCCATTTTGATTTGTAAAATATTAAGTCGACAGGGGTCAGTACTCTTTACCTATCGTGCATACAGTAAACGCATTAGGGTTGGTAATCGTAGATGAACATCCTTTTCCCTTACAATTCAGTAAGCTAACAACTCACTATGTGTGATTCTTAGAGGCTGTGCCCGATTCTACCCTATCGCCCTTCACGTACAAGTTTGCTATTAATTAGCCTGTTCCGCCTCAGGATTCTCACTCAACAAGCCAAATAGCGCTTCGTTGATGTAGTAGTTACTACGCCCTATCTTCGCCTTTCTCAAATATCCCCCTTCCACCAACTGCTGTAGATATTTTGTGGCGGTGATGCGGCTGACGCACAGATCGTTCATCACAAACTCTATCTTGGTGTAGGGGTGGCGAAACAGGTTGTTGATGAGGTCCTGGCTATAGACCTTGGACAGATCGTTCCTGATGCCGTGCTTGTAGCGCTGCATCAGTGTATTGATCTGCTTGATAAGGGATATCGTCTGTTGAGAGGTCTGCACCACCCCTTCGAGCATATACAACAGCCATGACTCCCAGCCATTCCCTTCGCGTACGGCTTGCAGCTGCCGGTAGTATTCCCCTTTATCGCGAATGAAGTAGCGGCTGAGATAAAGTACGGGTAGATCGAGCAGTCCCCTGGCATTGAGGTAGAGGATGTTGAGGATGCGCCCACAGCGCCCATTACCATCGTAGAAGGGGTGGATACTCTCGAACTGGTGGTGAATCAGGGCCATTTTAACCAATGGCTCTACATCGGAGAGCGTATCGTCATTGATGTAGTCGACCAGATTGTTCATCAGGGCTTCTATCTGCGTGGCATCCTGCGGCGGGGTGTAGATCACCTCGCCGGTTTGCTGGTTTTTCAGCTCGGTTCCCGGCAGTTTTCGCAGGCCAGCGCGATTTTTCTCCAGAACCCTCTGTATGGCGATGATATCGGTAAGTCGGATAAGCCGTGTCTCGCGTACCTGCACAAAGCCCTGCCTGATCGCCGTTGCGTAGTCCTGCACCTCTTTGGCAGCGGGGCTTTGAATATAGTCGGCAAAGATACCGGCCTTAAAGAGATCGTCATGGGTGGTGATGATGTTCTCTACCTCAGAGCTGTCTTTCGCCTCTTGCAGGGTGAGAGTATTAATGAGGATCGCCTCATTGGGGATAGTGGCGGCAATGCCCTTCAGTTCGGCCAGATAACGGTTGGCTAGCGCCGCTTTTTTTAATACGGCACGACTCTCCAGCTCTTCTTCATTGGGAAACGGCAGATTCTGAAGGGGTATTTCCACCAATGAGCCTCCTATGCCCTGATGTGGTATGTATAGGAACTTCGATACTTTATACCGTTCAATACTGATATGTATAGTTTTTTCTGTTTTCTATATATATCAACCTCAGCGTGTATAGAAAACTACAGTTGTCTATATATTGAGGCGACAGCGGATTTTAGAGTCTGCAAATCAGACAAAGACACCCTTTTCCCCTTACTATTCAGTAAAATAGCTACTCACTTTCTATGCTCTACTCGATTGTAACCTCCCCTCCCTTGATCTACCCCTCTTTGAACTCCACTATTGTTAATAAGAACGATTTGCATTAGCATCCGTTTGTCTCTCACTGCTCCCCAAAGAGGATCTCATCATGCAACTCAGGACATCTTATCTCACCGCCCTTGTGGGCCTGTTTGCCGCATTCTGTGCGGTGGGTGTTAGTGCGGCCCCGGAGGTGAATCTCTATTCGGCCCGCAAGGAGGCGTTGATCATGCCGTTGCTGGAGCGCTTTAGTGAGCAGACGGGGATTCAGGTGAATCTGGTGACGGGTAAGGATGATGCCCTGTTGAAGCGTCTAAAGAGCGAGGGGCGCAACTCCCCTGCCGATATCCTGCTGACCTCGGATGCGGGCAGGCTGCACCGGGCCAAAGAGGCGGGGGTGACGCAGGCCTTTCGCTCTGCGCTGCTGGAGTCGGCAGTGCCAGCCAGCTATCGCGATCCGCAGGGACACTGGGTGGGGCTGACGGTACGCTCGCGTCCTATCCTCTATGTGAAGGGGAAGGTTGAGGCGGCTGAGCTCTCCACTTATGAGGCGCTGGCCGATGCGAAGTGGAAGCGACGGATCTGTATCCGCTCCTCCTCCAATATCTATAACCAGTCGCTTATCGCCTCGATGATCGCCGCCAATGGCGAGGCGGCGACCGAGCAATGGGCAAAGGGGCTGGTGGCGAATCTGGCCCGTCCCCCAAAAGGGGGCGACCGTGATCAGGTGAAGGCCGCTGCCGCCGGACAGTGCGATATCGCCATTGCCAACACCTACTACCTGGCGGGTATGGTGAACTCCAAAGACCCCGCGCAGCGTGCCGCGGCGGCGAAGATGGCGGTGTTCTGGCCGAATCAGGCGGACCGTGGTGCCCACGTTAATGTCTCCGGTGCGGTACTGACCCGCTCAAGCAAAAACCGTGAGGCGGCGATCAGGCTGATTGAGTTTCTCGCCTCTGAGGAGGCGCAGCAGTGGTATGCCGAAAGCAATGGCGAATATCCGGTACGGGAAGGGGTGGCCATTGGTGAGGCACTCAAGGCGTGGGGCGAGTTTAAGGCTGATAGTTTGAACCTGGGGCGTCTGGGTGAACTTAATGGTAAGGCAGTCATGCTTATGGATCGCGCTGGTTGGAAATAGACCAAACTTGATGGCGGCTACAGGGATGAAACTCACCTTCTGGAACACCACCGTAACCGGGATCGCTCTACTGCTGGCGATCCCGTTGCTGGTGGTGGTGGCCAACGTCTTTGTCCCTGCCGGTGAGGTGTGGCAACACCTGGCCGCGACGGTGTTGCAGGACTACGTGGTCAACTCGCTGCTGCTGATGGTGGGGGTGGCGATTGGCTCGCTACTCCTCGGCGTGGGTACGGCGTGGCTGGTGTCGATGACCGAGTTTCCCGGTCGACGCCTGTTTGAGTGGGCGCTGCTGCTGCCGATGGCGATCCCCGCCTATATCATCGCCTATACCTACACCGGCATGCTCGACTTTGCCGGGCCGGTGCAAACGACGCTGCGCGAGCTGACCGGTTGGGGCTATGGCGATTACTGGTTCCCCGAGGTGCGCTCGCTGGAGGGGGCGGCGATCATGCTCTCGCTGGTGCTCTACCCCTACATTTACCTGCTGGCGCGTGCCGCCTTTCTCAGCCAGTCGCTGTGCGTGCTGGAGGTGAGCCGAAGCCTGGGCAACGGCCCCTGGCGTACCTTCTTTACGGTGGCCCTGCCGCTGGCGCGCCCCGCCATTGCCGCCGGGCTATCGCTGGTATTGATGGAGACCCTGGCCGATTACGGCACGGTGCAGTATTTCGGTGTGTCGACCTTTACCACCGGGATCTTCCGTACCTGGTACGGGCTGGATAATGCCCCGGCGGCAGCGCAGCTGGCGGCGATGCTGCTGGTCTTTGTAGTGGTGCTAGTGACCCTGGAGCGCAGCTCCCGGCGCAAGGCGCGTTACCACAAGACCGGCCGGGGCCAGCAGGTACTGACCCGTCTGCCCCTGACCGGTTGGGGCCGAATGGCGGCCACCCTGTTCTGTTTTGCCACCCTGCTGTTTGGCTTTCTGCTTCCCGCCGGGCAACTCGCCAGCTGGACCCTGGAGACCTATCAGGCGGTGGTTGACCGGCGGTTTATGGCGCTGGTGTTCAACACCCTGGAGCTGGCCTCACTGGCCACCCTGCTGGCGCTGCTGCTGGCCCTGCTACTTAACTACGGACGCCGCCTTCAGCCGACCCGCACCGTGCGTTTTGCGGTGCGGGTCGCCAGTATGGGTTATGCCATTCCCGGTACGGTGATCGCGGTGGGGGTGGTGATCCCCTTCGGCTGGTTCGACAACACGCTGGACAGCTGGATGCGCGAGCAGTTTGCGATCTCGACCGGGCTGCTGCTGAGCGGCACCATTGCCGCGCTGCTATTCGCCTATCTGGTGCGCTTTCTTGCCGTCTCGCTGCACGCGGTGGAGACGGGGCTGGAGCGCATCACCCCGTCGATGGATGAGGCGGCCCGTGCGATGGGCGAGCGGCCGTTGGGGATCCTGGGCAGGATACATATCCCGATGCTCAAGGGGAGCCTGCTGACGGCGCTATTGCTGGTCTTTGTCGATGTGCTGAAGGAGCTGCCAGCGACCCTGATCCTGCGCCCGTTTAACTTTAATACCCTGGCGGTGCGCGCCTACGAGCTGGCCGCCGACGAGCGCCTGGCCGATGCTGCCAGTGCGGCGCTGGCCATCGTGATCGCCGGGCTGATCCCCGTCATCCTGTTAAGCCGTTCCATCTCACAAACCCGTCAGGAATCCCCATCATCATGAAGATGCAGCTTGAAGTGAAAGAGGCCGCCGTCGCCTACGATGGCAACACCGTTATTGAGGGGGTTAACTTCGCGCTTCAGCCGGGTGAGATCGGCTGTCTGCTCGGCCCCAGCGGATGCGGCAAGACCTCCCTGCTGCGTGCTATTGCCGGTTTCGAGCCGCTGGCGCGGGGGGCGATCCGCCTGCACGATAAGACGGTATCGCAACCGGGTAACAGCTTGGCCACCGAGCAGCGGCGTGTCGGCATGGTATTTCAGGACTTCGCCCTGTTTCCCCACCTGAGCGTGGCGAAGAATGTCGCCTTTGGGCTAAAAAAGCAGTCGCCTGCCGAGCGTGAGCAACGTGTCACCGAGCTGCTGCAACTGGTCGGTCTGGAGCACCTTAGGGAGGCCCACCCGCATCAACTCTCCGGTGGACAACAGCAACGCATCGCGCTGATTCGTGCGATGGCCCCACGCCCCGATATTTTATTAATGGATGAACCCTTCTCGAGTATGGATGCCGAGCTTCGTGAACAGCTGGCCCGCGAGGTGCGCGAGCTGCTAAAGCGTGACGGCATTACCGCGATCCTCGTCACCCACGATCAACTGGAGGCCTTTGCCATGGCCGATGTGATCGGCGTGGTCGGCCATGGTGAGTTACACCAGTGGGGGAGCGGCTATGAGATCTATCATCAGCCGGTGAATCGGTTTGTCGCCGACTTTATCGGTCAGGGAGTGATGCTGCCGGGTGAGGTGATCAGCACATCCCAGGTAAAGACGGAGCTGGGGATTATTGAGGGGCCTATTCCCAGTGGTTGCAAACCCGATTGCAAGATTGAGCTACTGATACGCCCCGATGATGTGATCCATGATGACGCAAGTGAACTGCAACTGGAGGTAAAGGCCAGGGCGTTTCGTGGTGCGGAATATCTCTACACCCTTGCTCTTCCCAGTGGTCAGACACTGCTCTGCCTGGTACAGAGTCACCACAACCATCAGGTGGGGGAGCGCATCGGTATCCGGCTGGATGTAGAGGATCTGGCACTGTTTTCACAACAGACTTAAAAAGTAAGCCCACTGCACTCCCACGCGAGATTACTCTTTCAAGGTAATCCTCAACTCACCCTCTTCGACCTCGATCTCCTCTACCCCGTCAGCGAAGGCCTTCCAGAAGCCCTGATCACTACCGAACTCCTGTACCAGATCGATATTCTTCACATTACCAAGCCAGGCATTGGGCATCGGTACACCCCAGATGCTAACGCCCTTGAGGATAATCACCGGTTTGCCTTCGGCGTAGCGCATCTCCATGCCGGCGCTGAGCTTGATGGTCTTGCCGCCGAGGATAGGGAACTCGGGGTCGAGCGGTACCAGCAGCTTGCCACTGGCGAGGTTGTCAGAGAGGTCGATGGCAAGGCGGTGGGCCAGGTCCGTGTTCTTTGCCAGCAGCGCGTTGAGCTCTTTTTCGCTGAGGCTGATCTCGCGGCTTGCGCCCTCTTCGCTGTAACGCTCGGGAGTGAGTGATGACTTGCCCTGTTGGGCGCTGCGTGCCGGCTGTTGCAGACTATCGAAGCGTTGCAGTTTCTGCTCTAACCGCTGCTCTTCACTCTGATTGAGGGTGACCGGTTTGAAGTCACCGGGAAAGAGCATGATGTAAACCACCCAGGCGCTGATACCGACCGAGAGTATGACGGTGAGGAGCATCAGGCCGAGGATCTTCCAGATTGAGGTACCCTCTTTTGGTGTGGTCTGTTCGGTTTCGCCGTTCATAAGCATTGGGCTCTTTTATTTTTCTGCAGTTATATATACCAGACTACCCCAGGCTACTCTCTTCTGCCCACCGCCAACAGGCTGATGGGCTGCTCACCCTTTTCCAGCTCCAGCAGTTCTTTTACAGCGCTATCGGAAAAGGCGCCGATAATCACACTGCCCAGCCCCAGTTCGGTGGCCTGCAGCAGCAGGTTCTGCCCGGCGTGGCCGGCCTCGATATAGAGATAGCGCTGGGCGCGTTTGCCGTACTTGCGGGCGGTTCGCTGCATGACCCCGCTAATGACAAATACCGCTGCGGCCTTGCGAACCGCACTTTGATTGTAGGCGGCAATGGCCAGTTTGCTCTGCGGGTTATCGCGGCTGACCTGTTGCAGGGTGTGCTCTGCCGGGCGGTAGTGGTAGAGGCCCGGTTCCAGCCCGTTGACGCGGCCGGCCACCAGGTAGAGTTCGAGGGGATAGAGCGCGCCGGCAGAGGGGGCGGTTCGATAGCCGTGCCGGTTGCTTACACCCTGGGCCGCCCAGGCGAGCTGAGCGACCTCGGCCAGCGTGAGGGCTGCCTTGCTGTAGTGACGTACCGAACGGCGCTCCTGTAACGCCGCCTCCAACGACCCTGTGCCCTTGAGTTGCGGTGGTGGCAGCTCGATGGTTAGTGGCGCCGCCACCGCATGGGAAAAGAGGGACGGCAACAGCAAGAGGGCAAAACTGCGTAGTAGTTTCATCTGCACTGACTCCGAATATTCCATACCTGTCCATTCTAAGGGTAGTACCCGTTCAGCTTTCGTTCAGCTCACCTCCCTTACTCTGTGGGCGTACCCGGGCTTTGCCCCTGAAATGTGATGGAGGTGATGTGATGAAAAAACTACTAATTCTGCTGCTGGCTTCTACGGCACTGCTGGGTGGATGCAAACACGTATCGGTCCGCCACTCTGTACACGTACCACTACCGATAGGGGTGATTGAACACCGCCATAGTCACAACAGCGTGGTTTTCGTGCATAGACATGAGGGTGGCCACCATGCCGGGCATCATCATGATCGCCATGACTCTCGCCAGGTAGTGGTGGTATCGCCAAAGCCGGTAATCAGACACCGGAAGGTTACGGTCATTGAGCGTGAGCGCCAGCGGCGCATGCCCCGCAGGGGACATTACACAACCGAGTACCGCGACAGAGAACGCCATAACTCACACCCTGCCCAACATGAGCGTAGCTCGCGGCACCATGATCGCGACCGCAACTCACAGCCACGCGAGCAGGAGCGCAATCATGGTGATCGCCAGTCACGGCACGTAACGCCCTTACCCCATGCTGCTCGCCATAAGGTGAAGCGCCTACCCGCTGAGCAACACTTTTCGCGGAGCAAAACAAGGAAGGTGGTGACTAAAACGGTGATGCATACAAAGAGGCAAAAACCGGCGGTCAAACCGGTGCCGGCAAGAGTCGCCAGGGCAAAGGTGGCACACGCAAAGACAAAGAGGAGGGGCGAAGAGAAGTCCGGCAAAAAAACCAGGGAGGAGAGAGGCAAGCAGAAGGGTAAGTCTAAAGACCGGGAGAAGGAGGAGAAGAACAAAGGACATTAACCCGTTCTCAGCCTGAAAATGTAACCGTCAGGATCTGGCGATGTTATGCATTGCGTAGGGGTAGCTTTGCCACGATGTTTAATACCATCGCGCTAGAAGCGCTCCTACAACAACCTGTTTGCGGCCATCGTATTATGAGGATTTCTGCCAGGTTAAGTTTGAATTACTACACTTAAAACAAAAAAGGCCCGACTGTTACCAGCCGGGCCTTTTTAGTTAGTAAGTGTGTAACTTACTTGGCAGCTGCTGCCTTCTCTTCGGTCTTGGCTGCAGGAGCAGGCATCTGACCGTAAGGAGCGTAGCCGTTCTGACCGTTATAACCGTTGCCAGCACCCTGAACAGCGCTATCGGCAGAGGCGTTCATGTTGAAGCCAAAGGAAGCCTTGCCGTTGCCGCGAGCATTGCCATTACCGGTACCGTTAGCAGCGCCGTTAGAAGCGTTGTAACCATTCTGGCCGTTGTTGTAGCCGTTACCGTTGTAGGCGCTGTTACCGTTGCCGTCAAAGGCGCTATCTGCGTCGGCAGAACCGCTCATGCTGAAACCGAAAGAACCGTTGCCGGTGCCGTTACCAGCGCCGTTGCCGTAGCCGTTGCTGTAACCGTTACCGTTGTTATAGCCGTTATTGTTGAAGGGTCCCCACCATGCCTGAGAGGCGGTAGCGGTAGCAAAAAGGGCAACGGTAGCGAGTGTTTTGATCATTTTCATGGTGTTAATTCCTTACTTTGTAGTTTCTTAAAATCTGCTGTGGTATTCGGATTTCAGGAAGACCTCTTTGGGTCGTGCTTCCCTACTGACCATGGCGGATGATTATATTAGAATATTCTAATAGCGCAATGCAAATGTGACCCGCATCACGTTTTTTATCCTGTGCTTTATATGAATCAATGGGTTAGAAACCATCTTTTTTCCTCTATTCTGCCAAAATATGTCAATTTCATACTATTTTAATGTGACTTTGCTTCTGTTTTTGGATCTCCTAACTGCTTTACCTCACATCTATGACTAATGAAATTCCGTTCAGCTGCGGTTCAGCCGTGCGGGCGTAATCTGCAAGCGTGCTCAGGGCAATCCCGCCCTTTATCGAATAAGGAGGCACGCCATGAACAAGTCACGAATCACCCTTGCACTCAGCCTTGCCGCACTGCTCGGCGGTGGTCTGTTACTTCCCGCTGCCGCTTCGGCCCATGACCGCGACTCATCACAGCGCTTTGAACGCAGCCATCACGAACAGCGTGGCGAGCGCCATCAGCGACGCCATCGTCACACTACCGATGGCTGGTATCTGCAACGCCACCGTGAGGCACGTCACCACGACTATCGTCCGATGAAGCGTCTGCACCGTATGCACGGCAAGCACCATCGCCGTCATCACCAGCATAAGCACCGCTATCAGCAGCGCCACTATCGACCACTACGCCACCAGTATGAGCACCGTGATTACTCCCCGGTGCGACTGGAGATTGGCTACGAGATTGTTCTTTGATGTGGGCAAAGGCTGAACGGCTCTATTCAGTTGCCGTTCAGCCGCCAGGCCTGATGATGGGCTGCAACTATTAAAGAAGGAGACTGAAGATGAACCGTAAACTCATAACCCTGCCGCTAATACTGGCACTGACCTCCTCCCCGCTTTATGCCGGCCACGGCCACGGTCAGCACAAGAAGCATCGTGGCCACGACAGCTTTGTGGTGAAGGCACGGGTCAGTCACGTGGAACCGGTTATCGAGGTGGTGCAGGTGCCAGAACAGCAGCGTGAATGCTGGAATGAGGAGGTAAGTGGTAGCCACCAGAGACGCTCCGGTGGCGGTGCACTGGCGGGTGCAATTATCGGTGGGGTGATTGGCCATAACATTGGTGACTCACGCCATCGCCGCGCCACCACCGCCATGGGCACCGTGATTGGAGCCACCATCGGCCACGATGCCAGCCGCGGCAGCCACACCCCTTATCGTTACACCGAGCAGCACTGCGAAGTTAGCACCCACTACGTCGAGGAAGAGCAGATCAACGGTTATCGGGTTCACTATCGTTACAAAGGTGAGCGCTTTGTTAGCCACATGGATCGCGATCCCGGCAGGTTTGTACGCCTGCGTGTCTCACACCAACTGCTGGATTGATAAACGCTTCTGCGTGTACTCTCTAATCTGACCCCGTTACATGAGACCAATATCATGAACCGCCTGACACTTGCCCTGTTCCTCTCATTGCTGGCCTCCGGCCTCTCGGCACAGCCGTGGAGCGAAGGCGGCTGGCAAAGCGCACAAAACGGTACCATTACCACTGATGATTTAATGGGTGACGACGACCCGCGCCTGCTACTCACCCTGGACGAGGCCGTGGCACAGGTACGCAGCGAGACCGGCGGGCGGGTACTCTCGGCCAAAACGGTGCGCCAGAACGGATTACGGGTATATCGCATCAAGGTACTCACCCCGCAAAAGCAGGTGGTGATTCACGAAATTGAAGCGGAATAAACCGGTAGCTGCTGGTGCGTATCTTAATCATCGAAGACGAGACCGCGCTACGCGAGCAGATCTGCGAACGCCTGGGCTCTGAGGGCTACACCGTGGATGCCAGTGGCGACGGTAAGGAGGGGCTCTACCTGGCCAGCGAATACCCGCTGGATCTGGCGATTGTCGACCTCGGGCTTCCCGGACTACCGGGGCTGGAGATCATCCGTAACCTACGGGCCGATGGCCACACCCTGCCGATCCTGATCCTTACCGCCCGTGGCAAGTGGGAGGAGAAGGTGACCGGGCTGGAGGCCGGGGCCGACGACTATCTGGTGAAACCCTTCCACATGGAGGAGCTGCTGGCACGTGTTAAGGCGCTGTTGCGCCGTGCCGGTAGTAACGGCCAGGAGACGCAGCGCTTCGGCCCGATCACCCTCGATAGCGGGGCGCAAAAAGTCACTATCAATGAAGCACCGCTGGAGCTGACCGCCTTTGAATACCGCCTGCTGGAGTATCTGATTCACCACCGCGATAAGGTGATCCCCAAGAGCGAGCTGGGCGACTACCTCTACCCCCACGACGATGACCGCGACAGCAATGTAATCGAAGTACTGATTGGCCGGCTGCGGCGCAAGCTCGACCCGGACAACAGCCTCAAGCCCATCGAGACCCTGCGTGGACGTGGCTACCGCTTCGTGCTGGAGCCCGCATGATCTCACTCTCCAGTCGCGTCAGTATTGCTAGCGCGCTGGTGCTCGCCATCTTTATCGCCGTCACCGCGCTGGCACTGGAACAGGCCTTCGAGCAGAGTGCCCGCTCGGCGATGCGCGAGCGCCTGTTCGCCCAGCTCTATCTGGTGATGGCCGCCGCCGAGGTCAGCGACAGCGGAATACTGATGATGCCGGGTCACCTGGCCGAGGCACGGCTGGAGCTGCCTGGCTCCGGCCTCTACGCCCGTATTGCCAACCCCGAGGGCGAAACACTGTGGCACTCCCCCTCCGCTCTTGGTCTCAAGCTGCCGGCACAGCTCGGCGACACCGGGGACAGTGAGCACTTTACCCACCAGCCATTTAATGGAGGCGATTATTTCATCGCTGCACTAGGGATCGAGTGGGAAACGTTCAACAGCAGCGTCCCGCTGAACTTCAGCGTCATAGAGGACAGCACACCTTTTGAGCAGCAGATGAGTAACTACCGCCAGACCCTGTGGGGCTGGCTCGGTGGTATGGCGCTACTGTCGCTACTCACCCTGCTGGCGGCCCTGGCCTGGGGACTGCGACCACTGCGCACCGTGGCCACCGAGGTGCAAGCCATTGAGAGTGGTAAACAGGAAGCTCTGGTACGAGACTACCCAAAAGAGCTGAAGCGTCTTACCGACAACATCAACACCCTTATGCAGCACGAACACTCGCAGCAGGCACGCTATAAAAATGCCCTGGGCGATCTGGCACACAGCCTGAAGACCCCGCTGGCGGTATTGCGCGGACTGGGTGACAGCGTAGGTGAGCATTCGCCAACTCTCAATGAACAGATCGACCGCATGGACAACATTGTGCAGTACCAGTTGCAGCGTGCCGCCACCGCCGGGCGCTCGGCGCTGGCCGCGCCGCTGCCGCTACGCCCGACTCTGGAACGACTGCTGGCGACACTGCAAAAGGTCTATCACGACAAGGGAATCACCGTGGAGCTGGCACTACAGGAAGCGGTGGCCTTTCGCGGCGACGAAGGTGACCTGATGGAGCTGCTGGGCAACCTGCTGGATAATGCCTTTAAATGGACAACCGACACTATTCGCATCAGCGCTCAGGCCAGCCATACCAGGCTAGAGCTCTGTATTGAGGACAACGGACCGGGGATTGAGGCGGCACGGGCCGAGCAGGTGTTGCAGAGAGGTGTACGGCTGGACGAGGCGACCCCGGGGCATGGCATCGGACTGCCGATGGTGCGGGATATTGTCGAGGCCTACGGCGGAGAGCTGACTATAGAGCGCTCAGACCAGGGTGGTGCACGCATTATCCTCGCGATGCCGATGTAGCTGGTAACACACCACGCATCCATTACCGTCCCGCCTTGAAGATGGCAGTCTGCGGGTGAAAGGTAAACCAGGCGAACCAGAAGGCATTCAGGCTGGACAACTCCTTGCCAGTGGCATCAAAGATACGGCCACTGCGGGCAACGGCATCAAAATGAATCACCACCTCCTTGCCTGCAATCGTGTCGTGCAGCGGACTCTTGCGCTGTGCCAGCTCGGCAAAGGGATAGGCCTTCACCTCGCCGCCAAGCTCGATACCCAGCACCCGCTCCTTGGGGTGGTACTGGCGGCTGCGTGCGCTAACAGGGAAGTATATCGCCTCGCTACTGTCGTAGTTGCCATAAGGGCTGCTACTGTAGTCGCGCTTATAACCGGTATCGAGGGAGAGCACCGTGCTCGGCCCCTCCTCCTGCCACAGCTCCCAGGTGGTGTGGTGCACGGGGATCGAGTGTAGGCGGGTTCCAGCCAGCGGGCCGCTGATCGCCTGCCCCATGATCTGTGACCAGAGCGATTCACTGCCCCGATCATAGAGCAGCACATCACTGTTATAGAGCAGGCCGGAAACACCGAACTGGCGCGCCTTACCCGCCACCGTGGCGGAGAAGACCATGCCCGTACCGCACAGCGGGCAGTAGCTGATCACAACCCCTTCACCGCCGACACGGTCATTCACAATCTCATGGTAATTGAGGATACGGATCGGATAGGCGCGACGCTCACCATTACGCTCAATACCCATTACCCGAGCATCGGGACTCAGAAAATCGGCCTCTGCCGAGGGGATAAAACGGGGATTAGTTAGTGCCGGTATGCCGTCACGGGGAGGACCACCATGGAAGATCTGCTCGACCGGCAGCAGACTATTACTGAGGTCGAAGCCGTTGTCGGGAGAGGCGGAATTAACCGCCTTCATCAGCAATGGCCAGCTCACGCTCAGTGCCACCACATAGAGCAGCCAGCGGCTCCAACGACCCGATATGAGCACAGGGTTCCAGCGCATGGCGACCTCCGAAATCAGGGAGTGTAATTATTCAGACCCGTCGAACTGCCTTCGGTTCATCAGCGGTGCCGTCACCCCCAGTAGCGGGGAAATATTGAATCAACGACTCACCAGTATCACCACCCGTAACAGTGGATATCGCGAAATTCTTATAACAGAACTACGTTATTACAAAAGGCTGGAGAATAGCGTATGAAAGGCGTGTTCTGGATCCTTGTACTACTGCTGGTCGGCTGTGCCACCCAGCCGTCTCCACGACCGGGCTCTGAAGCGGCCCTCTGCCTTGATGCCTTTACCACCTTCGATGCAGCGGTTGAGGAGGCGATGGTGCGGGATCAGGGTGCACCACAGGTACCGGGCTTTCCCTATCTGCGCATCAATCGTTTTCTTGCCTCATTTACCGGTGAAATTGATTCAGCCGCACGTTTTGAGGCCTGGGTGGAACGGCTGGCACGGCTTGATCGTGAGGCCAGGCACCACGAGCTCGCCAACCTTCCCCTGCAAAAACAGGCTGCATTGAAGGCATTAAGCCCGGGCGAGGAACTGCATACCGCCCTCGAGCAGTGTCGCAACACACTGTTGGCACTGGAACTTGCCACCCCAACCAGCCAACAACAACTGCGAACAGCCGCTCGCGTACCCGACGACTACGTCACCGGCTGGCGTGTGATGGGCCTCTACCCGCTGAGCGGGCTGTTTGTTGCCGCCGGGGTAAGAGGCTGGCACCGGGAGGTGCGGGAGAACTTCGCCCTGCCACTGGCAGAGCTACCGATGGCCGGTTCGGCGGTGGCCTGGCTACCACCGCAGGGGGAAAGGCTGACCACTGCCGAGGTGGCGGCACTACTCAGAAGTAGCGCCGACAATCCACTGGGATTACCTGAACCCGGAGACAGGGAGCAGACACTTCTGTTCGCCAGCTTCGCCCCACAGTGGTTGATTGACACAGCGGATGAGAATGATCGCCCCGGCACGCCGGTATGGGGTGGCGACAATACCGATCTCCCCGGCATCGACACCAGCCAGCCCACCCTCTACCGCCGTCTCTCCTACACCCGCTTTAATGGCAGGGTATTGTTGCAACTCAACTACATTATCTGGTTCAAGGCACGCCCGCCGCAGGATGGGGTGGATATCTACGCCGGTCGACTCGACGGTATCAACTTCCGCGTTACCCTCGGCCCCGATGGCAGGCCGCTACTCTACGACACCATCCACAACTGCGGCTGCTACCATAAATTCTTCCCGGTTGCGCCGCTACAACTGCGACCCGAAGCGGCGAGCCTGCCCGAACCGCCGATGGTGCCGCAAATCCTTGCACGGGCCGGGGGCACGCCACTAATCCATGTCGCCTCCCGCACCCACTTTATCCGCCGCCTCGAATTCACCCCACTTCCCGAGGGCAAACACTACCGCTGGGATGATTACCAACAGTTGCGCTCACTGCCCCTGGCTGATGGCTCTCATCGCAGCCTCTTTGGAGGCGAAGGGATTGTGCCCGGTAGCGAACGCAGCGAGCGGTTCCTGCTCTGGCCGATGGGGGTTCGTTCACCGGGGGCGATGCGCCAGTGGGGACGCCACCCCACAGCCTTCCTTGGACGGCGCCACTTCGACGAGCCCTTTCTCATAGAAAAGCTGTTCGAACCTGACAGCAGCGGGAGGACAAAATGAGGCAGGCCATCCCGTTGCTGATACTCCTCATCTTTCCGCTCTCTGCGACAGCAGGTGAGGTGATGGTCGGCCGCTTCTCTACCGGCGACCTCAGAGGCTGGCAGGAGGAGAGTTTTGTTGGTCACACCTCGTATCGCATCGACGAACAGGGTGGTGTGAAAAGGCTCCATGCGAAGAGCAATAATGCCGCCTCGGTATTCTATAAAAGGGTGAATATCGACCCGGACGCCACACCCCTGCTCAACTGGTCATGGCGGGTTGGGGATCTGTTCGGCAACAACGATGAGCAGAGCCGCGTTGGGGATGACTACCCTGCACGGATCTATGTGGTCTTCTCCGGCGGTCCGTTCTTTCTACCTGGTCATGCCATTAACTACGTCTGGTCGAGCAACCAGCCGGTAGGAACCCACTGGAAGAGTGCCTATACCGGCAGCTCCAGGATGATCGCGGTCAACTCCGGCAGCGAGCAACTTGGACAGTGGGTAACGTTGCAACGTGACGTGCTTGCCGATTACCGCCTTCTGTTTGGCGAAGAGCCTGGCAGCATTGATACGGTGGCGGTCATGACCGATACCGATAACACCGGTAGAAAGGCCCGTGCCTGGTATGGCGATATCTGGTTTTCAGCACCAGCTAAACCGTAGCTAATACCCGGGTGGTGCTGCCACGATATTTAATGGAATCGCGCTGGAAGCACTCCTACAACAGGGTAATGATGAAATAGACGTGGCGATCTAACGGTATGATGCATTACGTAGGAGCGGCTTTGCCGCGATGATCGATGAAATCGCGCTAGAAGCGCTCCTACAACAGGGTAATTCTGGTGCAGAGCATAAATTCGATATTGCATAGCGATAAAAGATCACTGTTGCTCAATTAACCAGCCGTACCTGCATCCTCACCTCGGCGCCGCGACCATGATCATCAAGTACGGAGACGACATAGTCCCCCGCTGCGGCCGGCCAGAAGAACAACTCACTCGCCTGCCCCTGCCCGGCCAGGCGGTTGTCGACGAACCAGTAGAGGGTCTTCACATCCGCATCGGTCACCGCCTCAAAGGGGATGCGCTCCTCGGCCAGGCGGTCGGCACGCAGGGTGTAGGTGATCACCGCACTGGGTGACTTGATCTGCGGTGCCAGCCCGGTAGCGGCCTGCTGCTCCAGGCTGCAGTCATGAAGGAAGGGGGGCGGCAGGCGACGCGGCAACCCGCTCTGACGGAAGATCTGCAGCAGGTCACTGGGCCAGAATTCATAGACCTCAAAACGGCTGGTGGCCGGATCGTAGAAGCAGGCGCGCTTGCCACTCGCCCTGTCGATGGGAATAGCACGATGCACGGTGGATACCTTGATCGGCGAAACACCGGGGATAAACCACTCCGGGATAGTGCGTGGGCAGTGGCGGCCCGGCAGATCACCGGTATCGGCACACATTGGTATGCGAGAGACGTTGAGGAGACCCGGCTCCGGCGGCTCATTTTCCAGGCCACCACGCTGCCGCTCAATCGTACCGAACAGGTCGAACAGCAGCGGCCCGGCGGCGGTGCGTCCAACGAAGGCGGGGTTGCTACTACCATCAAAATTACCTACCCATACCGCCAGCACGTAGGGCCCAACCACCCCCACCGCCCAGGCGTCACGAAAGGCGTAAGAGGTGCCGGTCTTCCAGGCGATCTTCGGCCCCTGCGCTACCACGCCGTGCAACACCTCACCTTGTGGCGGCGGATTGTCGCGCAGCATCTCCAGGGTGATGAAGCTCGCCTCGGGGCTGAGCAGTTGACGGCGATCCCCTCTCTGCTTCTTACCATGCAGGCTGCGCAGTGGCTGCCACTCGCCGCCGTTGGCCAACATGGCATAAAGACCGACCAGCTCCTCCATCGTCACCTCCATCCCACCGAGTGCCAGGGCCAGACCATAGTGCTTCGGCTCGCGCATCCCGGTGATCCCCGTCTGCTGCAGGAGACCGTACAGGCCGGGGCCGGCGAGGGCGGCGGTAAGGTTTACTGCCGGCACATTGCGACTCTTGATCAGGGCATCACGGGCAAACAGCGGACCGAGGAACTGCTGGTCGAAATTCTCCGGGGTATAGGCACCGAAACGTTTGGGTGAATCCTTAAGCATGGTCATCGGGTGGATCAGCCCCTGATCCATCGCCAGAGCATAGATAAAGGGTTTAAGGGCCGAACCGGGGGAGCGCTTGGCACGGCTGCCATCCACCTGGCCGGAGATAGCTTTATTAAAAAAACTGGCCGAACCGACCCGCGCCTCCACCTCCATGGTCTGGCTATTAAGCAGCAGGGCCGCGGCATTATTGATCCCCTCACCACCGCGGCGGGCGACGAAACGTGTGATGCCATTCTCCAGCAGTCGCTGCAGGCCGAGGTCGAGGGTGGTATCGATGCGCCCCGAACCCGATTCGAGGCTGTTAACGAAGTGCGGGGCGTGGAATGGCAGCCGCTCCGGTGGCCGAATGGCGAGGGGCAACTCCAGCTGGACACGGCGCTTACCTGCTCCGGGATGCTGCTCTACCCATCTGGCAAAAAGACGCGAACGTGCGTCGAAAAGCTCTAAACTTCCCCTGTTTGTGGTCGGATTGCGTCGTACCGGGTTTTGTGGGACGACACTCAGGGCCAGCGCCTCGGGGAGGGTCAGCTCGGTGGCAGACTTGTCGAAATAGATCAGGCTGGCCGCCTCCACCCCTTCGATATTTCGCCCGTAAGGGGCAAGATTGAAGTAGGCACTAAGGATCTGCCGCTTGCTGTAGTGACGCTCGATCTGCAGCGCTCGCACGATCTGCTGCAGCTTTCCCCACAGGCTATGGGGCAGATGGTAGCGCAGTCGCGCCACCTGCATGGTGAGGGTAGAGCCACCGATGCGTCGCTCGGCGATCACCCAGGTCTGCCAGGCTGCGCGCAACAAGGCGGCAAAATCTACCCCATCATGCTGGTAAAAGTCCTGATCCTCATAGAGCAGGGTCGCCTGCTGCATCACCGGCGCAACCTGCTCCAGACCCACTTTCAAACGGTAACGATCATCTTCTGCCAGCCCCAACCGCAACAGGCGGCCATTGCGATCAAACCAGGCACTGGAGTAACTGGTATCGCCATAGAGATCGGGGCGCGGTGCCAGCAGGTAGGCCGTGAGCGGAAGTAACACCACCACTCCCAGCAACCAGCCAATACTACACGGCCATTGGCGCATCCCTACTCCACACTGCTAACGCTAAAGCGGCCCGCCATGGAACGACCGTGAACGCTGCGATCATACATCGCCTCGGCGTAGGCGGGCGGCACCACAAACTCACCCGATGCGGTAAGTTTGGCACGGTAGCGCAACTCGGTAACACTGCCACCAAATCCACCGTAAAATACGACCCTGTCCTCTCGAATATCCACATAGTCAGAGTGCCAGCGCTCGGTTTCGCGTGGCACCGAACTGCGCAGCACCTCGAAACCACCGGGTAGCAGGTCGACCACTGCCACATTGCTGGTGAAGTCCCGCCCGACGCTACGAATACGCAGGCGTACCGTCACCTCCTGGCCCTGAGCGAGGGCGCTCACCTCATTGCCCTCCCCGTCAAGATAGCTGCGTTGCACCTCCAGCCCCTCAACGATCGGCTTACTCGGTAGCTCATGGTCAAAACCGGCCTGGCTCACCTGATAGAACAGCGCCTCGGCTGCGGCAAAGGCCACCCCGGCCGACTCCACCGAGGGCGTCGCGGTAGTGAAGGGGTGACGCAGCAGTGACATCGGCGATGCCTTACCATCACTGGCGGTCTCACTAATAACAATATTCTCGTTGGCCACCGGCCCCAGCACCGCCTTAGAGTAGGCACCCAGTGCAAGGATGGTATAGGCCGAGCCGATGGTATTGTAGTGACCGCCGAAGACCGGCTTCACCAGCTCGCGGATCCCCTCCCCCTTGAGCGCCTTGAGTCGCTCCGGGAAGTGGTTGGCCAGCAGATAGAGGTACTGGGCATCCAGGGTCAGCGGCGAGTGGAAATCACTGTAATGATCCACCCGTGCCTGACCGATGCGATAACCACTAACCAGTGCCACTGCCTCCGACTCCTTCTTCAGCAGCTGGTAGATAGAGCCCATGTAGACCGCGACCAGGTCACGACGCCACGTCTTCTTGTACTGCTTCTCCAGCCACTCCTGCAGGTGTACCAGATCATTGGTGGTGACCTCGCCATTGCGAGTCAGCAGGTAGATAGCCGCCGCACGCACCCGTGCCGCCTCCAGATCACTAACCCCCCTGCCGGCGATCTGACGCAGGTAGCTAAGCCCTCTGCTGTACATATCACCGGGGACGGCATAGCCCATGGCACGCGCCTCGGTGAGAAAGTGCATCACGTAGACCGAGGGGAACTCGGCCGTCGCACGCCCACCCGGCCAGAGGCTGAAACCACCGTTGGGCAGCTGTCGCGGGCGCAGACGATTGATTAGCACCGCCACCTTTTTCTGTGTCTGCTCCGCCTGGGCGGCAAAACCGGCATGCTGCATCAGGCCGATCAGCGGGAACACCTGGCTCACCACCTGCTCGGTACAGCCGTGCGGGAAATTCTCCAGATAGGTATTGAGGCCGTCCACCAGTACCAGCGGACTGGCCGAGGCGGAGGCCTTCTGTGCGGCCAGCTGCGGGTAGAGACGACGCGACAGTGCCACCACCTTCTCACCGTCCTCCTCATAACCACTATCGAAACTGGCCATGTAAGGCACCGCCGGGCGCACACTGAGGGTGGCACTAATGCGGGCATCCTCCTCACCCATTATCGCCTTAAAACTGAGCGAGGCTGCGCCCAGATGATCCAGTGCCCTGACACGGAACTCCGCCTTGCCCTCACTTCCCTCGGCAATAGCCAGACTGGCGGTACTCTCACCTAAAATCTGCAACTGCTCGGAGGCCTCTGCCTGCAGGGTGATCTGCGCCTGCTCACCGGAACCCTCTACCAGATTGGCGACACCAACGGTAACGGTGAACTCATCACCCGGTGCGGCCACGGTAAGTACGTTAGGCGAGATAACAAAGGGGCCACGCACCAGGGTGTTCTGCTGCGCACTGCCCATCGCCTCCTCGCTTATCGCCACCGCCATCACCCGCAGCTGGCCGCTGAAGCTTTCCGGAATATCGAAGCTGACACTACGCTTATCTACCCCCCCCTCGACGATCCCGGACCAGAAGGCGGCCGCTTTAGCCACCTTGCGGGCGAAGGGATTGAGATTGCGTCCCAGGGCATCGGCCATCATCGCCTCCCTCGCCATACCACCGCCGCTGGCTGAGAGCTCACGGATCAGCTCATATTCGGGCAGGATCAGATCCAGCATCTGCCGGGTGGTCACCTCCAGCGCCCGTTTGCGCAGGAAGTGGTCGAGCGGCTGTGGCGTCTGGTAGTTGGCCACCTGCAAAATCCCTTCATCCACAGCAAACACAACGAGCCTGGACGGTCGCGAGGTGCTGTATTCGATGTTCAGTTTCTTACCCGGACGGGCGATCTCCGGCACCTCCAGAGTCACCTCCACACGACGCTTGCTGCGATCGATAGTGAAGGGGGCCACCGCGTAGCTCAGCGGACTGGTGTAGATCTCCGCAGAGCTGGCATCACGCACAAAGGCGACATTCACGTAGGCGTTGCCCTCAAGCCCTATTGGTACGCGTATACGCTGCATCGAACTGGTGGTGGTCGTACTAAACCATTTGAAAACATGGACCGTGTCACTCTCAATGGTAATGAGACCGCTTCCGGTATAGGGGGCGGTAATATTCATCTCGATCAAATCACCGGGACGATAGTCCCCTTTATCGAGGCGCAGCTGCAGCTCGGCATTCTTCTCCAGACTCCCATCGAGGTTGCCGTAACCGACCACCGAGAAGGAGATGCGCGCCAGGCGCAGACCCTTTGCATCCACCAGTTGCAGCACGAAATCACCCGCCTGCCCGGTAGGCAGGGTGTAGTCACTTCCCCCTGCTGCAATGGCAAAGGGGGTTTCATTCAGGGGGCGCTCCTTCACCACTGTCTGGTACTTATAGGTACCGTTACGCTGACGCACCAGGGTGGAGACTTTACGCTGTTCGATAAGCTGCAGACTCAGGGCGTCATGGGCAATCGGTGCAAGCTCGCTGTCGATGGCGATAAAGCTGAGTGTGCGCTCACTATCCTTATTGATGTAGCTGAGCTTGCCGTCGGCCTTGTAACCCACCAGCGATGCCAGCGGCGATAGCAGGGTCGAGCTGCTGGCACTAACACTGCGCCCGCCCCCCTGCTCAAAACCCTGGGCGTGGAAACTGAGGCGATAGGTGCCCTGCACATACTCTTCCAGCGGCAACTCGAATCGGGCTATACCATCGGCATCGGTCTTAATCGTATCAAGCCCCTTGCTAACGCTACGCAATCCTTTTTCTGGGTCGGCCAGCGGATCTTCAAAACGGTAGTCAGCATAGTCACGGAACTGGAAGCCGGTGGGGTTCAGGGTGATGCGTGCCGAGACATTGCGCTCCTGGGCCGGGGTACCGAAGAGGTTCTCCAGCTTCACCTCGGCCTTGAGACGGCTGGCTGAGACCCAGCCCTTCTCCCTGGCACCGAGGATGCGGCTCTGGATCTTCATGCGATCAGGCTGGAACTCCTCCACCTTGAAACTGACCGCACCAATCTGCCGGCCACGGCGCTTGTTTTCACGGATAAGGTAGAGCGTGGCCTCGTAGTTGCCGGTCTCGGAGATCGCCTCGGTGGCATAAGCCAGATCAAAGAAACCGAGCTGCGACAAGGTCAGTTTCTTCTTCAGGGTAGTGCTGCCGCGCGGATTACGGATCTCCAGTTGCAGCGGGATCGCCGGTGGAACAGCAAAATCCTGGTGACGCACGATAGCACCAAGGTTAACCGTATCACCGGGGCGGTAGATGCCGCGATCGGAGAAGAGGAAGGCGCTAAGTGCGTTACGATCCTGCTGGCGGCTACGCTGACCACCAACATCGAAACGCGAAAAGTTGAGGCGGCGGCTGCCACTATTGGCAAAGGGCAGGAAGGAGATGTCGTTGCCACGTTGCACCAGGTAGACGGTCGGTGTTTTCTCTCGCTCAAGACCGTTGCTGCTGGGCAGTTTTGCATGGCCCCGCTCATCGGTAGTGGCGTGCATTACCTGCAGCCCGTTCTTGCCGAGCAGCTCCACTTTGGCCCCGGCCAGTGGCTTGCCGTCTGAAATAGACTGTACAAAGATCTCCTGTGACTTATCGGCATTCTCCTTGACGATAATGCCAAGGTCACTGATCAGGATCAGTCGCTTCGTCTCCGTACCGTAAATGCTCCGCTCGCGCTCCGGATCCCACCCCTCGACAGTAACGAAGAACAGGCCGTAGTCATCCTTGGCCTGCAGGTAGGTAGTCAGATCGAAGGAGGCGTAGTTGGCCTCTTTCGGGTGCGCCTGATTCAGGTGGCGCACCTCGCGGTCGATCTCCGCCAGATTATCCTCACCAAAACGATAATCATTAAAGTTGGGGTTAGTGATATCACCGTAGCTCTGACTGATCAGATGATTGAGCTGACTCGGCAGTACCCGCCCGACGCTCACCCGCACCGCCTCCAGATTACGACTGAGCAGGCCCAGCTTGTGCTCACCGGAGAGTGCCAGTACCGAGCCCTCATTGGTGATCTTCAACTCGTGCGGATAGGAGGGCGTGGTGAGTACGGCATCGTAGCCGCCACTCATTTTAAACTCGTTAATTGAAGTCAGACCACCAACCAGCCGCAGATAAAGCTGTCGCCCCTCAGGCACATCGATGCGGAAGTTGTACCCCTTCTCCGCATCACGCTCATTGGGGATCGCCTGCCACGTTACCTGCTGTGACCGGGTCAGCACCTCGCGTGTCACCTCACGAGGACCACGCCAGGCGCGGCGGCGCTGTGGTAGCAGGTAGAGCTCAAACGCCTGCAGAAACTCGGCTGAGTCCACGTCATCTGTAAACTCAATGCCGAGGATCTGCTCCGGCTCGTTGGCCTCATTGCGCACGATATGCGCCCGTGCCGTGTCAACGCGAAAGAAGCTATAGATGTCCGGTATTGTCACCTCACCGCTTAAGGCTCGACCCAGTTTTGCCCCGCCCAACTCGCTCACTACCCGCTCCGGCAGCTGCAACTTCATGTGGTTGCGCTTCTCCGGCAGGGTGATCGGGTCGGAATGGATATAGGCCTTGCGGTGGTGCTTGTCGTAGCTAACGCTAAAACTGTAATTCACCGGTTTCACTTCGATTCCGGCACCGGATGGACGCATCGCCAAAGTGAGTTCCTTCTCCAGGCTATCGCTATCTACTGCATGGGTAAAACCAAGGGTGGCAACAACGCGGCGGGTCTTGCGATCGACCGGATCCTGATAAAACTCAATCGACTCCAGCTCGGCACTGAAACTCGGTGTGGTGAACTCCACCCGGTTGCTATCCAGGCGTACCCCTTGACGGAACAGCTCCGGGGAAAACCGGACATCATATCGCTGCTCGGCCGGCCAATCCTGCTGCGGAGTGAAGAGCAACGTGCGGTCATTGGACCAACGCCACTCGCCCGGCACGCTCGGCTCCATGCGAATACCGCTGCTAAGTGGCTTATCGAGTAGTGCCAGGGCTGCAACCGATGCCTCCTTTGGCACCTCCGGTGACTCGATCAGCGTTTCATAATCGTAGGAGAAGTCGATACGTAGCGGCTGCGGGCGCAGCTCATCATCATGAATAGGGGTAATACCGGGGGCACTCGCCTCGGCAATATACTGCAGCGGTTTGGGTAGTGACTGGTAATAGTGATAGCTACCATAGGCCACCACAGCGACCACCAGCAGAGCAGGGATGACTCTGGGGTGGCGACTCATACCCTGCTGCAATGCCGTCAACCAGGGTGGCGGACTCCAGTTAACCGCGCCAAACAGAAATGAGAAAATTTTAACTAACATGCCGAGCGCGCTTTTCATGACACGAATCCCTTGTGTAACTCATCTGCCCTATCACTGCGTTAAAAGCTTCTCGCGACAGGCCCCCAATACCACCACCCTATTGTTTTAAGATCATCTTCAGCCGTGGCGGTACAGTTTTTCACTCTAACATAGTGCCATCCCCCGAACTGCCCACACCGGCAAATATGGGCAGGCCGCGGGTTATCCAGCCACTAGCGGGCAAAGGCCTCGTCGAACAGCTGCCGCATTGCCGCCCATGAAGCCTTGTCTGCCCCGGCATCATAGGCCAGCGGCAGAGCGAACTTTTCGCCATATTTATCGGCATCGGGATTGGTGAAACTGTGCTTCACACTAGGATAATTTTCCAGCCGGTAGTCGGCCCCTGCCGCGTCCATCTGCGCCTTGAAGATCTTGATATGCTCCGGCTTAACAAAGGGATCGGCGGCGCCATTGGCCACCAGAATCTTCGCCCGTACCGCCCCCTTCTCCGGAGGGCTGGTGGTAGTGAGGCTGCCGTGGAAGGAGGCGACTGCATCAAGGTCAAAGCTGCGACGGGCCATCTCCAACACGATACCGCCGCCGAAACAGTAACCTATCGCACCGATGCGCTCGGCATCCACCGTCGGCTGCTCACGGATCAGGTGCAAGGCTGCCCGGAAGCGCTCCTCGGCCAGCGGCATATTCTGCATCAGTGCCCCGGAAAATTTAGCTGCATCCTCAGGATGAGCCGCCTGCTTGCCCTCGCCATACATATCCACCGCCAGCGCGGTATAACCCAGCCCTGCCAGCTGGCGTGCGCGACTGCGGGCATACTCATTGTGGCCCCACCACTCATGCACCACCAGAATGCCGGGGCGCTCCACCTTAATGGCATCATCATAAGCGAGGTAGCCCTTCATCACGGTATTACCTACACGGTAGCTCACCTCATCACCCACCACCGCAGCCCACAGCGGATTCATAAATCCCGCCAGTAACAACACCCACAATGTTCTGTAGCACATAGTCTCTTCTCCTGTTGCCCGCCTACGCCTACATACTATAGACCATGCATAAGGCTGCTCTCAGGCGTGGATGCACGATCTATCAGCCCTCTAATATCGAGGTATAGCGAGCGGGTAAGGAACAGATAGAGGTGTTGAGGTCAGAAAGTGACCAGAGGTGGTGGAAAACCGACATGTCTTATCAACCATAAGCATGCCGGTGGAGAGCAGATTTACCTAGCCCTCGATATCCTGCATTAGCTTAAAGTGGCTCATAAAGGGGTTGGCCAGTGAGGGGTTGCGAATCATCTGCCGATAGTTGCCGGTAGCAAATTGCAGGGCACCCGTGGCCACGGCGGGCCCCAGTTTGGTCAGACCGAATCCATCTTCAATCCAGGCAACCCATTTATCCGGCGCGGCACGCAGATCCCAATCCACCTCCTCGCCATCATAGTCCCCTGCAGCGCTCACCACGCCATCCTTAATCACCAGCAGGCCACGCGCCTTCTCCTCCCCCTTGAAGCCGTAGGCGATACGTGCCGAGAAACCGGCATCAGCAAGTGGGGTAGTAATCTCCATTGATGCGTTCCACTTTACCTGGAGTTGTTTCATCCAGCTGTCTGAGAATAGATCACTCATGACTCTCTCCATTCCATAGTTTTTATTTTATTGTTACAAGCCGGTTATAACAGAGAAAGTAGCTATTTTTCAAGCAGATAGCGTGCTTTACGGGAAAGCCCTTATCCACCTGGGACTCACCCGACACAAGTTCTAGCACAACAAAAATGTCATGGATTTTAAAAAAATCGAGTATTAGCTGGTCAGACAAAGACATTCAGTAGTCTAAAACGCTACCATACTAAAAAGGTAAGCAGCATAAATGCCTGGATCGTCACAACAGGAACTTAAACTGCGTCAATAGGCAGGATGCGCCAGTAATACGAAGGGGTTTCGGAATATTTTCCTCGGATGGAGTGCACTTACAATTGCTCATTTAATATTGAGCAGGAATTCCGTCAAATTGGATACTCGGTTCAAACAAGAAATTACACGCCTTTTCTACAAACAGGTGCCCTTTGTCAGCATTAGTCTTTTCTTTGTGCTGGCGGCTGCCTATTATTTTCTTAAAAAAACTGTCCCTGATGTCATCCTGATTTCATGGGTTGCCGTCAACCTAACACTCAGCATCACTCTACTACTCATCTATTTTGCCTATCAACGTCGTGCAGACGAGCGAAACGCCAGCTTCTGGTTCAATATCTATGTCGCACTGTTGCTACTGCAAGATGTTTCACTGGGCATGCTCGGACCAATGAGTGCACTGACCGGCGATGATCTAAGTAAGTTTTTTATCCTGTTTTTACTCGCCGGCATGGCCGCAGGGACTATCGCCACACGCGGTATACGATTTGAAACCTACATCCTCTCTGCCTCCGCACTGTTACTACCCGTCGGCCTCACCCATGCCGTAATGGATCATGAGCTTTCCGGTGCCATACTCATCCTTACTACGGTGTTTTATATCTTTATGCTATTTGTTGGTAAAAACTACAGCGACACCATTAGTAGCAACATCCATCTCTGGCTCAACCTTGAGCAAGAGATAGAAACACGAAAACTTACCGAAGTTGAGCTGACACGCGCAAAACAGGTTGCTGAAATTGCCAACCAGACAAAAAACCAGTTTCTTGCCAATGTTAGCCACGAGCTACGCACGCCACTCAATGGCATCATCGGTTTTAGTAGCGCCCTCAGCAAGTGCAAACTCGATAACTCAGCGGCAAGCTTTGTCGATCATATAGGGCGTTGTTCAAAAAGCCTGCTCAGCATGGTCAACGATGTACTCGATATCTCTACCATTGAGGCAGGGAAACTGGAACTTCGCGAACACCCCTTTAACTTATCTAATGAGATCGATGAGGTAGTTGCTCTCGCACAACGTCTTTCTGAAGATAAAGGACTGACATTTGAGTGCCATATGGCAGCTAACCTTCCACAAAATCTCATCGGTGATGCTCAGCGCATCAAACAAATCCTTAACAACCTGATCCATAATTCCATTAAGTACACCGAATAAGGGCTTATCAAATTAAGCATTAGACTGGCCCCTGCTAACGATGAAATTCCTCAATTACTCTTCTGCATTGAAGACAACGGAATCGGCATCCCACAAAGCGCCCACAACACACTATTCAATAGCTTTACTCAGGCCAATACCTTTGACAAAAAACGACATGATGGTGTAGGTCTTGGTCTCTCAATCGTCAATAACCTGTTGCAGCAGATGCATGGTAGTATTAACTTTGAAAGCGAGGAAGACAAGGGAAGTCGCTTTGAAGTTAGACTGCCTTTTGAACTGAACGCCGCTATACCAGAAACTACTAACGTTGACGAACAAACAGGGCGTGATGACCACCCTGACAGACTAAACCAGGCAAATGTTCTCATTGTTGATGATAACGATGTAAACCGCCTGGTGTTAAAGACCTTTCTCGACCCCTATCACATTCAATACAGTGAAGCCTCCAGTGGCACTGAGGCAATGCAACAACTGAAAACTGGTAAGTTCAATATAGTATTACTTGATATAAACATGCCAGACATGTCTGGTTTTGAAGTGCGAGAACAATATTGTCATACAAAAGTATCGTGCCCACAGTTTGTCGCTGTCACCGCACATGCCTTCGAAGAAGAAATAGACCATATACTTGATGCCGGATTTGACGAATGTCTAATCAAACCCATCTCTGAGGCCGAACTTATTGGTATGCTAAAATGGCTATCTGCAGCATTTTAATACCTCCTCTATATAATTCATAGAGAAGAAACTCACTCAACCAGCACTAGATTCCATAGCCCAAATAGCCTCAAGAATGACTTATTATGGAAGCTGTTATTGATTTTATTTCTTACAATCCCGATAACATAAAGGGGGGTGTTGCTCTAATCAAGAATTTGCCATACTTGCCATCGACATAGCCTGCAATCTGTCAAACGACAGACCTGAAAACTCAACAACCAGGTATCTCCTAATGCAAAAGACCATTACATTTTCCTCCCTTGTTACCATGATAACAGTGGGCCTTTCAGCCTGCGCACCTATTGATATTAAACAGGCCATGGAGAACCAGGCACCGAAAGTAAGCGTGGCCAATCAGCGCCTTACCCGCCTCGACTTTGAACGTATCAATCTTGCCTTCGACATTAAGGTGGATAACCCCAACCCTGTCGGTATCCAGCTGGCAGGACTGGACTATGACCTCAAACTGGCAGACCAAAGTTTCGCCTCAGGCAAGCAGGATAAATATATGGCTCTTGCCGCCTCAGGTGCCAGCCATTTTGAGCTTCCGCTGAGCATGGCCTTCTCTGAAATCTATCAGGCTATTAGCAGCCTCAAGGACAAGGATCAGATCCCCTACGAGCTGACGACGGTTCTGATGATAGATGTCCCGCTGCTCGGCAAGATGCGCTATCCGGTGAAGGCTCAGGGGGTACTACCTCTGCCACGCCTTCCAGATATTTCGGTAAAAGATATTCGCCTGGAGAAACTCAACTTCAGTGGGGCCACTCTGGCGCTGAATCTGCAGGTGGATAACCCCAATGCCTTCAGCGTCGCAATGAACAAACTCAACTATGACTTCAAGGTCAACGGTAAGCGCTGGGCCAGCGGTAACAAACAAACACTGGGTACCATTAAAACCAAACAGAAAAATATCATCAGCCTGCCGATTAGCCTTAACTTCATGGAGTTGGGTAGCGGCCTTTATAGCCTGTTGAACAGCGGCAAGGATCTTAACTACAGCCTCAGCGGTAAACTCGACGCCAGCAGCAGCAACCAGCTTATCGGCAATTTCGACATGCCCTTCGATACTAATGGCCGCGTTAAGCTTTCTCAGTAATCATGGAACTCTACTGGCTACTGATTATTTTTGCCGTACTCTTTGTCTGGGGCTCGGCTACCGCACTTAAGGCACTTGACCGCTACGCGGTAAAAAAAGATAAAAAACCCGATGATAATTAAAGATACAACTTATCGCTCTATCACAACTTCCCATATAATCCACACTTTACCAGCAACAGGAGCGGCTTCTTGAACAGCCCCAGCCTCAAAGAGAGTGTACGCCTGCAACGCCAGATGCTAAGCGGCATGCTGGGTGAAGCGATGCATCGCCTGGCCGGACTATGTGCCGGGGACATGGATAGCCGTCACGATCTGGAGACGGTGCTCACCGAGGCACTGCCTCACCTCTCCCACTGTAAGCACCTCTATGTGCTGAATGCCAACGGCCATCAGCTCACGGCGAATATCACGCAGCACGGGATTGATGAGAGCCACTTTGCTCGCGAGCGCATGGATCGCCCCTATATGCAGGGTATCGTCGGCGAGAGCGATTTCAAGCTCTCCAACGCCTACATCAGCCGCAACAAGAAGCGCCCTTCGCTCACCGCCGTACAGGTGATTCGGGGTGAGGCTGAAGAACTACTCGGTTTTCTCGGTGCCGACTTCGACATGCGTGAGCTACCGCATACCGAGAGCCTCTATCAGGAATCGGAGGACTGGCGTCAGATTAAGGGTGACCCGGCGATCCGCGGCGGGGTCTTTGCCCAGCAGCGCATCGACAGCTTGATGGATCAGCAAATAGACAATGTGCTCTCGGTAATGAACGAGCTGATGCAAGAGCACGGGGTCTATCACGGCAAATTCCACTTCTCCAGCAACCGCGGCACCATCTGGCATGTGGACGATCCCTTCGTCTATCGTCTGCTGAGCATCGACGATCTTACCGATCCGAGCATCGTACTGGCCTATCCGCGACGCCCCTACCACGAGCGTGCAATCGTGCCGCGGGAGAAGCTGACCGAAGTATTCGAGGTCTTCAAACAGCTGCGCTTCGCCGATGAAAACGTCTATCTGCGCGCCGGTTCACTAAACGTGATCAACGGTATGATAGGCCTTAACTTCAGCTGCGACGGCTCCCACTACATGCGCTGGGATGAATTTCTCGATAAGAACACCAGTTTCTGGTTCGGGGTATTGGGCTCCTAAGCTATCGGGATCTATCTCACTCCCACAATCTTCGTCACCATTTAACCCAACAATTCGCGGCAAAGCCGCTCCTACACCACCGGCAACTCGGTACGATCCACCACACGGCGCAGCACAAAGCTGCTGTGAACTCCCGTCACCCCCTCAATACGGGTGATTTTATTGAGCAGCAGCGCCTGGTAGGCCTCCATATCACGTACCACCACTTTTAACTGGTAGTCGGCATCATGGCCCGTCACCAGCAGGCACTCCAGCACCTCGGGTAGATCACGAACTCTCTGCTCAAAGTTGTCGAAGCGCTCCGGGGTGTGGCGATCCATCGAGATCTGGATCAGCGCCATCAGGGTCAGTCCCAGCCTCTTCGCATCAAGCAAGGCACGATAACCGCTGATCAGCCCCGACTCCTCCAGCGCCCGCACCCGTCGCAAACAGGGTGAGGGGGAGAGACCGATACGCTCGGCCAGCTCCTGATTGCTCAGTCGCCCCTCCCGTTGCAGCAGTTCCAGAATACGTCTGTCATAGCGATCAAGTTTCACTCCACACCCCCTTTCCGCACACTTATATCAAACATACAAACAACATAGCAATATTATTGCCCTATTCTCGTGATTGCTAGTTAACTAACAATATAATTGCTCATGATCACGCTTATTCTTTCACTGTCAGCTAAGGAGCCGTCGCTTACCGGTGACACCTCCCGACCAGGCTCCCACAAGGAGCATGCCGACTCCGGCCCTGATCTCGATCAGATGGCCGCCAAATTAACCACAGAGGAAAAGAGAGTGAGCAGCTTCAATCCCGGCAAATACCGCCCCACCCCGGCCATCGCCCTGGAGAACCGTCAGTGGCCCGACCGTAGCATCGACAGAGCCCCCATCTGGGCCAGTGTCGACCTGCGCGACGGTAACCAGGCGCTGCTCGAACCGATGAGTGTCGAGCAGAAGCGCCGGCTGTGGGCCCTGCTGGTAAAACTTGGATTCAAGCAGATTGAGGTCGGTTTTCCCTCCGCCAGCCAGCCCGACTATGACTTTGTGCGCTGGCTCATTGAGGAGAGACAGATCCCCGAGGATGTCACCATCCAGGTGCTGGTACAGGCTCGCGAGGAGCTGGTGGTACGCAGCTTCGAGGCGCTCAAAGGGGTTAAACGCGCTATCGTCCATGTCTACAACTCTACCTCCACGGTGCAGCGCGAGCGGGTCTTCAACAAGGACCGTAACGGCATCACCGCCATCGCCGTGCATGGGGCTGAACTGCTCAGGCGCGAGGCCGCCTGCTACCCCGAGACCGAGTGGACCTTTGAGTATTCACCGGAGAGCTTTTCCAACACCGAGATGGACTATGCGGTTGAGATTTGCAATGCGGTAATCGACGTGTGGCAACCAACAGCCGATAAACCGTGCATCATCAATCTGCCAGCTACCGTGGAGAGCACCACTCCCAACGTCTTTGCCGATCAGGTGGAGTGGTTTGCCAGCCACATCAGCCGACGAGACAGCATCATCCTCTCGTTACACACTCACAATGACCGCGGCTGTGCCGTTGCTGCTGCCGAACTGGGGCTGCTTGCTGGTGCCGACCGCATCGAAGGCACCCTGCTCGGTAATGGCGAGCGCACCGGCAATATGGATATCGTTACCATGGCGATGAATCTCTACAGCCAGGGGATCGAACCGCATCTCGACCTTTCCAATCCCGATGAGATCATCCAGGTGGTCACCGGGTGCACTGACATCCCGTTAAATCCGCGTCACCCGTGGATCGGCGAGCTGGTCTATACCGCCTTCTCCGGCAGCCATCAGGATGCGATCCGCAAATCACTGGCACGCCAGCAACAAAACGAGCCGTGGCAGGTCGCCTACCTGCCCATCGACCCGCACGATCTGGGGCGCGACTACCAGGCGGTGATCCGTGTGAACAGCCAATCAGGTAAGGGGGGCGTTGCCTTCGTGCTGGAACGCGACTACGGTTTAACACTGCCGCGCTGGATGCAGGTGGAGCTGGCACAGCAGGTGCAACAACTAAGCGAGACCGAGGCTGGCGAGATCGATCCGGCACGCATTCATGCCCTGTTCATGCAGCACTTCGTACAGGACACATCGCCGATTGCGATCAACGGCTATCGCCTTGACAGAAATAATGGACGTGATTGTGTCGAGCTACAGATCAGCGACAACGGTAAGCAGCAGCAACTGCAGGGCGAGGGCGAAGGGGCGATCTCCGCATTTGTTGATGCCTGGCAGCATTACAGCGGCGATACCATGCACGTGGTCGATTATGCAGAACATGCCACAGGTGAGGGTACCGACGCTGAGGCGGTCTGCTACATACAACTTAATACCAACAATCAGCGCATCAGTGGGGCCGCTCTGGATCGCGACACCGTGGCCGCTTCAATTAAGGCGGTACTATCGGCTATTAACCGCCAACGTAACGCCGTGGCCAGTGCTGCCTGATCCCATGTTACACTCGCCCAATATTTAAACAGCAGGAGAATGGTAGTGAGCAAGGGAGCCTTCTATACGCAGAAGATGAATGTCCGGGATTACGAGTGCGATATCCAGGGCATCGTCAATAATGGTGTCTACCAGAACTATCTGGAGCACGCGCGCCATCAATACCTGAGGGAGATCGGCATCGACTTTGCCGACTATGCCAAACACGGCATCAACCTGGTGGTGATACGCGCCGAACTCGACTACAAAACCCCGCTGCAGAGCGGTGACAAATTCACCGTAAGCGTGGAGATGGTGCGCGAATCACGGATTAAGTTTGCCTTTATGCAGGAGATCCACCGCGAGGGCGACAATCAGCTGGTGTTGCAGGCCAGGATCATCGGCACTGCCATCAATTCCAATGGCCGCCCCGAGATCCCGGCAAAGCTCGAAGCCCTGCTTCCAGGCGACAGTTAAATAGATGCCACACCTGCTATTCAAACTCAACGGCGTTCCCGAAGATGAAGCCCATGAGGTTCACCAACTACTCGATGAGCAGCACATCGATTATTACGAAACCACAGCCGGCCTGTTCGGTATCTCTCTAGCGGCGATCTGGTTGCGTGACGACGGTGAAGTGGATCGTGCTCACGAGCTGCTGGATAACTATCAGCGGCAGCGCTACCAACAGGCGCGTGAAACCTATGAGCAGCAACAGCGTGACGGTACGGCAGAAACATTTCTACAAAAGGCCTTGCGCTCCCCTTTAAAAACCATAATCTTTTTTGCTGCAATTCTCGCTGTGCTTTATTTATCTATCATGCCTTTTATTTACGGACTCTAATATCTAAACCCGTCTGCATAGCAACTATTTCCCCGCACGATTGATGTAATAACGGGCACGTTTCACTTTATCGATACAGTTGGGATACTTTTCAAACTCCTTTTGTATACCGGCTGCCGCTAACAAGCTTATCGCCTTGGTCAATGCCACCGTACCACTAAAGCCCTTGGCCTTTGCCACCTCCAGCTCCTGATTGGCAATTTCTAAACCCTCAGAACACTCCTGCTGCTGTTTAATATTCCCGCCACCGGAACATGCACTAAGCGCAGAAATCACCACAAATAGTAGAATTATTTTACTAGCTATTTTCACCTTCTTATCTCCATTTTGAAAACCACCATTCTGGTACAAGCTTAACAAATTATTGTGATTTCCTTAGGAAGGCTGGTTTAGCATTACCGTTTCGCCCACCGTCAATACCCCCCCCTTCACCACCCGACAGGTCACACCACCACGCCACTCTTTGGCAAGGGCATCAAAAAGGCCCGTATGAAGAGCCTCCATGCGGCGACAGGGGTCGGTCTCACCCGTCACTTCAAGAATAGCATCACCGATGTGGATATGAGCGCCGGAACTCTGCTCAAGGTCGAGCATGTCGACCAGTAAATTGGCTCGACGCTGACTCCAGTGAAAATCGATACCGAGTTCCTTGCCCGCTGCCTGCCAGGCGGCCAGTGACAACACAGTAACCTGACGTGGGCCGGGTTTTCCGCGACTATCACCTTCAACTCCCCGCTCGCAACTCAGTAGCGCCTCGGAAAGTTCACGCATCACCTGTTCATGGTGCGGCTTGATAGCAATGCCGATCAGTGTCGCCACGCTACTTCTCCTCCCCGATGCGCATGCACTCTGCCAGCATTTCGCGCATCTTGTCGGCACCAATTTTTTCCATGGTACGAATATTACGTTCCGGTATCTTATCGGGGCGTGCATAGCTAAGTATCGCCTTCTCAAGAAACTCTTCACGCAGCAGGTGCAGAACAGGATAGGGAGAACGGTTGGTGTAATTTTCCGCATCCTCCAGCTCAGTACCAGCAAATTGATACTGTGGATGCAGGCTCGCTACCTGGAACTCACCGCTATAACCTGCATCATCAAGAAAGGCATCGACCACACCCAGGAAATCGTTGTAATCATAGAAGTCATTAAGCACCCAGGGATGAATTAGTACCGTGGTTTCGATCATCACGGGATCACTCTCGCGCAGCATCTCCAGCTCCTGCTGCATCTCAATAAGCAGGGCTTCTTCATCTCGTGCGCTACTAACCACATAACGTACCTGCTCTCCCTCTACCGGCTTACGGGCAAAGGGGCACAGGTTGAGAGCAACTACGGCACGCTCGACCCAACAACGGGTTCGGGCAATAATGACTTCGGTTTCAGGGGTACTATTCATCGCGACAGGATACCTTAACTAACAAGTCGATAGTCACAGACTGACGCCCGTCTTGAATATGCCCAACCTTTTTCCTTTGATTTCTGACTAACGACTTTACACATACTGCCCGGCACACCAACCGGACGACCAGGCCCACTGAAAGTTATAGCCACCGAGCCAGCCGGTTACATCCAGCACCTCACCAATAAAATAGAGGCCAGGCACCTGTTTTGCCTCCATCGTCTTGGAGGAGACTGCATCACAATCGACACCGCCGGTGGTCACCTCGGCAGTGCGATATCCTTCGCTACCGTTGGGTTTGATCTGCCACTGTTGTAACAGCTGTAGCACCTCATCCTTCTGAGCCTGTTTAAGCTGATTCATCGGCTGTTCACACAAGGCCTGTGGCAACAGCGTCGTAACCATCCGCTGCGGCAGCCATTTCCCGAGCACTGTCTTTAGCTGTTGTTTCGGGTGCTCCCTCTTTTCACTGTCCAGCTCATCGGCCAGGTCTCTATCGGGCAGCCAGTTGATGGTGACCGTATCACCCGGCTGCCAGTATGAGGAGATCTGTAAAATTGCCGGGCCACTCAACCCACGATGGGTAAACAGCACATTCTCACGAAAGCTTTGTCCGCCACACGTCACAATCCCCTCCACGGCGATACCGGAGAGGAGGGATAACCACTCCTTGTCCTGAGGCTGCAAGGTAAAGGGAACCAGCCCGGCACTGGGCGGCCACACCTTAATACCGAACTGCTCGGCAAGCTTGTAGCCAAAGGGGCTGGCGCCCATGGTAGGAATAGAGAGACCACCGGTAGCGACCACCAGCGATTCACACGCTATCTCACCATTATCGGTAGTGAGGCTGCCCCCCCCTTCCGCCCCCCTCTTCACCTGCTTCAGTGGTGTCTTCAGGCGCAGCTCTACGCCCACCTGGCGGCACTCCGACAGCAGCAGATCCAGAATATCTTTGGCACTTTCATCACAAAAAAGCTGGCCATGGTCACGCTCGTGATAGGGAATGGCATACTGCTGCACCAGCTCAATAAAGTTCCACTGGGTATAGCGGCTGAGTGCAGACTTAACGAAATGCGGGTTATGCGAAAGGTAGTGCTCGGCAGACACATCGTAATTGGTGAAGTTGCAGCGGCCTCCGCCAGACATGCGGATCTTGTTTCCCGCCTTGCGAGCATGGTCGAGTACCAGCACACGCCGCCCCCGCTTGCCCGCCTCAATAGCACACATCAGCCCCGAGGCACCTGCCCCGATAATCACCACATCGTACTGTTGTTGCTCTACAGGCATCAGGCTACTCGTAAAAGAAGGTGGCGCAAGTATACCGGAGCACCGCTATAATGGTCTTAACATAACAACTGGAATCATCATGAACGTAGTAGTAATCGACTCGGCCAATCTTAATGAAGATGCCTATTTCCCTATGCTCAACCTGAAGAAATATGGTTGGGTACAGTATCCAAAGATTGAAGATGAAGCGATTGAGTCTGCTGTATGGCGCTGCGATGTCATCGTCAGTGCCGCGGCACCTGTTGATCGCAGCATGCTCGATTTGGCCTTTAAAATACAGTTAATCGTTGCCGCTGGCGACTCCACAGACCATATTGACAAAGAGGCCGCTGCCGAACGCGGCATCAAGATCTGTAATGTACCGGGGCGAGATCCATCCAACCCGGACGATGAAAAGAAGATCTGTCGCGAGGTAGTCTCGGCGATTAATGCCTTTATCAAAGAAGAAGACTACAACCGCGTCGCCTGAGCCAATCATGTCCGATAATTGTTGTGAATCAAGCCAAAACAAACCACGTGAGGCGGCTTGTCCTGGTTGCCAACAGGCGGGGGCAACCGTAGAGCACACCACCCTGCTACACCAGCTGACGACTCCCTGGCAGCAATCGCTGAGCGATGCCCAGTATTACTTCTGCGCTCAGCCCGGATGTGAGGTGGTCTACTTCAATACCGATGGCAGTCGCTTTACCACCAAGGCACTGCGCCAGCCGGTGGGTCAGAAATCCGAAGATGCCAGGCGTATCATCTGCTACTGTTTCGATATCCACTTAAATGACCTTGCCGACCCTCAAGCGGCTAAACAGAGTCGTGAGTTCGTGATCAAAGAGACCCGCAACAAGGCGTGTGCCTGCGAGATGCGCAACCCCTCGGGCAGATGCTGCCTGCGTGACTTTCCCAAACAGAAGGAGTGAAGTATGAGTTCAGGTAAACGTGCACCCGGGGCACCCATTGATAACGCCAAGCTCGATGCAGTTGTTGCCAAGGCACGCAATGACGTGGAGAAACGTGAGGCCGGTTATCGCGAGCAGTCGCTACGCCTTCACCCCTGGATATGTGGTCGCTGCAGCCGGGAGTTCACCCGCACCAATTTACATGAGTTAACGGTTCACCATAAAGACCACAACCATAATAATAATCCAGCCGATGGCAGCAACTGGGAAAACCTGTGCCTCTACTGTCACGACAATGAACACCAGCGTTACGAAGAGCACATAAAGGGCTATGATTCGTTGGCCGAAACCAATGACCAACCCGCCACCTTCAACCCCTTTGCTGACCTGGCGAATATGATGGACAAGGATAAATCTTAATCGGACCTAACCACCCTGATTGGATTTTATTATCGAAGTATTCGCCTGGATACCGGTAAGATCCATATTAGCCATATACAGCCGTTAAATACTTCAACTCAGCAAGGCTGCTAGGCGACGATTCTGTTGAAAAACCCCCTTGCCTTGGCGATCCCACTTTGATCTAATAAAGCCAAGGTTAAATGAGGGAATTCATTATGAATGGGGCAGCTACCCGAGGCTCAAAATGAACTGTTTTATGACTTTTGCCTCGAAAAACGAATTCCAGAAAACCATCTCTTGCGTAAGATCGATCAATTCCTCGACTTTGATTTAATCAGGGAGCACCTCAAACCTTACTATAGCCATACAGGCAGACCCTCTATTGATCCAGAACTCATGCTTCGAATTCTATTAATTGGCTACTGCTATGGTATTCGTTCAGAACGTCGGCTCTGTCATGCAAAACGGACGTTCAACGCTTAGATCACGGGTAAAAGCACGACAGTGCCTGAGTTCTGTGCATCCACTTGCTAGCTGTGTTTATGCCGCTGTTACATTAAATATTTATCTTTATTTAGAGAAATATACAATGTCGGTATCTCCACCCATTTCTTTTATGGTGAGCTCTCTCAGCACTTATCCTGAGCCCCCCCCCTCCGCACAAACATCCTGCCGTACCACATCCATAAATAAATCGGGGTCTATTCTCCATTGTTTACTGCTCCCGTTTTTCCAGTCGAGCCTGATCCTAGTCTTCCTAATTGATTAATTTATATACAGAGATTAACCTATAGACATAAATATTAATAATAGCTTAAGACAAAGGACGTTTCCCCGTGGATATTACAGCTAAAATAACACCGTTTTGGAACCGAATTCCTAGTTTCTTTCTCTATGGGCTTCGCCCCAACGCACTAATTCTTGCTGGTATTCTATTTGCTGCCAGCTATGTATTCGGTGGACCGCTGATCAACCTTGTTTATTATGTCGTCATTATTAAGTATGCATCAGAGGCACTTCAGCATACTGTTCAGGGCGACCTCTCACCTCCTGCACTCTCTGCCGAGGTGATAAACGAAAACTTCGAACTTCCATTCAAACTATTTATTGTCTATCTCTGTTACTTCTATGCTCTTTCCCACCTTCTAGGTACGGTTCCCTCACTACTTGCCATTCCACTATTGATTGTTGCCATTCTGCTACTTCCGGCAGTGGTTATCTCGCTAGTTGTAACTGAAGAGATTGGTCATGCCCTAAATCCGTTGAACTGGATAAAGATCGCCTTCAGCATTGGTTGGCCATACCTCATCATGTTCTTGTTTTTAATGCTCTTCGGCCTGATTAAGACCGAGGTCTTCTCCACCCTCATCACCAGAATACCCGTCAACTTTGTGATGCCGTTTTGGCTGGCTGTTGATGCCTATTTTATGTTCGTGATGTTCCACCTGATGGGCTACGTGACGATGCAGTACCACGAAGAGTTAGGTGGTGAGGCGCCTGAAGTCTTAATTGATGACACGCAGCATGAGGATGAGTACGCAAGCCCACGCCTGCAACGCTTTATTGAGGAGGGAAACACCACAGCAGCCATTGGTGAAATATCATCAATGATTCAGGACAATCCACAGGATCTTGAGCTTAGAAGACGAATGTATGTGTTTCTAATGAGCAATGGTGAGAATGAACGCCTGCAACGTTTCGCCCCACACTACTTTGGCATGCTAACTGAACAGAAACGTTATGAAGATGCCGCAACGGTATATCATGACAGCCACGAACGTGGTGATGCCTTTATACCGGAGACCACCAGCCACTATCTAGCGATAATGCAGGTACTACGCCGCCGTCGTATGGGTAAACAGGCCGTACTGCTGGCACAGGGATTCCACAAGCGCTTTCCAAATGACCCTCGTACTCCCGAAGTCTACCTTGAGATGGCGAAAATATTGAGCGAAGATTTACAGCGTGATGAACTTGCAAAAAATACACTAGCATTCTTGCTCAAGGGGTTCCCGGATGATGTATTGATACCGGAGGTAAAACAGTTCCTCGGCATATTGTCCAACCTGACTAATGCTGCCCCGGCGAACTAAGTCGTTTCATCTGCCGAGATCAGTTTCAGGTATCGCTGCCTGTCTTTTTCGCGCCCCTGCTCCTCCAGCAGATCGATAAAGCTACGCATCAGCTTGCGACTCTCAGGGCAGCATATTTTTTTTGCCAGAATAATTCGCACCAACTGCTCAGCCTTTGTCGTTTCCTTCTGTCGGGTGAACCGTTGTGCCAGTGCACAGGCAAGAGCGGGTGACATACGGGTAGATGGACGTGCCAGATTCAGGTACTCATTAAAAGTCTCTAGTACCAGACTGTCAGTAGCAACATCCTCCTCACGGAGTGAAAATATCGCATGTGCCTGCGCATGATACTCATCGCTCGCAGGTTTCATCCGGCAGCAGTCATAATAACGTGTAAGTACCTCACGGTTATCAGGCAGCTTCGCGCGCAGCCTGCGCAACAAAGGCTGTGCCCCTGCAGGATTCATTGCCGACATCAGCTCTCGAACCTGCTGTAGCTCATCCTCAGCCTTCTCATCGTGCTCCTCTTGATCCACATGATCAACGCTGAAGCTCGACACCTTTCGCTTTAGCACCAGTGCAATCAAGGCACCACTACACAGTCCCCCAAGGTGGGCAAGAAAATTTACGTTACTACCAGCATTAATTACCATCTGTACCAGCTCATTACCGATCCACAAAGGAAGCAGTACAATCGCCGGTAAGCGTATGTAGTCAAAATAGACACCAATAAAATAGAAAAAACGGATACGACTCATACCGTAGAGCACCGCATAGGCACCCATCAAGCCTGAGATCGCACCGGATGCTCCGATACCGGGAACTAATTCACCACTGCGAAAAATAAAGTCAAACGCCGCTGACCCCAGCCCCATCAGGATGTAACTTACGAAATAGCTCTTGCTGTCTATCGTTACCTCAACCAGAAACCCAACAGCAAAGAGGAACAGCATGTTGCCGAATAAATGCCAGAAACCGGCATGTAGAAACATATGGCTAAGCAGGCTTATGATAGTAGGCTCTGCAGTGCGAAGACCGTACCCCACATAGGTTATCGACTCATAGAGCTCATTGAATCGTTCCCGTTTTCTCTTCCACTCCGCATATTTCTCGATATCTGGCGATATCACCTCACCACGCTCCATTGCTCTCACAAACTCTGTATTGGTTTGCAGGGAGAGCACCCAGTATGGAAACTCCTTCTCATTGGTATATCGCAAGTCGCCTGCCAGCTCATAATCATTAACCCGCTTTGCATAGGCGATGGCTGCAGGCAGCTCAATAAGTGCGAGCCCCGAACTCTGATAGTAGGCAACCGCGTCATACTGCTCGTCACCATCATCAAGCTGGAACAGCATAAAAATAAGGATATTCGCCAGGATCAGAAACAGGGTAACTACTGGTGGTTTTTTCCAGTCTACTTTTTTATGGATTGGTATCAGTAGCATTAACGCATCTCCTTAATTTTATTCCTTTAACTTCAATCCCTTTTTATCTCTGCGTTAATCCAGTCAATAAGCAACTCATACCCCTCGTTGTCATGCCCATCATCTGCAGCGACAACCTGACCTTTCTTATCCAACAAAATCGTGAAAGGAATATGGGGGACATTTAGCCCATACTCATTTCCCCAGTAGCTGTAGTAATTCTTTGTCATATGAATTAGTTTAATCGAAACATCCGGCCTAAGCTCGATAAGCCGATCAAAGCGCCCCATCATTGTCTTGCAAGGTGCACACGCATCATCGTGGAACTCCACAATGGTTATTAGGCCTGGTTCAGCAAACGCCCTAATATCACTTGCATTGTATTCTTCAGGGTCTATGTCTACATAGCCACTATTAATGCTTTCTATAAATGGACCATCCCCATCCATCAACGCATTAACTCTGGACGGGATAACCACGAAGTAAATAAAAGCCCCAAAGGCCCCCACAATAAACAAGTTACGCATAAACAACACTCCCTTTGATTTATATTAAAACAACCTTAAATAAGAAAGGCTCCTGCCCATTATTTTTCTATATTGATTAAATACCAATAATCTAATGAATACCCACAGGTTCCTTACGTTTCAGCTAGTTCAGACCACCGGAGCAGTGCATGCTTTGCGCTACATAGCACAAAAATATGCCGCGGAGGTTCAGTTAAGTTGATTTTTTGTTAGGCATTTTATTCTCATAAAATATTATTATTCAATTGTGTGGCCACCTCTTCGAGAGGGAATATATAAGCAAAAATTGTTAGAAACAAAGAAATGGACCCAATAAATAACAAGGCGAATAAATTGTTTTTTAGATGCTCTGTTACAAAGTGGTTATGCCATATGGCTCCGACAATGAAGCCTGGGAGTGTAGAGACTGCCCCTCCAAACCAGAAGTCGATAAATGGATTGCCGTAATGACCTATAGCAATGGCAAGAGCACCAAACACAATTTGAAATATGATGATGACTACCATGATTCGCCATATTGGCTTGATGATTTCCCATTGTTCCTTTGGAGAGTAGTAAAACTTCATTGTTTTATGTGCCTAACTTATAAGCATTTATACGCTGTGCGCAGCATGGCGTATAAATGTCTGTTGGACTAAGCCGCCCATCAGGCTGGCACTCTATTTATATATAGG
>JBDLJH010000020.1:0-54024 GCA_039714395.1 Pseudomonadota bacterium | reverse complement strand
GAGCAGGTCGGCGAACTGGCTTTTGTGGAGTCCCCGAGGATGGTGGTGATCGATATCTTCCGGGTAGGCTTGCAGCTTCAGTTTGGCCGCCTTGAGAAGTAAAATGGGGTCAAGTCTTTCCGTGCCATATTTCATTAATAACACGACTAGAAAGGTGACAGATTTATTTTCCGAGAAATAGTGGGCGGTTACAAATGCATCTCATTGGAAATCTCAACTTATTATTTATCTGCGTGCATTAGGCCAATTTTTGCATGTGATGAAAATCTTCTATCAACTCAAGTTCCTTTGCCTCATTGGCTTGCGCCTTATAAAGGTCCCAACGAACTTGCAGGTTGAGCCAGAAATCAGCGGACACACTGAAAAACTTGGCGAGACGTAGTGCGGTACTAGGTGTTATACCTCGCTTTTGATTAACCAGCTCATTTACTCGTTGGTAGGGAACGTGGATAGCATTGGCCAGATCTCGTTGACTAATCTGCATAGGCTCAAGGAACTCTTCCCTGAGCATTTCACCAGGATGAGTGGGTTGCCTGTGTGTAGGAATGCGAACCATAATATGTCTGCCTCTAGTGGTAATCGATAAGTTCTACGCTGTAAGGGCCTTTATCACCCCACATAAAACAAATTCTGTATTGCTCATTGATTCGAATGCTGTATTGGCCTTTCCTGTCTCCTGAGAGCTGTTCCAACCGATTACCTGGTGGAATTCTCAGCTCTTCAATACCTTGAATTGAATCCAGTTGGTCGAGTTTTCTTGCTGCGACCGACCAGAGTTTTTGAGGACAGCTCTTTCTGGCGAGTTTGGAATTGACGCCATTAAAAATGTCTTCGGTAGCTCGATCTTTGAACGACACAACCACACTAACATGATAGCACGGTACCCATGCTATTCAAGCATTCTCATTAAGAGATAGGTTTGGACAGAAACAACGGGGGAGAACTGAACTCTATTTATCGCTACAATACACGCCCTATTTCCAGGCAGACAGGTGTGTAGCGGTAGCTGTATGAGTGGTGAGTCCGAACAAATAGTAAACGTCATTATCGACGGTAAGGCAATTCAGGCCCCGCCTTCGCTCTCTGTTATTCAGGCCCTGTGGCATGCGGGTTACCCGCGGGTAAAGGGCGTTGGCTGTCTTGAAGGTGTCTGTGGCTCCTGCCGGGTGCTGGTACGCCGTGACGATGATAACGGGGTGAATATCGAGCTGGGTTGCCAGACTCTGGTTGAGGAAGGGATGCAGGTGATGTTCCTGGTCTTTCCCAACCCCACCCACCACCACTACAAGCTCTCTCAGATCAAGAACTCCTGGGATGTGCAGGCGGAATTTCACCGCATCTTTCCCGAGGCCGAAAACTGCCGCCACTGCGGCGGCTGCACCAAAGGCTGCCCCAAGGGCATCAATGTGGAAAAGGGCGTCGCGCTGGCCAACAATGGTCGCTTTCGTGAGGCCGGTGATCTGTTCGTCGAGTGCATTATGTGCAACATCTGCATGACCGGTTGTGCCGAGGAGATCGCCCCAAACCACGTTGGCCTGTTTGCCCGCCGCGTTACCGGCTACTTCCACTCCCGCCCCTCCAACCTCATTAATCGCCTGGAGCAGATCCGCAAGGGCGAGCTGACCATTGAGGAAAATGACAATGAGCAGTGATCCCATCAGTTATGAGCAAGCTCTGAGTGAATATCAGGCCCTCAACGAGCGCCCCCTGCAGGAGCAGCACGATGATAAGGATGCCCTGCTACGCGCCTACCACCCCGACTATCGCATCGACACCCAAACAACCCTTAAGGTTGGCCCCAACAGCGGCGATCAATGCCACCGCCAGCTGGCTGATGTGTTGCAGGCTGATGCCCGTATCGACGAGGCAGACCTCGCCGGTGCCGCCATCGTTGAGACCGATGTACTGGTGATTGGTGGCGGCGGTGCCGGTTGCGCCGCAGCACTGGTCGCTGCTGAAAATGGTGCCAGCGTGATCCTCGCCACCAAACTACGTCTCGGTGACAGCAACACGGTGATGGCCGAAGGTGGTATTCAGGCCTCCATCGAGAAAGAAGACACCCCGCAGATGCACTACGACGATACCCTCAAGGCGGGGCACCAACGTGGTGAGAAGAAGCTGGTATCACAAATGGTGATGGACGGCCCCGATGTCATTCGCTGGCTGATCCAGCAGGGAATGCAGTTCGATATGGACGAGTTTGGCGATCTGCTTACCCGCCGCGCCGGTGGCACCTCGGCCAACCGCGTCTGCTACTACCGTGACTACACCGGTCTGGAGATGATGCGGGTGCTGCGTGAAGCGGTACAAAACAGCGATGTCGATGTATGGGACTACAGCCCGGCAGTTGAACTGATGACCAGCGAATCAGGTCGCTGTGCCGGCGCGGTTATCTCCAACCTTAAAGATTGCCGCTACGTGCAGGTGGTCGCAAAAAGCGTGATCATCGCTACCGGCGGTATTGGTCGGATGCACCTTAATAACTTCCCCACCTCAAACCACTTCGGAGCCACTGGCGACGGCCTGGTGCTAGCCTATCGCTTGGGTGCCAAGCTGCGTGACCTCGACTCCTTCCAGTACCACCCCACCGGCCTGGCTCATCCGCACCACCTGGCAGGTACGCTTATCACTGAAGGAGTGCGCTCTGCTGGAACCTACCTGCTTAACGGTAAAGGTCAGCGTTTCGTCGATGAACTGAAGCCACGTGATGTGGTTGCCGCAGCCGTTCTTAAAGAGTGCGCCGAGGGACGCGGCATTCAGGCCGGAGACGATGCACAGGGTGTATGGCTAGATACACCAGGGCTGGAATTGCGCAACCCCGGCATTCTGAAGAAGCGCTTCCCCAAGCTCCTCCATCTGGGGGAAAAGGCAGGTATCGATCCCCACACCTCTCCGCTGCTGATATACCCTACCCTGCACTATCAGAATGGTGGTGTGAATATCGATGAGAACGGTGAAACCACCGTACCGGGTCTTTACTGCGTGGGTGAGGCAAGCGGCGGTATTCACGGCAAGAACCGCATCATGGGCAACGCACTGCTGGAGATCATCAGCTTTGGTCGTCGCTCCGGTCTACACGCCGCCGAACGTCGCCAGGGCAAGGGACACAAACAGATCTCCATCGATCATCTCAGCCGTTTACGACGTGAGCTGACCATCTCCGATATGCCGATGGAGCTGAAGAGCCCGATGCTGTTCCCCGACTGCGCCAAATTTGATGATGATGCCGACTATGACGGCCTGCGCCGTAACCTGCGCAAAAAGGTTTAACCATGAGCCAACTAAACCAAGTCCTATTCCACGAAAATAGCCGTGTCGGTGCCGACCTGACTGCCTGGAAGTCCACTATTGGTGGCCAGGGATTAAGTAAGGCGCTGGAGAACACGTCTGCGATCATCCCCACGATTCAAGAGGCTGGTCTGAGCGGTCTCGGTGGTAGCGGCTTCCCAACCTATAGAAAGTGGCAGTTCGTCGCCGATCAAAACAACGACCAAGACAAATACCTCATCTGCAATGGCAATGAGGACGAGCCTGGCACCTTTAAGGACCGCATCCTGTTGCAGGAGGCACCGCATCAGGTGATCGAGGGGGCCTGCATTACCGCCTTGGCCTGTGGCATTAATCGCATCGTTTTCTACATCAACCCGGATCAGAAAGAATCACTGGCAGTAGTGGAGCAGGCAGTACAGCAGTGGCGTGACTCGGAGTTTTTTAACCGCGTTGAAACTGCGCTGGGTAAGGAGCTGGAACTGACAGTACGGCCCAGCTCCGGTCACTATATTGGTGGTGAAGAGACCGCTGCCATTGAGAGCGTAGAGGGCAACTTCCCCTTCCCCCGTGGCAAGCCTCCCTTCCCTGCCGTCTCCGGTGTCTTTGGCAAACCGACGCTAATTAATAATATGGAGACCCTCTCCAATGTTTCGCATATCCTGCGCAAGGGTGCCGAGTGGTATGGCGATCTCGGACTGGGGGATTCCCGCGGCACCAAGATCTACTGCCTCAGCGGTGATGTACTCTACCCCGGTGCCTACGAGCTGCCGATGGGTACCCAGCTCGCTACCCTGATCAATGAGTACGGCGGCGGAATGCTGCTGGAAAAAAAATTGAAGGCGGTTTTTACCGGTGGCCCCTCCAATACCATCCTCACCCCCAAGGATCTCGACGTCTCATTGGACTTCGACTCGGTAAAGCAGCGTGACTCTGCTCTGGGTACCGGTGCGATGATCGTGATCTCCGAGGGTACAGGCATCGTCAAACGCGTGGCGGAGTATGTGAACTTCTTTGCCCACTCCTCCTGCGGTCAGTGTCCCTCCTGTAAGAATGGCACCTTCTACGCAGCACAACTGCTCACCCGTATCGATACCGGCAAGGGCAGTCGTGCCGACCTCGATGCGCTGATGAATCTCTATAATATGTTGCCGGGTAGTGGTCGCTGCCACATGCTGGACGGGGCCATGAAGGTATTGCAAAGCTCAATGCAGCACTTTATGCATGAGTATGAGCAGGCGGTAAGCAGGAGCTAGTACTACCTCTACTCTTCGGTGAATTTAGATCTTCACCTGCATCGATTCATTAACCAGGTGTTGCCCCTCGGTCTGCAGAAATTCGATAAAACTCTGTGCGGTCGGTGAGAGATTTTTTCCCTTGCGATGAATCACATTCCAGCGCCGTCGCAGTGGAAAACCCTCCACCTTAAGCACCTTGATCTGACCCGCTGCGATCTCCAGGCGAAGGTTGTGCAGCGACAGGGCTGAGATCCCAAGACCGGCCATTACCCCCTGCTTGATTGCCTCGGCACTTCCCAGTTCCATATAGGGGGTGATGCTAAGCCCCTGTTCCTCAAAGAACTCCTCCAATACCTTACGATTACCTGAGCCCGACTCTCGCACTAAAAAGCGCTCCTCGGTGAGCTGTTTCAGGCTTATTTTCCGTTTGCTCGCCAAGGGGTGATTCGGGCTAGCCACCACGGCAATAACATTTTCCAGAAAGGGAAACTCCTGCACATCCAGATCGCCCGGCACATGCCCCATTACGTAGAGGTCGTCCTCGTTATCGGCCACCCGTTCCAGCAGGCTGGAGCGATTGGCAACCTTGAGCTTGGGTTCAACATCCGGATATCTGCGAATAAAGGCCCCTAGCAGATGTGGCAGGAAGTATTTGGCGGAGGTCACGGCGGTAACGGTGAGAGTTCCTGCCACCTCACCGCTCAACGAATCAATGGCACCATCCAGCTCAGCCAGCCGCCCCAGAACATCCTTGCTGGCGGCATAAAGTTCACGCCCCGCCTCGGTCAAGGTGATGCGTTTGCCGACATGCTCAAACAGTACCAAGCCAACATTCTCTTCCAGCCGTTTGACCTGAATAGAGACTGCTGGTTGGGAGAGATGAACCTCTTCAGCAGCCCGAGTAAAGCTCTTATGACGTGCTACCGCCTCAAATAGGCGAAGCTGCTGCAATGTTGCGTGTATCATCTATTATTCACTTTTGTGGAAGCACCTATGCAGTATATACATATGTAAATGTTAAATATAAAAACAATTTAGTGTTATTTATTCCTCGTGTGGTTTATAAAGTCAAGTTCTCGCGCCCGTGACCTATCGCCCGTAGATACGCGCTGTGGCCGCAATAGAACAAACAAGCACAATAGATTTGGTGTCTGTGAGAGCCGTTTCATAGGAAAACACATGTCAAACAGTACAAAAGCTCAAGTCATCGACGAGCATATCGTCGAGATCGTTAGTGACTCCGGTGAGGGCGCACAGAAGTGTGGCCAGACCTTCGCTGTCATCGGTGCCAAGATGGGCAACGGTATATGGACCGTTGAGATCATCCCCGCCGAGATCCAGCCCCCTGCCCGCTCACCAGCCGGTGCCTCGGGTAACCGCATCCGTGTCGGTTCCAAGTACACCACTAATATGGGTAATGAGGCCGACCTGGTGGTCGCCTTCAACGAGCAGGTGCTCTACTCGCGTATCGCCAATGGCGCTTATAAAGATGGCACCGTGGTGCTGCTGGAGAGCAAGTGGGCCGATGATCCGCAGGAGGAGATTCGCGAGTCCTACGCCAAGGCGGTGAAGGAGTTCCGCGAGAACGGCCTGATCGTCCACGAGCTGAACTTCGAGCGTGAGTGTCTGAAGATTGTCGATAATGCCCGCAAGGGTAAGAACATGTTTGTTCTCGGCATGCTGAGCCGCATCTACAGCCGCGACCCAGAGAAGGGTCTGGCCGAGATCCACAACACCTTCGCCCACAAGGGTGAAAAGGTGATCAAGCCGAACCAGGAGCTGTTCAATGCCGGCTACCAGTTCGCCGCCGATAACGTGGAGTATCTCTACGAGATCCCAGGCTATAAAAAAGAGGGCGACGACACCAAGATGATGGTGTGCAACGGCAACACCGCAATTGGTCTCGGCGTAATGGCCTCCGGCATGGACATGGTCTCCATGTACCCGATTACCCCGGCCACCTCTGCCTCGCACTACATCGCTGAGGTCTACGACCAGGTCGGTGGCTTTGTCCACCAGGCCGAGGATGAGATCGCCGCGATGGGCTTTGCCATCGGCTCCTCCTACGCTGGCAAGACCGCCTGTACCATCACCTCCGGTCCCGGTATGGCACTGAAAACCGAGCTGATGGGCCTCGCCATCATGGGTGAGATTCCACTGGTGGTGGTCGATGTACAGCGTGGCGGCCCCTCCACCGGTCTGCCGACCAAGATTGAACAGGGCGACCTGCTCTCCACCCTGTTCGGCATGCCGGGCGATGCCCCCAAGATCATCATGGCGGCGGCCACCATTGAGGAGTGCTTCCACTTTGTGATCACCGCTCGCAAACTGGCCGAGGCCTTCCGTGGCCCGGTCGTCGTCCTTACCGACGCCAATCTGGCCACCGGTGTGCAGCCCTGGCCGCGCCCCGAGTTGCAGGAAGAGTGGCTGGCCGATCCGATTGACCAGTCCGAGTGGGACAAAAACATCCCCGCCTACGACTGGGATGAGAACACCGGATTGTCGCAACGCCCGATCCCCGGTCAGCCCAACGGCATGTATGTACTGACCGGCCTGAGCCACACCAACCGCTCCAAGGTGGCCTACGACTCTGAGACCAACCAGACCACCATGCAGCACCGCAGCCGTAAGCTGGCGACCCTGCAAAGCACCCTCAAGCCGCCGACCATTCACGGCGACGAGGAAGGCGATCTGCTGATCGTCGGCTGGGGCTCCACCATGGGAGCCATCGAAGAGGCGGTCGATATCCAGCGCGCCACCGGTGCCAAAGTATCCTGCATCCACCTGCGCTTCCTCTCACCGCTGGAGCCGGGGCTGACTGAGATCTTCTCCCGCTTCAAGAAGGTGATGACCATCGAGGTTAACTACTCCGATGAGATCGGAGCACCGCAGATTACTGAAGAGAACCGCCGCCGCGCACAGCTGGCCAATGTACTGCGTATGCAGACCCTGGTCGATGTGGATTGCTGGTCGATGGTTTACGGCCACCCACTACAACCCGGCGAACTGGTTGAAGTGATTGGCGAAAAACTCGAAGCCGTAAAAGCCTAAGGAGACGATCAAATGTTTGGTATTAAAGCTGACTGGTCGCTCGATGTCTTCGAGCGCTACTTTACCCTTGGTGACTACTCCGGTGGCGAGGCGCGTTGGTGCCCCGGCTGCGGTGACTTCGCCGTCCTGAACACCGTGCACCGCGTGCTGCGTGACGCACAAATCCCACCCGAGAATAGCGTGGCGGTCTCCGGCATCGGCTGTTCCAGCCGCCTGCCCCACTACATGGGCACCTACGGCCTGCACGGCCTGCACGGTCGTGCCCTGCCGCTGGCCAACGGCATCAAGGCCCACCGCCCCGAGCTGGATGTGTGGGTCGCTACCGGCGACGGTGACTGCTTCTCTATCGGTGCCGGCCCCTGGCTGCACTCTGTTCGCTACAACATGGATATGGTGGTACTGGTGTTTGATAACGCCATCTACGGTCTGACCAAAAACCAGACCTCGCCCACCAGCCCCACCGGCATGACCACCAGCACCCACCCCAAGGGTGCGCCGCTGCCTGCGCTGAATCCACTGACCGTGACCCTGGGCATTACCAATGTCTCGTTTGTGGCGCAGGTCGTCGACTGGAACCCACCGCTGTTGTTCGAAACACTCAAGGCGGCCCATGCCCACCGCGGTACCAGCTTCGTGCGTATCCTGCAGCGTTGCCCGGTCTTCTCCGAGTCCTTCTGCAAGCCGCTACAGGACAACCCGAACAAGTTCGTCCTGCTGGAGCACGAGAACGGCATCAAACTGGACGACTCGGTAAAGCGTGTCTTCAGCCAGGTTGAGCAGCACGACCCGAGCGACTGGCTTGGTGCGATGAAGTTTGCCAAGGATGACGAGCATCTGCCGCTGGGTCTGCTCTACCACGACCCCGACGCCGTGGTCTACGAGGATATCTCGGCCAGAGACCTTGGCAAGAGTGACGAAGAGAAGATCACCGCCATCAATAAGGCGATGGACTCCTTCGCCATCTAATATGCCCTGAGTTACCACCCATTTTCGGGTGGTGACAGTCGTACCACCGATTAAAGAAAAAGAGCATCATGACAGCCACTTCAGCGAATAAGACACAAGGCGGACCTTCCCTGCCGGTGATCCCGCCTGCGGTTAAGGATTCCGAAGCCACCCAGCAGATCATGCATACGCTGCGTCACTTCCACCTCGGTAACCCGAGCGTGCGTGATGCGGTACAGCGTGTCGGCAGCGACTTCCTCCCCGCCCTGCTTGAGCCTTATCGTGATGTTTCGCGCCTGCGTTACGACTATCCCCTGTTCCTCTTCGATGCGGCGCAAAGTGAGGCCAACCCGAACCCGGAGCAACAGGCCAAACCGATTGCCGAGGTACTAGGCGAGACCGTCGCCAGCTTTGCACCGGGTGGTGACTCTGCACGCATTCTCAAGGACAACCTGCCGTGGCTGGAGCGCGAGCTGCGCCAGAAGCTGGTTAATGTGGAAGGCCCGGTATCCGCCACGGCCCTGGTGAAGGACGCCACCGAGGCGATGGTCAAGCACCTGAGCCTGGACAAGCAGAACAACACCCGGCTACAGGATGACATCGACAAGATGCTGGCCGCGCTGCCAGGCAACGGTTATCTGCTGGCCTATGGTCGCTACCCGGCGATCCATCTGCTGGTGCATAGCATTCGCAGCCGGGTGATCCCGCGCCATGCTGGCTTCCGCGCCGAGATTGAGGAGCACATCCGCGAGCTGAAGATCCTGCTCGATGTGGCTCACAGTCAATCCGATGAGGCGAAGAAGCCCGAGACCCTCTCCGGCAGCATGGGCGGCGGCTCCAGCCTCATCGACACCAGCGTCCTCTCCAGGGTGATGGGTACCAAGTCGCAGGGCTCCGTCGCCATGTCCGAGGAGCGTCGCAAGCGTATTGAGTCGGCGCTTCAGGCCCTTGAAGAGTACCAGCACAGCAACACTCTGGTGCGCTTCATCCACAACGGTCCGCTGGAGGGCGAGTGGCTAAGCAGCACCGAGGGCTTTGAGTCTATCGATGAGGCCGATCCCTGCGCTGCGGCGACCCGCCACTTCGACGAGGAGGCACAGCGTCTGGCCAGGGTCTTCGCCGCCAACCGTATCGCCCGGCTGGAGATCAACGCCATCTACGATGCGGCGATCCACGATCCCTTCTTCGCCAACTTCGACTGGGAGGCCTTCTCCCGCGAAGAGTTGCTGCTGGTTCCTGCCGTTATCGCGCTGGAGTCGGCCAACCACGTCGCCAACGACGGCATGAACTCCTTCTCCAAACTGCTCAGCTCCGGGCGTCCGGTACAGATTTTCGTGCGGGTACAGGCGCACAACAACCCAGCGGCCAGCAGTGACGAAGACCCGTTCCAGAACTACCGTACCGAGCTGGGCTATCTGGGTATTGCACACCGTCAGGCGGTGGTCTCGCAGGCCTCGGCTGCACGCCACATCAACCTGCTGGAGCGCTTCGGCTCTGCACTCGATGCCACACGCACCAGCCTGCACCTGATCAACATCGGCCTACGTCCCACCGGACAGGACATGGGACTCAACGCCTGGCTGGTCGCCGGTGCCGCGCTCGAAGGCCGTGTCCACCCCGCCTTTAGCATCAATCCCGCGGCGGGTGACGCCTTTGCCGATCGCATGGACTTTAGCGGCAATCCGCAACCGGAAAACGACTGGCCGCTGCACATGTTTGAGTATCTGGATGATACCGGTATCAATGTCGTTCAGGAGCTAGCCTTTACCTTCGCCGACTATGCATTGCTAATTCCGCGCCTGCACCACCACTTCGCCGTGGTACCCAACGAGTGCGATACCGATGCGCTGGTGCCAGTCGCCGAGTTCCTGCAACTGCCCGAAGAGCGCGTACATCAACACGTTCCCTTCATCTGGGGTGTTGGCAGCGGCAATGTACTGCACCGTGTGGTGATCTCCCGCGCCCTGATTCAGGCCTGTCGCGACCGCCTCAACTTCTGGCACACCCTGCAGGAGATGGCTGGGGTGCGTAACAAGCACATCGACAACGCCATCGCTGCCACCCGTGCCGAGGTCGAGGCCCAGGCCGCCGCCGAGAAGGCAGAGCTACAGGCGCAGTTCGAAGCCGAACTGGCCAACGTTCGTGCCGAGGCCGCCGGTGAGGTAATGGGTAAGCTGACCGACGTGCTGCTGGGTATGGACTTTACCTCCGGTGCGCCCCGCCCCGCCTTTGCTGCCAGCACCACGGCTCCAGCGGCTGCAGCAGAGGAAGAGGTGGTCGAAGAGGCCCCCGTCGAGGAGGAGGAAGAAGAGGTACTGGTGGAGGATCCGTGGATCGACACCCCGCTCTGCACCACCTGCAACGACTGCCTTGAGATCAACCCGATTATGTTCCTCTACGACGACACCAATCAGGCGGTACTCGGTGACCTCAGCTCCGGCACCTACAAGCAGATGGTCGAGGCGGCGGAAATCTGCCCCTCCAAGTGCATCCACCCCGGTCAACCGTGGGATGCCAGCGAGTCAGGGCTGGATGAGTTGAAAGAGCGTGCGGCACCGTTTAACTAAATGAGCGAGTTTCTCACAGCCCCGGCGATCATGACCGGCCTCGGACTCTTCTTCGGCATCATCCTGGCGGTCGCCTACAAGCTGCTCAAGGTCGAAGAAGACCCCCGCCTCGCCCACACCGAGGAGCTGCTGCCCGGCACCAATTGCGGTGCCTGCGGTGAGCCCGGTTGCCTGCCCTTTGCGCAGAAGTTGGTCGTCGGTGAGGTACAGGTGAGCGCCTGCACCGTCGCCAGTGAAGACGATGTGGATGAGATCGCCGACTACCTCGGGGTCGATGCCGGTGAGGCAGAAAAGCGCGTGGCGCGCCTGCGCTGTGCCGGTGGCAAGGCCGAGGCCTTCCAGATCGCCGAGTACGATGGCTTTGAGAGCTGCCGCGCCGCGGCGGTGATCTCCGGCGGCGGCAAGGGCTGCTCATGGGGCTGCCTCGGACTGGCCGACTGCGAGGTTGTCTGCGACTTCGATGCCATCTACATGAACAGCAACGGCCTGCCGGTAGTGGATATCGACAAATGCACCGCCTGTGGCGACTGCGTCGAAGCCTGCCCCAAAGACCTGTTTGAGCTGCTGCCCCTGAGCCAGAAGCTCTACGTGCAGTGCAACACCCCGCTGGCCGGTGAGTCGGTAACGGTGCTCTGCTCGGTCGGCTGCGACGGTTGCGCCAAATGTGCCGCCGATGCCGCCCCCGGCCTGATTGAGATGAAGAATGAACTGCCGCTGATTCACTACGAAAGCGGCCTGCCTGTCACCCCCAAGGCCACCTCGCGCTGCCCCACCGACGCGATACAGTGGCTTGAGGGTGGACAGTTTGTTGAAGAAGAATCGCCAAGCGAGAACCGCTATGCCCAGCTTCACTGAAACCGCGATCAAACTCTATAGCCGTTTCTTCGGCTCCCCGGAACTGGCAGGACAACTGCCCGATGGCGTCGAGACCGTGCTCGACGGTAATACCGCCGTCGCCATCGCCGAGGCCGCCATTGCCGACAGCGCAGCCTTGAGCGGCAACGGAGCCAATACCGCCTGGCAGGCGGAGCAACAACGTAACCAGAAGAATATGTTCGGCAGTCAGCTCGGCAGTGTCGATACCGAGAGTGGCCGCGGTGCCCTTGCCGCTGCCATCGGTCTTGCCATGAGCGGCCAGCGTGCCACCGCCTTTCTCAACAGCCAGGAGCTGGCTGGAGCCCAGGATCTGCTGATCAACGCCGCTGGACGTCACCTGCCACTGGTAGTGCATCTCTCCAACCGCACCCTCGCCGCACAGGGTGCCGCCCTCGGTAGCGGTCATGAGACCCTGCACCTGAGCGGCGAAAGCGGCTGCTTTGTGCTGCATGCGATGAACGTACAGCAGGCGGTCGACTTCACCCAGATCGCCCGTCGCGTCGCCGAGCAAAGCCTGATCCCCGGCATCGTGGTAATGGATGGTGAGCAGACCGCACAGGCCGCCCAGCAGGTGAAACTCCCCTCGCCACAGCTCGCCAGCAAGTTTATCGGCGACAGCGATGAGACCATCGAGGTCGCCAGTAGCGCCCACAAATTACTCTTTGGCGAGTCTCGCCGTCGTGTACCGAAGTGGCACGACCTGGATGCGCCGGTCCTCAGTGGTGCCTTGCAGGGGAGAGAGAGCTTTGCTCTCGGCAGCGCGGCGCAGGCTCCCTTCTTCGCCGCGGCTCTTACTGAGATTCTCGATGAGGCCTTCAGCGAGTTTGCCCGTCTTACCGGACGGAACTACAGCGCGATCACCCAGCACAATGTCGAAAAATCGAAGCTGCTATTGGTAGCCCAGGGCGCAGCGATTGAGACCGCTATCAGCGTTAGTGATGAGCTACGCAACAAGCATAAGACAAAGATCGGTGTGGTCGGCCTGCACGGTCTGCGTCCCCTGCCCGCTGCACAGCTGCTAGAGCTGATGCGAGGCAAACGCGCAGTGACCGTGCTGGAGCGCAGTGATACCCCGCTCGCCACTGACAGCCCGCTGATGCGTGAACTACGCGCCACCCTATATCCCCTCAGCGATGCAGAGCGCCCACACCTCATCTCAACCGTTTATGGCATTGGCGGTCTACCGCTGCGTACCTCCGATCTGATCGCCCTCGGCAAAGGCATGAGCGAAAACTCTGCACCACGCCACTATCTCGGCCTCGACTTCCACCGTGCCGACTCCATCCAGCCCAAGCGTCAGGTGATGCTCGACACCCTGCGCCGTCACTACCCTGAGATCGCTGAACTGGGGCTACGCGGCAAAGAGGCCGCGGCAGCACCAGCCAAAGATGAGCTAAGTGTCGCCGTCCACCACCTGGCCGGTGAGCCGGGCGAGGCGCTGGCGGTTGAAGCCGCCTGCTTCCTGCACCAGCTGCTCGGCGGCAGTGTGCGCAGCCGTCCGGCGATAAGCTGGGAGCGTTGGGGCGTCGCCCGTGTGGATCGTTTCAGTCATTCGCTTAATGCACTGCTTGATGGCGGTGACGAGGTGATGGCCAATGTGGCGATCCTCAGTGGCGATGCCAACCATCCGAATATCGATCCCGTATCCAATCTCGCTCAGGGTGGCAGCCTGCTGCTGCTCGGCGACCATATTCCTGCCGCGTTACGGGCCTCTGTTAAGCAAAAACAGATTAATGTCTACAGCCTGAGTATTGATACAGACCACCTTCAGGAGGCACAACTGGGTGCCCTCATCGGCATGCTGCTGGAGAACAGCACCATCAACCTCAAGCCCCGTCGCATCGTGAACACCCGTGAGGAGAGCTTCAGCCACCTCAGCGACGATGAGCGCACTGCTTTGATGGCCGCCTTCGAGTCCGGCATGGAGTCGGTCACCCATATCGATACCGACAAGCTTTCCTCCGAAGCCGCTACCACCTCGAAAGGCTGGAGCGACGAGGCGCCGCTGGCAGTACGCCACCTGGGTGGTGATCGCGAAGGCTACGACAGCCTGCCCCGTTTCTGGGATCAGGTCGGTGTGCTCTACCGTAATGGTGACAGCGACTCGCTCACCGCCGATCCCTGCATGGCGAGCGGCACAATGCCGCCCCTCTCCGCCACCTTTAAGGACCACAGCCCGTCGCGCTCCGCACTGCCGGTATTCGATGCCGACAACTGTAGCGGCTGCGGCAAGTGCTGGGCCGCCTGCCCCGACAGTGCCATCGGCGCGGTGGCCCTCAGTCCGAAGAAACTGATCGACAGCGGCATTCGCATCACCTCCGCCAACGCCCTGAGCCAGATCGGCTCCAAGCTGGCGCAACGCATCGCCGGAATGGCGCGCAAGGGTGAGGCCGAGGGCCTTGCCACCGACGAGCTGTTGCAACAGGCCTACGACTGGGTCAATGAAAAAGCGCCTTTGGCTGAAGAGCGTCGTCAGGCGGTAGAGGCTGACCTCGCCAAGGTGAAGGAGGCGCTCGCGCCCCTCCCCCTCAGCATCACCCCCACCCTGTTCGAGCTGGCCGAGAAGGCGCAGAAGGACAGCGGTGAGCTGCTCTCGCTTGCCATCAACCCCGACAGCTGCAAGGCCTGCGGCCTCTGCGTCGAGGTGTGTGGTGACGAGGCGCTGACGATGCAGCCGCAAACTGCCGAGAACGTCGCTGAGTCACGCAGCCAGTGGCAGCTGTGGCAGCAGACCCCGGACACCGACTCGGCCACCATCGAGCGCGTCGCCAGGCTGCCCGAGGTGGGGCCGATGGCGGCGATCATGATGTCGCGCCACTGCGCCTTCGCCCTCTCCGGCGGCGACGGTGCCGAGGCCGGTTCCGGTGAGAAGATCGCCGTGCGTCAGGTACTTGCCGCCACTGAATATCAGCAACAGCCGCTGCTGCACCGCTTTATTCGCGAGATCAGCGATGCCCAGCAGAGCATCAACCAGCGCATTCGCGACACCCTGGCCGATGCCCTGCCTACCGAAGATCTGGAACGTCTTGCCGCCAGCCTTAAATCGGTCCACAGCCGTGAGACCGGGATCAATGCCATTCTCGGTGATGAGTCGATAGAAGGCGCAGGGGTCGATGCCCACGAGATGAAACAACTGGTCGAACTGGCGCAAAAGCTGAGCGAGCTGCACTGGCAACTGGCCGAGGGCGAGCACGGCCTGGGCCGTTCCCGCTACGGCATCACTGTCGCCCCCGGCTCGGCCGCCGCCTGGGCCGGTGCCTTCCCCCACAACCCGTTTCAGGCCCCCGTGGTGCTTGACATGAGTGGCGATGCCCCGCAGATCGCCGCTGGTCTGCTTACAGGTCAGCTACAGGAGACGGTCGAATCGGTTCGCCTGCTGCGTCAGGCCCGTGCCCTGCTGGATCCAAAATCTAAGGCCTCCGACTTCGAAACCCTGAACTGGAACGACCTCACCGAAGAAGAGCGCCAGATCTGCCCGCCGATGATCCTTATCGGTAACGACGAGAGTCTCGGCGGTGAAGGCTTTGCCCAGCTGGCCTGGCTGCTCAATAGCGAGCTGCCGGTAAAGATCCTGGTTCTGAATGAGCTCGATCTGGGCCTCGGCGACAGCAATACCACGGTCAAACTCAATGCCAGTCGCGATAGCCGCGGTAACCTCGGCATGATGGCGTTGGCGCAGCGTAAGGCCTTTGTAGCGCAATCCTCCATCGCCGCCCCCGAGCATCTGCGCGAGTCGGTACGTGAGGGGATGAAGTTTGGCGGCCCGGCCCTGATTAGCGTCAATGTGCCCAGCCCTGAGCGTCACGGCTTTCCCCCCACCGAGACCCTGCAACAGGCCGAGAATGCGATCCTCAGTCGCAGCCAGCCACTGTTCCGTTACTCGCCAGACAGTGAAGGGGTCTTCGGTTCCCGTCTCAGCCTTGAGGGCAACCCCTCGCTAAAGGGCGACTGGTACGAGCAGGATGGCGTCACCATCACCCCCGCCCACTGGGCACTGGGACAGCAGCGTTTCGCCCCGCGCCTCAAGCCACTGGCGGACGATGCCCCGGCCCCGACCGAGCTGCTGGCATGGCTGGCACTGGAGGCCGACAAGCGTGAGGGCAAGAGCCCCTACATCGCGGTCAACGATAGCGAGGGCAACAGCCAGCGCCTCCGTGTCGACCCGGCCCTGGCGGCAGCGACCGAGCAGCTGGCCCACGGCTGGCGCACCCTGCAGGAGCTGGCCGGACACGTCACCCCCTTCACCATACGGGTTGAAGAAGAGGCGAAGGCCAATCTGGCTGCCAGCCACCAGGCGGAGCTCGACGCCCTGCGCGCCGAGTATGAGGAGAAGCTGCGCGCCCTGGAACAGGGAATGGCCGCCCAAACCCACGAGCAGATCACGCAACGCCTGATGGGTATCGCTGGCTATTCCAGCGGCCAGAATTGATATAGGAAAAGCATTAACTATGTTTCCTATCTCACTGATTAATAAATCATTTGATCATGGTGTTCACCCAAAACATCATAAGGATCAGACCGCCGATCTGTCGATCCAGCGTGTCCCCTTTGTCTCACGCTATGTGATGCCGCTGGGCCAGCACATCGGTGCCCCGGCCAAACCGGTGGTTGAAGTAGGCCAGCGGGTTCGTCGTGGCGAGTTGATCGCCGAGGCAGGCGGCTTTATCTCAACCGCCCTGCACAGCCCGGTCACCGGCACCGTGAGTGATATCGGCCCGCACCGTTACATCGATGGCAACTTCAAGCCCGCCATCGAGATCGAGGCCGATCCCTACGCCACCCAGCAGCTGCCGCCGAAGCCCTCCATCGACTGGCAGGCCCTCAGCACCGAGCAGTTCATCGAGCAGGTGCAGCAGGCGGGAATCGTCGGCATGGGCGGCGCGGCCTTCCCCAGCCATGTGAAATATTCGATCCCCGAGGGGCAGCAGATCGAGAACCTGCTGGTCAACGGTGCCGAGTGCGAGCCTTATCTGACCAACGACCACCGCCTGATGGTGGAGCGTGCCGAGACGGTTATCCACGGCACCGAGATCGTGCGCCAGAAGCTGGGGGCGAAACACGCCACCATCGGTGTGGAGATGAACAAACCCGACGCCATCGACATCCTCAAACAGCATATCGGCGAGCGACCCATCGACATCATGGCACTGCCGGTGAAATACCCGCAGGGTGCTGAGAAGATGCTAATCAAGGCCGTCTACGATAAAGAGGTACCCGCCGGTGCCCTGCCCCGCGATATCGGCGTGGCGGTGAATAATGTCGGTACCGTGGTCGCCATCGCCGATTACTTCGATAGCGGCATGCCATTGATAGAACGCATCGTTACCGTCTCCGGTCCCGGCGTGACCGAGCCGGCAAACCTTATCGTGCCGTTGGGCACGCCTATCCGTGAGGTGCTGCGCTTCTGCGGTGGCCTCAAGGAGAGCACCAGAGAAGTCATTATGGGCGGGCCGATGATGGGCATGCCGATCGCCGACCTCGATGCCCCCATTCTCAAGGGCAGCTCCGGTATCCTTGCCTTTACCGAGCAGGAGACCGGGCGTCCTCAGGAGTATCCCTGCATCCGCTGCGGCCGCTGCCTCGAGGCCTGTCCCTACTTTCTCAATCCCTCGCGGCTGGCTAAGCTGGGCAAGGCGCGCCTGTTCGAGGAGATGCGTGACGATTACAACCTGATGGACTGCGTGGAGTGTGGTGCCTGCACCTTCGCCTGCCCCTCCAGCATTCCCATCGTGCAACATATCCGTGCCGCCAAGGATGACCTGCGACAACAAAAGGCGAGAAGCGAAAGTTAATGAAGCGTAAAGACCCACACCTTTTACTTCAATCGGCCCCATTACTACGCCAGGGAATGACCACCCCGGCGGCGATGCGCGATGTCTGGATCGCCCTGCTGCCCGCCACCCTAGCTGGACTCTGGTTCTTCGGCCTCGCCGCCCTGCTAGTGCTACTCGCCTCGATTGCCGGTGCCGTTCTCACCGAGTGGGCCTTCACGCCCAAGGAAGAGCGTGCCATCACCCTGCGTGACAACAGCGCGGCCCTCACCGGCCTGCTGCTCGGCCTCACCCTGCCCCCGGCCCTGCCGCTGTGGATGGCCTTTATCGGCGGTGCCGTCGCCATCGGCATCGGCAAACTGATCTGGGGCGGACTCGGCAGCAACATCTTCAACCCCGCACTGGTAGGCCGTGCCTTCCTGCTCGCTACCTTCCCCATCGCGATGACCACCTGGACAGTGCAGTCGGGACCGGTCGAATTCTTCACGGTACACGCCAGCAACCTGGCAACACCCTTTATGCAGGCCCCCGTCATCGACACCCTCTCTGCCGCCACCCCGCTGGGGCAGATGAAGTTCGAGCAGACCGCGACACCGTTGATGGACCTGCTGATCGGCAACACCTCCGGTTCGCTGGGTGAGACCAGCGCACTTCTATTATTGCTAGGTGGCATCTACCTGTTCCTGCGTCGTGACCTCGACTGGCGTATCCCGGTCGGTATCTTTGCCACCGCTGCTGCCTTCTCCGCCATTCTCTATGCCGTCGATGCGGAGAAGTACCCCTCAGCACTCTTCACCCTCTTCTCCGGCGGTATGCTGCTGGGGGCGCTATTCATGGCGACCGACCCGGTCACCTCACCTGTCACCCCCAAGGGTGCCTGGATCTTCGCCATCGGTGTCGGCTTCCTCGTGGTACTGATTCGCGTCTTTGGCGGCTTCCCCGAGGGGATGATGTACGCCATCCTGCTGATGAATGCCGCCACCCCGCTGATCGACCGTTGGACCCAACCACGAGTCTTTGGACGATCACAAGGTAAAGGGAGCGCAAAATGAGTACCCAACTCCCTATTCAGGAAAAAGAGCCCAGCTCCACCACCCTGGTGGCGGCACTGAGCATTGCCGGTTTTCTCTCCGGCATCATCATCATCGCGGTCTATCTAGCCACCTTCGATACCATCGCCGAGAACAAGGCACGCGAGCTGCGTGAGGCGGTGTTCCGCGTGCTGCCAGGCGTGAGCCAGATGCAAAAGCTGCGCTTCGATGGCGAGGAGCTGGTAGTTGCCCCCGCTGAGCAGAAGGATGATGAGGACACCATCTACGGCGGCTATGACGATAAGGGCAACTTCGTCGGCTACGCCATTGCCAGTGCCGGCCCCGGCTTCCAGGACACGATTCGCGTACTCTACGGCTACCAGCCTGCGGAGCGTAAGGTGGTCGGTATGTGGATCCTGGAGTCCCGCGAGACCCCTGGACTGGGTGACAAGATCTACAAGGATGCGGTCTTTGTCGCCAACTTCGACGATTTGGCAATAGACCCGCAGATCGTCACCATGAAGAAGGGCACCAAGTCGGCCCCCAATGAGATCGATGCCATCACTGGCGCCACCATCTCCTCCAAGGCGGTGGTGCGGATTATCAATGAGGGTCATGCGGTTTGGGATAAGCGACTGCCGCGCCCCGGTGCCGAACCCCGGCTGGCGATTGTTCAACCAGAGAGCGAGAAATAGTCATGGCGAGTTCCAAACACACCGCCTATGAGGAGATGATTAAAGGTCTGTGGCGCGACAACCCGGTCTTTGTACAAGTACTGGGCATGTGCCCGATGCTGGCCGTCACCAACTCGGCGATTAACGCCATCGCTATGGGACTGGCCACCTTCTTCGTACTGGTTGGCTCCAGCTTCCTGGTCTCCTCGTTGAAACAATGGATCCCCAAGCAGGTGCGAATTTCGGTCTATATCGTGATCATCGCCACCTTCGTCACTGTGGTCGATTATGTGCTGCTGGCGATGGTACCGGCGATCCACAAGGAGCTGGGGGCATTCATCCCGCTGATCGTCGCCAACTGCCTGATCCTGGGCCGCCAGGAGGCCTTCGCCTCGAAGAATACGGTCAAGTTCGCGATAATGGACGCCATCGGCATGGCGGCGGGCTTCCTACTGGCGATGTTCGCACTGGGCTCCGTGCGCGAGATCCTTGGCGAGGGCAAGCTGTTCGGCATCTCCCTGTTCGGTGATAACTTCGAGCCCTGGGTGATCATGATCCTGCCGCCCGGTGGCTTCATCACCCTCGGCCTGCTGTTACTCCTCTTTAACTGGATGACCGAGCGCAAGCAGGCGTTTGTCGCCCAGGTGGCCGAAGCCGAGAGGAGTAAGGCCTCATGAATGATCTAGTCTGGATCTTTATCTCCGCGCTGCTGGTCAACAATTTCGTACTGGCCTACTTCCTCGGCCTCTGCCCCTTCCTCGGCGTCTCCGGCAAGCTGGAGACCTCGTTCCGCCTAGGGCTGGCCACCACCTTCGTGCTGATCATCACCGCACTCTGCTCCTGGTTTCTCAACACCTATGTGCTAACCCACGCGCCCTACCTGCGCCTGATCAGCTTTATCGTGGTGATCGCCTCCACCGTGCAGTTCATCGAGATGGCAATCAAGAAGCTCAGCCCGGCGCTGTTCCAGTCACTGGGGATCTTCCTGCCGCTGATCACCACCAACTGCGCCATTCTCGGCCTGGCGATCTTCGCCACCAACCGCGGCTATGGCCTGGGCGAGGGTCTCATCTTCGCCCTGGGCGCCGGTGCCGGCTTTACCCTGGCAATGGTGCTGATGGCAGGGATGCGCGAAGAGGCGGAGATCGGCAACGTCCCGGCGCTGGTGCGCGGCACCGCCTTTAACCTCATCATCTCCGGCATCCTCTCCATGGCCTTTATGGGATTTGCCGGATTGTTCAGTTCCACGTAAGGTATCGCCTTCGAGAAATACAGATTTCTGTAATGAAATATCTTTTAGCACTTGTCGGCATCACCCTGCTCTGCGGAGTCTGGATTAAGCTCCAGCTATGGCTCAAGCGGGTCGACCCTGACAAGGGCGACTACCAGCCAGGATGCGGTGCCTGCAAGGTCAGCAGCTGCGATAAGGCTGGTAAAATTACAAGCAGTGAAACAACAGAGACGACTATAAGCCTGCCTGTAGCGGGTTCCGGGAAGTCGTCCGGAGAGAACGAATGCAAAGAAAAAAGATCGCCGTCATAGGCGGCGGCCAGATCGGCACCATTATCGCCCTGATGACTACCCAGAAAGAGCTGGGCGATGTGGTGATTGTCGATCTGCCTGATTACCTCGACCCGGTTAAGGGCAAGACCCTCGATATCGACCAGCTGCGCCCGCACATCGGCAGCGACGTTAAACTGAGCGTCAGCAGCAACTATGCCGATATCGCCGACTCAGATGTCATCATCGTCACCGCCGGGGTAGCGCGTAAGCCCAATATGTCGCGCGAAGACCTGCTGCACATCAATGTCGATATCATTAAAGGTGTCGCCGAGCAGATTAAGACCCACTGTCCCGAAGCCTTCATCATCGTCGCCACCAATCCGGTCGATACCATGACCTATGTCTTTCACAAGGTTTCCGGCTTCCCCAAACAGCAGGTGGTCGGACTCTCCGGGGCGCTGGATACCGGCCGCTTTCAGAGCTTTATCGCCGAGGAGACCGGACTTTCGGTCAAGGATGTCTCCTGCATGGTGATCGGCGGCCACGGCCCCACCATGGTGCCGCTGGTGAGCACCGCCAGCATTGCCGGTATCGCCATCACCGACCTGCTCAACGCAGAGCAGATCGCCCACGTTGTCGCCCGCACCAAAGAGGCGGGTACCGAGATCGTACAGCTGCTGGGCAACGGCAGCGCCTTCATCAGCTCTGCCGGCTCCATCATGGAGATGGTAGAGGCCTACCTTGGCGACAAGAAACGGGTGATCTCCTCCTCCGCTCTGTGTGAGGGGGAGTACGGCGTGACCGGTTATTTCCTCGGTGTACCCGTAGTGATTGGTGCTGGCGGCGTGGAGCAGGTGCTGCAGGCGAACCTGAATGAAGCCGAACGCCTGGCACTGGCTGATACAGCGACAACAGTGATCGATAGCGTCCACAACAGCGGCATTTAGTTACCTATTGCCACGGAAGGCAGGCTCAACAGTACGCTATCCCCTCACCTATTGATGAGCTAAAATCACTAAAAATATAGAAATCGTGCTGTACAAAACACGGGGATGAAATAACCAATGAGATTCATCTGGATATCTGTTGCCGTTATCCTGCTCGATCAACTTGCAAAAATTGCCCTCCAGTTCCGCCCACTGAGTGAGAACATTAACTTTGTACAGGGAGGAGTCGCCCTCGAAGTACTCCAAAGTAGTGCCATTACGGCTCAACAGATCAATGCAGCTATGCTTAATGGAACCTCCTGGATGCTTGCAGGGGGGCTGCTCACCATTCTGCTTTTTGCTAGTCGCTGGAATACTCTATTTCACTTTATCTCATTGCGCACTGTGCTCGGCCTACAATTGGCCAGTGGCGGCATCATCTCTCATATCTTCGACTACATCCTCAGAGGTAGTGTTCAAAGCAGCCTGGAGTTCCGTTTTTACGATGCATTTACCCTCAAGGCTGGCATTGCTGAATTTTCACTAATAAGTGGCTTTATCCTTCTTATATACGTTTTTCTATTTGGTGCCACAAGAATTCACAGCAAGATCGGACTTCTCAATTCAACACCGGCTAAACTGGATTTTTCCCCTCTGCCGAGAGGTGTCGACAACATCCACATCGATGTACAGCTTAGTCCAGAGTTTTGCCGCAACATCAGCACTGTTGCGCAACGGCTAGTAAACCGTGTAAGCGATAACTTTAATCCGCAAAAATTAAGACAACAGCTAACAAACGTTTTGCCCGCAGCACTAAAGAAATCATTTCTAACCATACACCAGGACACCTTGCGCAAGGCCAAGAGTAGTGGTGAGCCACAACTTATAGACCTACTCTATGTTTCCCTCATAAAGTTCATTCATTCTGAGGTTGCAAACTGCGTTGCAGCCCGCATCAATAAATCCAAACAAACCACACAGGAACCACACAAGCGGAATTTTGGGACTCCTAAAGAGAATCATAATGCAGAGCACCTGTTTCGCCATCAAGATCAAATAATTGCCACGGTCAACCAACTGATTCTCGATGGACTAGTCGATGAGCAAATGATTAACCTCAGCAAAGGAATTAAAGGCTTTCTTGGTAAAAGCCGTTCCTTTGCCCTCGATGCCATGAGCTCCCCCCTGCTTACATCAAATGCACCGGAAATTGATACTATTCAATTCAACCACTACCTGTTATTTGGTAGCGAAAAACACAAAAACATGAGTTTCCTGCAAATAGACCGCGTACTCGATGATGTACTGCAAGACTATCTCGAACTTATTAAAAGCAATGAAGAAGATGATGATACAAGCCACTCACACAACCGTGAGTTTGATGGTGGCAATACGACGGCAGAGATTTTGTCGCAGCCCTCAGTTCTAATGCACCAATCAAATAGCACAATACTCTTCGACCAACAGTGGTCCCTCAACAAAATCAAACAACTCAGTCGTATAAAACAGTGGCGCAAATATCACAAATACAGCTCACACCGCCGTTTTCAGCAACGCTTGGCAGAACGGCTTCTTATCAACCTGAAAAAAACAGGGATTGATCGCTGGGTAGTTGCCGTCTATGAGGTCAAGGCTCTGCAAGCCAGGACAAAATCCGATATCAACCCGGGCGCTCTCATCGCCCTACTGGTCGAGTGTAAAAATAAAAAAGAGTTACTACAACGCCTTGAAAACATCTACCGCAGCACGAACACACCTGTAGATAGTAATGAGGTGGTGAAACGCTGGGAGCTTGCACAAAAGCAAAATAACAAGTTACTACAAAAATACCTGCCCACATTTATTAGCGACTTTTCACACTATCGCCGCGATCTATTGTTGCTCTACAAATATCACAAAGCAGCAGACCAGATAGAACTACTGCATGATAAAAAATCGCTAAAAACCTCCCGCAGCAATTTCACTCTATATGAATTTTTATTGCCCTCTGAGAAGAGCGATGAGCAGACAGCGATACGCTCACATATCATTATTAAGGCCGATCTTCGTGGTTCAACTGAGGTAACAGATCGCCTCAATCAAATGGCCCTCAATCCAGCCACTCACTTCGATCGTAATTTTTTCTCACCGATCAATAGTGTCATCAATGACTTCGGTGCGGAGAAAGTATTTATTGAAGGCGACGCCATCATCCTGATCCTCAATGATTATGTCGGGACACAACAAAATCACCTTATCGCTAGTCGTGCCTGCGCACTCGCCGCCGAGATCCTGCGTATTGTTGCCAAACAGAACAAAGAGCTCCTTTGCTATGGCCTCCCCAAACTGGAGCTAGGGATTGGTATCGCCTTTAGCAATGAATCACCGCGTTTTCTATTCGATGGTGATCACAAAATCACCATATCACCAGCCATTAACCGTGGCGACCGCCTCTCTGCCTGCACCTGGAGCATACGCACCTGGCGCGAACAACTGAATGCACCAACCACCCATGTAGAAGTCTACCAACCGTCAGAGCGGGCCCTGGGGCACGGTGAAAAAGCGCAAAAGGACATGGTATACAATCTAGATGGTATTCTCATTGAAGAGGAAATTTTCGAGCTACTACAGAAGGAACTTCATCCTAAACGTATTGTAAACAAGCTACCACATAAGCAGGATAGTCAGCTCTTTGCGATCAGAGCTCCTGGCAATAACGGCGAATCAAGCAGCCTCATCATTCGCAAGGCCCCGATAAAGGTCTATGACCCGGAGTACCGTATCGATGAGTGCCCAGTCGTAGAGAAGCGTTTCTTCTACGAGGTAATACATGACGAAGAGATTCTCGATTCCCTACGCAGTACTAATCGTTCCCGGATCACCTCGAGCTAATTCCCACAACTCAACATTTGTTCTCCTGGCAGTGATTGACGATAATCACTCAACTATCATCTAAACGCAGGCCTTTTGCCATGAAACAGTTTCACTATTCAGACCCCTACCCGCTTGGCAAGGACACCACTCACTACCGGTTATTAAGCAAAGATCATCTATCACTGGATCAATTCGATAGCAAACCAATACTCAAGGTTGAACCGGAGGCACTCAAGCTGTTAGCTGCTGAGGCGATAAAAGATGTCTCCCACCTCTATCGTGCATCACACCTGCAGCAGCTACGACTCATCCTCGACGACCCCGAAGCAACGACCAATGACCGGTTCGTTGCCATGGAGCTGTTAAAGAATGCCAACATTGCTGCAGGCATGATATTACCTGGCTGCCAGGACACCGGCACCGCTATTGTGATGGCAAAAAAAGGTCAGAAAATCTGGAGTACTGGCGACAGGGAGGCCCTGTCGCAAGGTATCTATAAAACCTATGCCGAGGACAATCTACGTTACTCGCAAATCGCCCCACTCAGTATGTACGAGGAGACAAATACCGGTACCAACCTGCCAGCACAAATAGACATTGAGGCTGTGGATGGTGACGGTTACAAGTTTCTTTTCCTCACCAAGGGAGGTGGCTCGGCCAACAAAACCTTTCTGTTTCAGCAGACCAAGGCACTACTCAATCCCGAAAGCATGATGCAATTTCTGCGCGATAAGCTTCCCATGATTGGAACATCGGCCTGCCCCCCCTACCATCTGGCTATCGTTATTGGCGGAACCTCCGCCGAAGCAAATTTGAAGATGGTCAAACTCGCTTCCGCCCGCTATCTCGATAGCCTGCCCGGGAGTGGTAACGAGTTTGGCCAGGCATTTCGTGACCACAAACTGGAAAAAGAGGTACTGCAACTCACCCAGGATCTCGGCATTGGTGCCCAGTTCGGTGGCAAATACTTTGCGCATGATGTTCGCATCATACGTCTGCCACGCCATGGTGCCTCCTGCCCGGTAGGTATCGGTGTCTCCTGCTCGGCAGACCGCAATATTCTTGGCAAGATCGATAAAGATGGGATCTGGCTCGAAGAGCTGGAGCGTAACCCGGCAAAATACCTGCCTGAAGCTAGCTCAGATGAACTTTCCGATGAGGTAATAAAGGTCGACCTCAACCGGCCAATGGATGAGATTCGCACTGAACTGTCCCGCCACCCAACTAAAACCCGCCTTTTACTTAATGGCCCGATTGTTGTCGCCCGCGACATTGCCCACGCCAAGCTAAAAGAGAAACTTGATAGCGGTGAAGAACTTCCGGAATATTTCAAGAATCACATCGTCTACTATGCAGGCCCCGCCAAAACACCAGAGGGATATGCCTCCGGCTCCTTCGGCCCAACTACCGCAGGACGCATGGACAGCTACGTGGAACTATTTCAGCGCCACGGCGGCTCCATGGTGATGCTTGCCAAGGGCAATCGTAGCCGTCAGGTAACTGACTCATGCAGAAAACATAACGGTTTCTATTTAGGCTCAATTGGTGGTGCCGCAGCAATTCTGGCCGAGCAGAACATCACACGTTCTGAAATTATCGACTATCCCGAATTAGGGATGGAGGCGGTCTACCGTATCGAAGTGAAGGACTTCCCAGCTTTTATTATCGTAGATGACAAGGGCAACGATTTCTTCTCGCAATTAAACAACTAGCCCACACACAAACAGGCTTGCGGTAATGACTCTGGCTCCTGGTTTTAAGCTATCTAGAAAAATGCTTGGGTAGCAACCTATCCCGATAGCCACAAACTTAGGTATCTGTATAACCTCACATTAAATATCGGCTAGAGATCGTAAAAGGAGGGGGGATATATTTTATTTATTTAACTGTTGCCTGGATCCGTGGTCAAAATGGTAGATAGCTGATTCAGTGTGGAGTCATAAGCACTGATAAGTAATACATTTAATTGATGAAGCCGTCAGTAAGTATCAGCAACTATTCACAAATACCCATGTTTTCGCTCCAACTTGTCACATGCAGGGCACTATAAATCTAGTCGCTATTTACCCTTGGCGTCGCCTTGCCCCCTTCATACCAACAGGCATAAATGGGCTTGTCGATGTCTAAAATCTAAATCGACCCACTGTAGCTAAGTTGATGTATGTAGTAGTAATAATTCACTCTGGATCTACATATCACACCCATGGCAGGAATCAGCGAACACGCATACCCATATAGTGATGAATATTTTTCTCGTCTCGACATGGAAAAATAGAAAATCTCATATATGCTCTAAGTAAGCAATCGGGTTCGTTTTTTTACGCAACATCTTGTCATATTATTTTGTCCATACCATGCATATGGACGAGGTTGTAAGCATGAGCAGGAGCCTTTATTACCCAAATCCTATGGTAAGTGGCATTTGCCGCTTACCCGTTTGGTAAAGGAGCACTATCCTCACAAACAGTACCCCCCCTTCATACACATCAAGTTGTGTGAAGAAATTATCTCTATACTAGATAAAGGAGTTCAGTATGAACAACCCCAAACATACAATGATCTCATCATTGCTCAGAGGCACTCTTCTGGTGGGTGCCTTGGTGATGGGAATAACCAATGTCCAGGCGGCGAGTGTCTTCTCCCCCATTTTCGAGATGGACGGTAACCCCCAAGAGCAGGCTGCTTCAGGGGATGACTGGGAAAATCTCTATGGCGGCGGTGGCAGCGCCCTGGCCCATATCGTCACCATCCCCGACCAGATCGGCCTGCCCGGCTTTGTTGGGCCAGATAACATCTTCCACCACGGCTGCTCTGATGTGAAAGACATCTTCGGCTGCTATGTGAAGGTGGGCGACAAGACCCTGCCCGACAAGGACGACTGGACCAACGGCTCCATCGCCCTCTATACCTATACAGGCCCGAATGTTGATGTTACCGGTGCACCCGGTCTCCAGCATGAGACCGGTGACTTGATCATCGTAATGCAGGGCGATATCCACGCCCCTAATGGTGATGCCTCCATCGGTGCATGGTTCTTCCAGGATGACATTATTACGGCACCGGCCCCCGGCGAGCACTTCCCTATCCATCGCACCCCCGGCGATCTCTTCATTGAGGCCGACTACACCGGTGGCGGCACTAACGTCGCCTTCTCGGTCTATACCTGGACCGGTTTGAAGAACAACACGGTGCAGGAGCTGTTCAGCGGTCCAGCACTGAAATGTAACGACACTGACAGTCCTCTGGGTTGCGCCATCGCCAACGACCAGACCATCGGCACAATACCTACTGTGTGGCCCTACACCGCCAAAGGTGATGACCCCGGCACCACCACCCACTACCCGGAAACCACCTTTTTTGAGGGGGTCTTCAACTTCTCCGCGGCGATGCGTGCCCTGGGGACAGAGATGGGCTGCTTCAGCAGCTTTCTCTATGAGACCCGCTCCTCGCACTCCATTACCGCGCGCCTGCACGACTACATCCTCGGCGGCCTGCCGATGTGCCAGATGGAAGTGGATAAGAGCGGACCGGTTCAGTCCAAGGTAGGTGACGATGCCGGATACACCATCACCGTGAGCAATACCGGTGTGGTCGCCCTGACCAAGAGCAGCATCAACGACGATGTGCTCGGTAACCTTACTGGCGATGCCGGATGTGGAGCCACTCTCGATCCCGGACAGAGCTGCACCATCAACGTGAACTACACCATCCCCGAAGGTGCGGATGATCCTCTACCCAATACCGTTACCGCGATCTACAATTTTGGCAGTGACACCGTCCAGGCCGAAGCAAGTCACGCCGTCGACCTGTTCGTACCATCGTTCACTCTTACCAAGACCGGCGATGCCCTGTCTAAGATTGGCGATGCTGTGAACTACACCATCACCCTATCCAACACCAGCACGGCCGATTCCCCCGCGCTGGAGTGCACCATCACTGATGCACCGCTGGGTGTGAACAAAACCATCAGCCTGACCTCCGGTCAGAGCGATGAGACCACGGTGACGGGCTATACAATCCCTGAAGGTGCAGATGACCCGTACACAAACACCGCCAGTGCCACCTGCAGCCCCGCAGGCTTCCCGAATATTCTGGAGGCGAGCGCCAGCCACGATGTAGATCTGTTCCAGCCCTCAATCACCCTCACCAAAAGTGGCGACAGCTTGTCGAAGATCGGTGATACGGTGGACTATGTCATCACCCTGGAGAACACCAGCTCGGACACCACCCCTGAGCTGGCATGTACCCTGTCCGATGATATGCTTGGCCTGAGCGAGACCTTTAGCATTGCCACGGGTGCAAGCCATGTGATCAATGTGAATGGTCACGCAGTACCGGAAAGCGCGGCTGACCCGTACCGCAACACCGCCACGGTCAGCTGTAGCCCAGATGGTTTCCCCAATGTGCTGACGGCCGAAGCCATCCACGAGGTGAACCTGTTCCAGCCGGCGATCACCCTCACCAAGAGTGGCGATACCCTGTCGAAGATCGGCGATGCTGTGGACTATACCATCACGCTAAACAACACCAGCTCGGGTGATTCCCCCAACCTGGTGTGCACCATCAGCGACACCAAGCTTGGTTTCAGCAAGCCGGTAACCCTCGCCTCCGGTGCCAATGACGTCAGCAACATCACGGGGCATACCGTCCCGGCAACGGCAGGTGACCCCTACATCAACACTGCCAGTGTCAGCTGTAGTCCGGAAGGCTTCCCCAATGTGCTGACCGCCAGTGACAACCACTCGGTGAACCTGTTCCAGCCGGAGATTAGCCTGGCCAAGAGCGGTACTCCCCTGTCGAAGATCGGTGATGATGTGAGTTACACCATTACGCTGAACAACGACAGTTCGGCTGACACCCCGGCGATGGAATGCACCGTCACCGACGCACAGCTGAGTGTGAGCAAGACCGTTACCCTGGCCTCCGGTGCCAACGACATCACCCCCGTCCCAGGGCACACCGTCCCGGAAGATGCCACGGATCCCTACAACAACACCGCTGGTGTTTCCTGTAGCCCGGTGGGTTTCCCCAATGTGCTGACAGATAATGCCAGCCACTCGGTGAACCTGTTCCAGCCATCGATCACCCTGGCTAAGAGCGGCGACGAGTTGTCGAAGATCGGCGATGGTGTGGACTACAACATCACGCTGAACAACACCAGCTCGGCTGACACCCCTGACATGGTGTGCAGCATCACCGATAGCACTATCGGCTTTAGCAAAACCACCACCCTGGCCTCCGGTGCCAGTGACATCAACACCGTCACAGGGCACATCATTCCGGCAGAGGCCACGGATCCCTACAACAACACCGCAGGTGTTGCCTGTAGCCCGGTGGGTTTCCCCAATGTGCTGACGACCAATGCCAGCCACTCGGTGAACTTGTTCCAGCCATCGATCACCTTGGCCAAGACAGGCGACGAGTTGTCGAAGATCGGCGATGGTGTGGACTACAACATCACGCTGAACAACACCAGCTCGGCTGACACCCCCAACCTGGTGTGCAGCATCACCGATAGCCGCATCGGCTTTAGCAAAACCACCACCCTGGCCTCAGGTGCCAGTGACATCAACGCCATACCGGGCTACACCATCCCGGCAGAGGCCGCGGATCCCTACCTCAACACAGCCAGTGTTGAGTGCAGCCCCGTGGGCTTCCCCAACACCTATGTGGCAAATGACAGCCACTCGGTGAACCTGTTCCAGCCTGAACTGACCCTGGCAAAGGTCTGTAAGGATCCGAGCGATGGGGATAACGTGGTGGTTGTCGGTAATGACGCGGTATTCGAGTTCGTGCTGAACAACACCAGCTCTGGTGACTCGCCGGCCCTGAATCGGGTTAGCGTCAGCGACAGTCTGCTAGGGGATATCGCATCAAGCTTCCCGGCCAGCCTGGCTTCTGGTGACAACCCAACGGTAAGCGTCAACTACCCGACCTCCGCTCCGGGCATGCTCAATAACAGCATCGAAGTGGTCTATCAGGTAGCGGGCTTCCCGAACCAGCTGACCAGAACGGCTAGCGCTGCCTGCGAAGTGATTCCGGGTAACGAGGGCTGCACCCCCGGCTACTGGAAAACCCACCCCGAGCAGTGGGATGGTGTTGCACCTGATGCGACCAGCACCATCAAGCACCAGATGCTGTTTAACGAGACCTTCGGGGTTACATCGGCCCGTTCCGGTCTGGCTGACACCGTAACACTGATGGATGCCGTCAATCTTGGAGCTGGCGGGCTGATGGCCCTCAACCGTCATGCCGCAGCAGCACTGCCGAGTGCAGATTCGGTAGAGTACTCCTATAGTTTGGCTGGGGTGATCAACCTCTATCGTGACGCGGTAGGCGCCATCTCCGGTCCCGAGTCTATCTACTCGGCACTGGCGAAACTCTCCGCCGCAAACGAGAAGGACTGTCCGCTTAACTAAGGGATAAAGCGCCGGGTTGAAAGACCCGGCGCTTTTTTTTGTCCGAACATAACAGACAGGAACACTCTCTTAAGGGAGATATTAAAATGAAAAACACACGAAACAGTACAAACTTTTATGTTGTGGGCTCATTAGTTATCGCCCTCAGCGGCTGTAGTGGAGGTGAAGACGGCACCACAGCAGTATCACAACCACCCTACCCCGACCCTTCCAATCCATCAGCATTCCCAACCCAGGCCGACACCCTGGAAGGAAGCAGCGGTGATAACACCCCAGGCACAGCAACTAACATGGCCATCGGCGACACCAGCTACCATACCAACTACCCGATAGGCGATGTCGACTGGATAGAGGTCACCCTCAACGTCGGCATCCAGTATGAGTTTTCTGTGGATAACGTCAGCTTCAACGGCGAACCAAAACTGGAACTCTATTCCAGCAGCAACACCACGAACGACATCGTTAATGATACGGGTTATTTCAGCAATAACCCCAGAATCCTCTACACTCCGACAACCAGCGGCACCTATTATCTCAAAGTGTACGATAATGCGGGAATTCCTGGCGGGGTCTCAAGCTACACACTCTCCTCCCGCGTCTTCTCCGATGGTGAAGGTGATACATTCAGCCCCCACTACGACTGTAATGATACTGATGCAGACATTTATCCATGGGCCGTTGAAATAGCCGATGACTCGATTGATCAGAGCTGTTCCGGCTATGACTGGCCTGTTGCCACTGCGACTGACAGCTTTGAACCGGACGGCACCTCAGGCACTGCCGGCAGCCTGCCGATGCTCAAAGGGGATCCCTGGGATATCATCCATCGAGGAGAGGTCTATGCCGAGACACACACCTCGCATGTCGGTGATGTGGACTGGTTCAAGATCACGGTACCTGCACACACCTTCTATGACCTCTTCGATATCGAGACCAATGGCATCAACTTTGATTCGAAACTTTATAAGGTGCCAGACCTCGTCACGCCCGACGACTCCCTAACCAGCTCAGGATTTATCGTTTACTTTTTGGACAATACGGCCTCAGCAGTGGCTACCGACTACTACCTCGAGGTCAAGGCTACCGCTGCGGAGGCCGGTGTTTATGCTCTAGGAGTTGGTGACGGTGGCACTGACGTCGATGGTGACGGCTACTACACCCGCTCACAGGGTTCAGGCTGGGATTGCAATGACAGCAATGCCGATATCTTCGCCGGTGCCCCCGAGACCCCGTCCGACGGTACCGACTCCAACTGCAACGGCAAGGATGACACCTAAGCCGGTTTACCCAGGAAGTTCGTCGCAATAAAAAAGCCCCCGATAACTGGGGGCTTTGCTTGTTACGCGCTAAACGAAACTACGTATTAACTATCGGCAACTATTATTACCACCGCTAACCTCCGGTTTTGACTGCATCAGTCGCCGGGACACTCTGCGGTTCTTCTGCCTCTTGCTTCGGCGGCTTCAACCCATCCATACGGTGCTTGAACTCCTGGGTAATGGCACTGGCATCCTGCTGGTTACGCACTACCCTGGGAGTAATTAACACCAACAGCTCGGTACGCTTCGAGACAGTTTTGGTTGCGCCGAACAGCCAGCCCAGGATGGGAATATCACGAAGCCCTGGAACGCCTCTACTGTCATCAGTATCGTTCTCCAGAATCAGGCCGCCAAGGATCACGGTCTGTCCACTCTGGATCGCCACCTCGCTCTTAATATTACGTTGCAGGAATTTACGCTGCAGCGTGGTGGACTCTATGGCACCGATGTCGGTAATAGCCTGGTCTATCTCCATGGTCACCAGGCCACCGCTATTAACACGGGGTGTCACCGAAAGCATCACACCAGTGTCCTTGTACTCGAAGGTCTCATAGATCGTCTGCTCGCCGAGGGCGCGCTCACCGCTGGTGCGTACCGGAACCTGCTCGCCCACGCGAATGTTGGCCTTGCTGTTGTCCAGTACCATCAACGACGGACTCGACAGTACATTTAGCTTCGATTCAGTGGCGAGCATATTAAGTACGGCATTGACATCGTTAGCCGCATTCACCACCGCATAGGAAAAACCGGGGATGATCGAACCAATTCCCTCACCAGCATTTAGATCGAGCATAGCCGTGTCTGAGAAATCACTGTCTATCGTGTTGATCGTATGGTTTTTAAAGTACCACTCAAGTCCATAACTCAGCTCGTCGGATAGCGTTATCTCCATAATCGAGGCCTCGACCAGTACCTGCAGCGGTACCACATCCAGCTTTCTGATCGCCGCCTCAACAATACGGTATTCGGCACCGCTGGCCATCACCAGAATGGCATTATTCTGCGGGTCGGCCACAATGCGTATATTGGCCCCTTCCGCCAGCGCCAGACCGTCCTTCTCAAGGAGGGTAGCAACGGGTGACACACTCACTGGTTTATCCCTGGCAACAGCATCATCCTTGCCACCCTCGGCCGGTTTATCTGCAACATAAGCAGAAATCACATTAAGTTGACTGCGACTTTGCGATGGCTGCCCGCTGAAGATCTCGTTAATCACATCGGCCAACTCAGTGGCCTTGCGGTTTTTCACCTGATAAACATATAGTCGCCGCCCCGGCTCGCTGCCCACGGTATCGAGCCTTGCGATCCATCCTTTTACCTGGTCGAGATATCTCACCTGCGGGGTAATCACCAACAGGGCGTTAAGACGCTCAATTGGCTCTAGCCTAACCATCTTGCCAAGATTGCCCTCGGCCCGGTTCAACAGCACTTTATCAAGCTCTTTGGCGACCACCTTGGCACTGGTATTCTCCAGCGGGAACAGGCCCACTGAATAACCCCGCATCCAGTCAACATCAAAGATATCTACTAACGACATCCAGCTAGTGAGTTCCTGGCTAGAGCCACCCAGCATTAGCAGGTTGCGCTTATCGTCAACCAGCAGCGGCCCCCCCTCCGGTATCACAGGCTGTAGAACCTTGTGCATTTCAGTTGCCGAAATGTAGCGCAGTGGAACCACTGCCACGTGATAACCCACGGATTTTGGGGCACCGATAGAGGGCGTTAAAGTGCCACGTGCCGCATCAGCCAGTGCATTAACGCGATACATCCCCTCTTCACGCACCAGTACCGCACCGTTCATGCGCAACAGATTTTCCAGCATCGGCAGCAACATCTCACGTCCGATCGGACGACTGGTCTGCAGGCTCACCATACCGGCGACCCCCGGCCCAACTGCATAGTTTTCCTTCAGCAGGTCTCCGACTATCACCTTCACCACTTCTTGAATGTCGGTCTTTTCGAAGTTCAGGGTGATATCACCATCGACAAATGCCACAGCCGGTCGGGAAACCGGCTTGCCGCGGATAAAGCGACCACTACCACGCTTGACATACTCTCTGGCCCCGGACGAAGTCTCAGCCGTTAATGAACCCTCTTCTCCCCGCGGAGCCTCTGCATCAAATGCGGCAGAGGCCACAACGGGGCTATTCTCAGCATCAGCGGCGACGTCCTGCTGCGCCCCCTGCATTCCGGCACAGGACCCCAGTAGCAGCGTAGAACCAACAATGATGGAGGTTCCAACTAATCTTCTTTCCATTTCATCTAGTCCTTTTTGCTATCTCCAGTCCAGACGCAAAGAACAATCTCATGCGTCTGGGCAAGAACGTATTTAAGTTCACCACACCAACCGTTACACCACGCTATTTTGTCCCCGCTTGCGAGGTTCGCTGTAACTCAAGCTCAAGGGAACGATTACCTTTGCGAAGATGCACCCCCTGCGCCTGTACCGATACCAGCCGCCACCCTTCGATCCAGCCCCAGAGCGACACCTTTACCGGCTGTTTCTGGCTTCTTGAGTAAATTATAGCCACCTGCTGCTCCCCTGCCAGCACCACACCGACAAGGGTAAACGCCAATGCATCCTCATCACTGCCAGCGTTATCGTCCTTTTCCAGTGGCCGCCTCTCTTTATTGAATAGAGGACGGGCGATCACCGCACCGTAGTCCTTGATTGAACGGCTAATGACGGGGGCGCGCTGCGGCAGCGACAGCTCCGTCGCGGGTGTCTCCATCGCCGAGGCACTCTCGTCCTCCACCTGCTGCAAGCTCACAAACTCATATAGTACAAGTGAAAGCAGCAGCGCATTAAGCAGTACAAGTAACACCACTATCGAACGGGTACGCATACTCATCACTATGACACCGACTCTTTGACAAAACCGGTCAGGGTGAACTGCACATCAAGTGTATCGTCATCATCTTCACCATCTGTCCGCGTCAAGCTCGACTTGTTGCGCCGAATCAGCACCTCATCGGTCAGCAGTACCGGTACCCCGTTCGATATCCGATAGAGCACATGCAGTAGCGTGTCGGTACTGCCGCTCATGCGTACATTCACTCTCACCATGCGTTCGGACTCACGTTCCCCTTTTACAATTGGTTGGGTACTGACCAGGCTGCCCCGGGATGCCTCAATAATGGACCGTACATATGCCTGCAATTCGGCTGAAGCAAGCGCCCTGGTGCCACCTTTCAAATAATAGCCGAGCACATCTTCTTGCGGGTTTGTCGCCTCAAATATCCGCTCAATTTCATTGCGGCTATTCGCGATGCGCTCATAACCTGTAAGCTGCCGGGCAATATGGTCAAGCTCCTGGCTATTATCTGCATAGTATGTCTGGAACGGAACAATAAGCAGCAGATAAATTGCGACAACGATAGTTAGCACCAGTCCGACAGCAACTACACGACTCAGGAGGGTATTGTGCACGATGGCCATCAGCCTCCCTCTCCTGTCAGTTCTGCAACAATCTGGAAACGGAATCGGTCTGTCTTCGGATCCTTAACGACGGGAGAATCAAATGCGGCGTTTTGCAACAAGGGGGAATTTTCCAGTAGCTCGATAAGAGAGCTGGCGTCTGCCGAAAACCCCTGCATGCGTATACGTGTCACCTTCATTTCAAACCGTTCCAGCCAGGTATCATCCGGCAAGATCTCTGTTAGTGCATTCAATACATCCAGCACTTCAGGAAATTGACGCTTCTTTTCATCAACAAAGGCCGACTCGGCAGCCACCCGCTCCAGCTCCTGCTGCATCGACTGTACGTTAACAGCCTCGTTTCTCACGGCTTCGACCTGGGCCCGCAGCTCAGAAATACGCATCTCCTGCAGCAACAACGGGTAACTTGCGAGCGTGGCCATTAGCAACGATGCCGACAGCACCAACACCTTGGCTGCCATATTCATCGAACCTTTTGCCCTGTCTCGCTCCGCTAGCGGGAGAAGGTTAAAGCCGGAAAGGGCGCATTGCTCGCCCTGACTTTCTGACTGTTCACTAACCGTGAGCACCTCGGGGATCAGTCCCCACGCTCGCACCATCGTAATCAGCGGTTCCACCTGATTTCGTGGGACGACCATCACCGAGACCCATATCTTATTTTCGTCGCTACGGCGCTCAAGCACTGCATAGTCAAAATAGACTTGTTCGATCTTAAAGGGGGCATGCCTTCCAAGCTCATAACCCAAAACTTCGAGGAGATTTTTTTCCGCTTCCAGCGGCAAGGGAAAGGAAAGAGACAGGACATGCTCATGCGGCAGCCGGATCACCACTTTGTCGCCGCCGCGACCACGCAGCCGTGAAAGCCGCTCCTTGTCCGTCTGGCTAACAGCACCTTGTGCATCGAGAACAAAATCCACACTGGATTCAGGCTGCCCAAGTCGACAGTCGGTCAGTTGCACGCCATCTTCAGAAAAGCAGACGACTAGTTGATGTTCTCTGTGCTGCAAGTGATTACGCAACTCACCCGGCAACAGCGAGACCAGCTCCTCACGCCACCAGCGTAGAAACGCTCTGACTGAGTGTATGACAGAGATGCCCGACATCGATTGGTTACGCCTTCTTCTCTTCATGATTAAACATCTTATTGCAGCTGTAGCATCGCAGAGCGATCATTAGCGTTCCAACTGATAATTTCATACGGCAGTCCACCATGTCTTGCAGCCTGTGCCGACACCCTGGTTAGTGCAGCAACACGCTCAGTCGTACCACCCGGTGTCACTGCCTTCACGTGAATAGAATAGAGTTGATCCCGATTCTGGTTAATATACTTATTGTCACGTACGGGAAACAGCGGCATGGCTTGAGCCTGCGTGTAATATCGCTCACGAGCCTGCAGAAATACATCCACCTGTTCCGTCTTAACACCAGGGATAGCGAGCAGAACAGTGCGTTGTGCCACTGCCGGGTTAATACCTTTCTCCCCTGTATTAACGGTCACTATTGCCGTCAATTTAGCGTACAGATCGCCATCCATGCCCAGCACTAGCAGTAGCTCCTCCAGATTGTCGAAATACTCATCCTTGGCACCATAGGGCTTGTCTATTGCCTGATACTCTTCATCCTCTGCCCCTGCCTCCCTGCGCACATGATCCACATCGCGCCAGTCAATAATCGCATCGCTGATCTGCACACCCTTTTCGGCATTCTGTGTCAATGATACAAACAGGTTTTGCAACAACTCAGGTCGTGCTGCATTCAGGTCGATCTTACCCGCCTCATCCAGCACACTGACCATAACGTTAATATTATTGTAGTCCATACTGTAGACACCTCCATCGGTGCGCAACAATTCCTCTTTTTTTCCTTGCTGTCTTGCCAGCAGATCAATCGTCATGAACAGACCAGCCTCTGCCGCTGCACGGGCACTTAACGCATCCACCCGGTTTCTAACCAGCTCACTTTCAACACGTGCACTCACCACCTGAGATGCCACCAGCACTTCCAGCAACACCAACAGCCATAACACCACGACCAACACCACTCCGCGTTGCCTTGTTACGTTGTCGCCTCTGTTTACGTTAAACATGATGCAACCTGTACACATAAGCTGTAATCCACTGCCGGGGAATACGATATCATCAACCTACCTGTCCCTTGATGGCGACTGTTAGCGTAGACGCTTCGTCGCTGTTTGCATTTTTCAACGTAATCCTGACCAGCTGAGGCAGACTATCGATACGCGGCCACTCTGCCATCCATTCCCCATCAGCACCGGGCTCATCACTGCCATAGTAAGAGAACGACAGTACCGCCACATTCTCCATCAGCAGACTCTCGCCTTGTGGCTGCAACCCGAGATCAAACTCCATTCCAACTAGATATTGCCGGTAGGAGAGACGCAACGAACGCGCCTTCCCATCCCCGCCGCTCAAATCGAACCGGTAATAATACAGACCGCCCGCGTTACCCCGCTGCAGGGGAGCGGGGGCAACAAAGGAGAGGGTATTTTTTTTACCAAAGAAGACCACCTTCATCAGACCTTCATTTGCAGCCATCACCCCACGAGCCTGCGACAGGGATTGCCGGAGAAACTCCTGCGTCACGCGTAGCTCATCATTCACCTCGGTCCTCTGCTGCACCGTCTTAAGGCTCCGACTCGCAGTCCAGATCGCACTATAGGTCACAACAGAAATCAGCCCCAACAGACTAATCGCGATCAACAGCTCTACCAGCGTAAAACCACGCACGTAGGCTAGCGGTGTTGGCGATATGACAATTCGTAGACTCACTCCTGCCCCACCAGACGTAGTGTCGACAGCGTAAGATCACGTTCCTGACCCATGCTCTGCCACCACACGCGCAAGCTGACATCCAGTACCTCCCAGCCATAATCAGTATGCGAATTTATCTCGCGTCTCAGTTGCTTATCCATACGCAGCTCCCACTGATAGGTCGAATCGAAACGCCCAACTGTCAAACCGCTACGCAGGGGCTCACTCACACCCAGTTCAGCCATTTTCGATTCCGCCAGTACCACCGCCCGACTGTATTCATCGGCAACCTGAGTATTGCGGGCTCCCGCAGAAAGCAGAGCAAACAGCGCAGCGAGGGTCAGGCTGAGGATAGTGAATGCCACCAACACCTCGATCAAAGTGAATCCCTGTAGCTTGCTAGCTACCATGTCAGGCCTTTTCACGATAGCTAACCTTTCCCGTCAACCAGTCGATACTGATGTGGTAAATTTCATCCTCCATAGTCAGCTCGATAAGGCCACCGCTCGAACTGCCATCGGCAAAGAAACGGATCGACACCAACGACTCATTGGGTGCCGGAGAAAAGAGTGTGCTGTAGTGGATCGCAAGGCTCTCGGGCAAAACCTTAACCTGTTCCGATCCTGCCAGGTAATATTGGTGACGCCTCACATCAAACATCAGTGTGACTGCCCGACGCTCACGTATCGCTGCGCCACGTGCGGAGCGAAGCGCTGAGACAAAACGACGTACCTCTGCCTGACGTTCCACATGGGGAACCACCACAGAGAAGCTCGCTGGCACCAGCGTCAACACCAGGGTAGCAAGCATCATTACCAGCAGTATCTCGAGTAAGGTAAAACCCCTCGACCTACGCCTACGGCTACGGCTAGCGCCCGTGAGCTTGCATACTGTGTCTACACTGCCCGCCATCTTCTGCTCATTGCCAGCTGTTTACATCCTGACTTTCGTCACTGCCACCCAACCGGTTATCCGCTCCCAGCGAAAAAAGGTCGTAGGCGCCGTGCTCACCTGGAAATCGGTAGTGATAGCCGTTACCCCATGGGTCGACAGGGACAATGTTTTTCTTCAGATAGGGGCCACGCCATTTACCGGTTCCCGAGGGTGACTCGACCAGTGCCCGCACCCCTTCATCACTCGACGGGTAACGACCGACATCAAGCAGAAACAGATCCAGCGCCGAACCCAACTCCTCGATCTGCAGCCTGGCAGTCTTGGTTTTCGAATCACCGAGATATTGAACCACCTGCGGACCGACGATGCTTGCCATCAAACCAAGGATCGCCAGCACCACCAGCAGTTCAATCAGGGTAAAACCCCTGTCTTTTGTCTTTCCAATCATTATTCTTCCTCAAAATTAAATAGCTATTCCATTACTACAGCGCCAACTCGTTGATACTCAACACCGCCATCAGTATCGCCATAATGACACCGCCGATGATCACCCCAAGCCCAATGATTAGCATCGGCTCCAAGGTCAGCAATACGCGGTCGACGGCAGTTTTAACCTCCTCATCGTAGATCTCTGCCAGCTGACCGAGCCTCTCTTCCAAGGTACCACTCTCTTCACCAACACGTACCATCTGCACCACAAAGCGGGGAAAGCGACCGCTCTCCAGCATCGATCGGGTCAGCCCCTTACCCTCCTTCACGCTTTCGGCCATGCTGCCAACCACCTCACTCAACACCTGATTCGATAGCGTACCCTTGACGATTTGCAAAGCGTTCAACAGTGACACGCCACTTACCAGCAGCGTGGTAAGCGTGCGCGCAAAGATAGAAACCTGCACCTTCAATACCAGATCGCCAATCAGCGGCAGGGCCAGCACACGCCGGTCCCACTGGTAACTACCTTTGAAATTGCGCAACCGCTGCCGCAACATCACCAGCAATGCGAACACCACCAGCAGGAACCACCAGCCGTGCAGATTGATGAGTGCAGAAGCGGAAAAGACAATTTGGCTAGGCAGGGGTAACTTGTGCTCCATCCCCTCGAACAGGATATTGAACTGAGGGATTACATAGGTCATCAGCAAGATCAGGGAGAGGGCTGTAACAAAAAACAGGATGGCTGGATAAATAAGGGCGCTCTTAATACTTTTTTTCATATTTGCCAGCTGCTCGCTGAACTCTGCCAACCGCGCCAATACCGGGCCCACGGCACCGGCTGCCTCCGACGCCTTGATCATGCTGATATAGAAGGGGGTAAAGACACCGGGCATGGCCAGCATGGCTAAGGACAGAGGGGTGCCTGCACGCACATCATCCAGTAGCCGCTGGATAATTTTTGCAGGCTGCTCGTCGGCGATCTCTGCCATCATATCCAGTGCCTGATCAAGCGGTATCCCGGCATTAAGCAATATCGCCATATCACGACTAAAACGACTGAGATCAAACTGCTTGCGCAGCCGTCTGCGGCGGCCACCTCGACGTGCAGCCTCGGCAGCATCCTCAATATGTAGCGGGGTCTGGTTCAACTCGTGCAGGCGCTCGACCAGTGACTCCCGATCACGCGCCTCCAACTCGCCCTTTAGTAGCTCGCCTTCTGTGCTGATCGCTTTGTAGTAATACAACGCCATCGTTTACTTATCCCGGGTCTCGCGTAACACCTCTGCCACACTGGTCATGCCCTGCACCAGCTTGTGCAGCCCATCCTGATACATCGTCTGCATTCCCTCTTCTGCAGCAACTCTGGCAATCTCACGGGCATCGCTATGCTGGAGGATCAGACTGCGTATGCGATCAGACAACACCAGCATTTCCAGCAGGGCAATACGGCCACGATAACCGGTATTACTGCACTGCTCGCACCCCACCGGCTGGTACAAAGTGGGCACCGTATCTCCACACACCTCATTCAGGTGTAACTTCTCTATCAGTTCAGGGAGCGGCTCATAGGCCTTGCGGCACACGGGGCAGAGCCGCCTCACCAGTCGCTGCCCCAGCACCCCATTAACCACCGATGTCACCAGGTAATCAGCGATACCCATATCCATCAGACGTGTGATGCTACTTGCGGCATCATTAGTATGGAGTGTCGACAGCACCAGGTGGCCGGTGAGCGCGGACTGTACGGCGATCTCTGCCGTTTCCAGATCGCGCATCTCGCCAATCATGATGATATCCGGGTCCTGTCGTACAATGGAGCGTAGTGCCTTGGCAAAACTCAGGCCGATGTGCGGTTTTACCTGGATCTGGTTGATGCCCTCAATCTGGTACTCGACCGGATCCTCTACCGTAAGCAACTTATTACCCGTCTCGTTCAACACATTGAGTGCGGCATACAGGGTGGTGGTCTTGCCGCTGCCGGTAGGCCCAGTGACCAGTAACACACCGTATGGCTTGTGCAGGACATCGATAAACTTCGTGTAGGTATTACCCTCAAACCCCAGCTCCTGAAAGTTCAGCATGGCGTAGTCTTTATACAGCAGGCGCAGCACCAGACTTTCACCATGCATGGTAGGCACGGTGGAGACACGCACATCTATCTCCTGACCATCGATATGCGACATAAAGCGGCCATCCTGCGGCAGACGTCGCTCGGCAATATCCAGGTTCGACATAATCTTAATGCGTGAAACAAGCGCGGCATACAGGGGCATCGGCGGCGCCTCCTCCTCATGCAGAATGCCGTCAATGCGATAGCGCACCTTGAGCCGGCTCTCGAACGGTTCGATATGGATATCCGAGGCCCGAGCATCCACAGCATGCTGCATGATCAAACTTACCAGGCGAATCACCGGTGCTTCACTGGCGATGTCCTTCAGATGGGCGATCTCCTGCTGATCCGCCCCGCTTTGCGCCGGAGCGATATCCTCAACAATCCGTGCCATCTGTGTCTTGCCACTACCGTAGATGCGCTCAATCGCCGCCTGAATTTCGGCCGCCTGCCCGACACGGCAACTCACTCTCTTCTGAAAGAAGAGGCTGATCGCATTAATTGCATAACGGTCAAGAGGATCTGCCAGTGCCACCGACACATCGTCCGCCCCTAGCGCCAGCGGCAGAACATTGTGCTCCTTGAGAAAGACTGTGGAGAGATTTTCCTCAAACGGGATAACATTCAGGTACTCCTTTTCCTCCACAATAGAGAGGGAGAGCAGGTTAGCGAGTGCCTCAGCCATATCAACCTCAGAGACCAGGCCTAATTTTATCAGCAGGTAACTAAGAGGCTCACCGGTACTACCCTGTAACTGCATGGCATTTGAAAGCTCTTCCTGCACCAACTTCCCTCTATCAAGCAGGAACTGGCCCAAACGCTCTTCCTCCGCACGCCGGTACTCATGCACTTCTCCCTCCACAGGGGCTGATATTGGGCCAGACTCATTAGAAAATGTTTTTTTCATAAACAAATCAACTTGTTGTTACGGAATGATATCGTCGTGAAGCAGGAATCCAAACATCGCAAATGGTATTCACCACGGCTTTACACCCACTAATAATAGACCACCACTTAGCAACCCTCCTCCCTGCACTTTTTGTCTGAAAACAGTTCAGGCAGGGGCTCTCTACATGGAGTAACAATGAGCAGAAAAATCAGCTAATGCCCATACAAGACTTATAACGATAATAAACTTGTTTACAGCAGGCCGAGCTGTCACCAGTGGAAACTCTTTGGGCACACAATAACCGAAAAAGACGCTATTATGTTGCATGCTGCCCAGGCCTGAAGTGGTGACGCCCATTGCTGCTGCCTTAAGCAATGTATTCGGCATCTTTTGTCCAAATTACAACCTTATTACGACCACTTACCTTGGCCTGATAGAGTGCCCTGTCGGCATACTCAATAGTGTCTTTCAGTTTTTCTGTCGCGGACATTGGTGCAACACCAAAGGATGCGGATACCTTTATACAATGATCATTCGATACACATATATTCTCCTGGCTTAGCTTCTCTCGTATCCGTTCTATTATGCGATGAGATACTTCTATGGTTGTTTCTGGCATGCATATCAGGAATTCTTCGCCACCATAGCGACAGATGGAGTCATAAGGACGCATATTTTCAATGATAAAATTGGCAATGCTGACTAGAACCTTATCACCAGCAGCATGCCCAAATTTGTCATTGACGTTCTTGAACTTATCAATATCCAGCATAACAATACACCCTGGATCACCAAATCGTATTATTCGTGCATGTTCCTGTTCAAGGATATGGAAGAATGCCTGCCGATTAAGTGCACCAGTAAGGTGGTCAAAGGAGAGGAGTAATTTAAATAGATCATCTCTTAAATTGATGATGGACTCTGAGAAAGCCCCCTCGGCATCAATGAAGGATTTGTAATCATCGCGCGTAACAGGTTTACCACTATTTACTTTTTTTACGATAGCACTCATTTCAGCGTGAACCGTACGATGAAGCTTATCTATGGCAATATACCCAGGATTCTGATTAAGAAAGTCAGCGTGCTTCGCGTAATACCACCGTCCAAAACATGACTCTCTATATGACTTTTCTGAAGTATATTTATCTTCTACAGGAATCCCACAAACTACTCTCGTATTCCATTCCGTAAGCCATTTGCCATGACCGATAATAGCCTCATCAAGCTCTGAAAATGATGATTCGACTTCGCCCATCGTTGGGGTTTTAAAGGAATTTGATAACTGTGACATCTTGCCGCCTATTTCCTAAGAACGCCTGGCTATTACTATACGGACTTCCAGTACGTATATAGATACATAAGTCATCCCTGAACTCCGTTGTTAAGTGATTGTATTAAAAACACACTCAACGAGTTATGTCGTTATTCAAATCAGCACATATATTACTCAACCCTCTAATACAGTATAGAACAGTATGGTCGAGCTATCCTACACCACCAAGCAGAACTATAACCCTATGTTTTTAATGCATGTTTCGTGTAATGTCTACAATATCTGGTAAAACGACAACCCCAACAATAACTAAAAGTTGACCTACTATGAGCTGCATGCAAAAGTATCGAATTCGATAATCTGCTGAAGAGTCATGTAAAACAGGAACGACCTCATCTATATCTTTACACCGACATGGTTCCCGAAGTGGCCTGCGCCATGTTCGCCTTCGCTCACAATCAAATAAAAGACCGTAGACCTGCTATAATCTGTCATATATGTCTCCCCATGCAAAACGGCATTAGTGTCGGATTATTGATGACGATATGGGATATTAAAGACATAACCTTTGTCTGCATTGCATCTACTTGAAGCGACACGCATAACAATCGATTATTAAGTGGTTATGTAACTTATTGATGTTGATTGGTGCCCGGACCCGGGGTCGAAATGGTAGATAGCTGATTCAGCATGGAGTCATGAGTACTTATAAGTAATAAATTCAATTGGTTAGCCATAACAAGAATATTGGCAATTACTCATAGATCCCCATATTTTCGCCCCAATTTGTCACATACAGGGCACAAGACCTGCGTTTTCTTCATTCTTCACAGTGTCTTCACAAATTACACTAAGATACTGAGACATAATCGAGTATGCATAGTTATAGGCACGGTCATCTCTGCCACATTAAACAGTTACACCTCATGGTTTTTCGCAAACTCTCGCACGAGATAAACAGCACGATCTGCTGACACCTCATCTCCATCAATCAATTTGAACAGCTCCTTGTTCTTAATACAGAACTCCACTGTTAGTGCTGCCCCACCGCCAAGCTCGCCAAAGTAAATAATCAGAGTGGCATCTGCATCACGAGCATTACGCAAAGAGCGCTGACGATACCCTCCTTTATCTATTTGCTTCAGTGGATAAGGGGTGATACAAACACAACCTACTTACGATTAATTACAATCTGCCCCTCAGCATAATCGGTATAACTCGACTGCTCATCCTTGATAACTGCATAGACCCAGTACTCACCAGAGGGCAACACTGAAACATCCCATTTGTACTTATCATCATTACCGTCAGAATCCTCATCCAGCCCACTGACAATTAATGTATCTTGCGCTACATCTGCGGTGCGGTAGTAAAGACTGATACGGGCGCTACTGTTACTGTCCAGATCATTCCACTGAATTTGAGCCCATTGCTGCTTCTTACCACCATCCAGACTCGGTTGTTCCAGCTGGATAAACGGATGACCGCCCCCGTCTCCGACAATGACGGCATTAGGTGAATACTCAACAACTCGACTGCTACCATCATCAATCACCGCGTAGAGGTAATAGACACCTGCCGACATGGCTGAGATATTCCACTCATAGCGATCACCCTGGCCATCTGGATCCTCAAGTAAACCTTCGGTCAGTAGTATCCCGTTCTCACCATAGCTATCAGTATCGTAATAAAGAGAGATAGTGGCATTGCTATCAGGGTCACGGTCTACCCAATGTATCTCCACCAAATCTTGCTTATTGGCACTGCTTGCTGACTTGAGTTTCTTCAATGTGATCTGCGGCGGATCATTTACCCCGTCATCATCGGCATAGAAGATGGTCAATTCATTCCACTCGCTTGCCAGGCCATGTTCATCCACTGCACGGGCACGCCAGTAGTACCATCCGGCATCCTCCAGTTGAGGAGCAAGCTGCCACCATTCAGGTTGATTAGAATCTGAGGCATACAACTCACCCAGCATCCAGCGATTGTTGGCGCGATAGACCTCGTAGTCGTAGGTGAGACTGTCACGGTCCACATCCACAGCCGGATATACGGAGAGTGTCGGAGTCAGTGAACCGACCCAGGCCCCACTGCCCGGATTTTGCGGCATCGGCACACCCGGCGCATCGTTAACGGTATTAGTGAAGAAGCTTCCCATCTCCCAGGCACTTTCAGCCCGACCATCGGAGGCCTTCACGCGCCAGTGATACAGAGTATTATCCTCCAGATTTGTGACTTCCCAGTCAGTCAAATCTGTCTTCTCTGCAATGGATCCGGATACACGCTTGTCCGCACTATCAAAGGTATTCACCTTATCGAGCTCGAAGAAGTAAGTAACCGCCTCATCCTCCGGCTCGACAGCATTACCCACAACCAGAGCTACTAACAGTGTCGTAACCTCTTCATTGGGCTGAGGTGAATGGAGCGTTGGTAGTCCCGGCGCATCATTAACCGTATTCACGAAGAAACTCGCACGCTGCGTACTGGTCTGGGCACCATGCTCATCGGTGGCAACAGCTTCCCATAGATACCAGGTGTTCTCCTCCAGTGTCAGATCCACTGCCCATGTAGTACTTCCTTCTACTTCAGGAGGGAGTCCCTCAACCGTAGCCAGCAAAGTAGGTTGGGAGATATTGCCGTAAAGATTAAAGCCATAACTCAGCGCATCTTCATCTACATCACGGCTATTGGTCACCGAAAGATTTGGAGTAAAGGTATCTACCCAGACACCACTGGCCGGTGCGCTAACAAAGAAGGGCTCCGGTGCATCATTCACCGTATTGACGAAGAAGCGGCTACTCACCCACTCACTGACCAATACCCAACCCACAGCACGGGCGCGCCAGTAGTACCAGGTATTGTCCTGCAGTGGTTGATCCACTACCCATGAGCTCTGACCACTACCCTCAGCAATCTCAACCGCGTTGGTTACCCGCTGAGACATTGCCGCATCGCTATAGACCTCGAACTCATAGCTGACCTCGAAGGCAGGATGGTGCTCGCCGTTGCTCAGCGTTAGCGTGGGTGTCAGAATCGTCGTTTCAGTACCATCAGGGGTGAGAATGGATGGCTGTCCCGGTCCCTGCGGTACGGTCGGATCCGTTTCAAAACCAAACTCCATCAGGTCGGTTGCCCCGTCACTGTCCATGTCCCCAGTGCCATCCCTACTGAGGGTATTAAAGTACTGAATCTCCCACAGGTCGGCCATGCCATCGGCATCATCGTCAGGATTGGTGCTATAGATCGTCACTTCAGTGAAGCTCTCTGTCTCCCCTCCTTCATCATCCTTCGCATAGAGGCGGAAACCCAGTACCGTATCCTGATACACCGCAGGTGCAGCAAATGAAGCACTAGCCGTGTCTGCACTATTCAGGCTGACAGACGGGCCGCTGATCTGTGTCCAGGTTATTTGGGTGATAATGCCGTCTGCATCCGGATCACTTACCACTCCAGCCAGAGATACCTGCGTATTCTCACCCACTACCTGAGCCTCACCGGCACTCACTACCGGCGCATGGTTGACCGGGTTGACGCTAATCGCCACCTCATCAAAACTCGTCCCACCTTCATCGTCGGTCACGGTAAGACGGAAGCCCAGCACCGCAGCCTCTTTCAGCGTTGGCGCAGTAAAGCTGACACTTAACGTATCGGCTTCATTCAGTGCGACCGTGGTACCAGCAACCTGCGTCCAGGCATAACTGGAAAGAACACCATCGGCATCCGGATCGGAGGCCGTACCAGTAAGCGAGACTACAGTCTGTTCATCAACGCTTTGATCATTACCGGCGCTTACCACTGGCGGATGATTAACCGGATTAACGGTAACTACCATCTCATCAAAACTCACCCCACCCTCATCGTCGGTCACGGTAAGACGGAAGCTCAGTACCGCGGCCTGCTTCAGGGTCGGTGCGGTGAAGCTGGCGTTAAGCGAATCGGCTCCACTCAGGGTAACCGGCGTGCCACTCAGTTGTGTCCAGGCGTAACTGGTCAGGATGCCATCGGCATCCGGATCAGAGGCCGTACCACTCAGTGTGACCGCTGCCTGCTCATCAATGGTTTGATCATCTCCAGCATTAACCAACGGCGCATGATTGACTGGACTAACCGTGACAGAGACCACATCAATACTGAAGGCCCCTTCGTTGTCCTCAACGCTCAACTGGAACTGCAACACGATTTCTGTTTTCACCGTCGGCGCAACAAAACTTGTGGTCGCTACATCAACCGCTTCCAGCGCCACCGCGCTGCCGGATATCTGTGTCCACTGATAACTGATAATAGATCCGTCACTATCATCGGCACTGCCATCCAGGCTTACCGTCGTGCCCTCATCCACAGTAACGTCCGACCCTGCACTAACCGTAGGAACCAGATTAACCGGATTGATCTGCACCGCCACATCGGCATAAGCCGACTCACCCTCATTGTCAGTTAGTAGCGCGCGCAAGGTCACCACATCGGCAACAATCAACGTCGGGGCGATGAAACTAACATTGGCGCTATCGGCACCACTCAGCGTAACGGCAGGGCCGGAAAGCTGGCTCCAGCTATATGAGGCAACGTTACCGTCCTGATCAAACGATCCGCTGGCACTCAGGCTGGCTACGGTCTCTTCATCCGCCGAGACCTCAGCAGGCAACACCACAACAGGTGCAATATTGGGAACGCCCTCATTACCGGAAACAAAATCATTAAAGACCAGATATGTACCCTGGCCATCGGTCTGCGACCACACCCCAAGGGCATCGCCACTATCATTCATCGCCAATTGCGGATTAACCGCATCCCCGGCATTGCGGGTTTCAATAATTAACGCCGATGACCAGCCGTTACCCGACTCATAGCGATTGCTCCAGATGTTCGACTGAACACTATCGTCCTGCTGCCAGAGCACCACAATGCTGCCCAGACGATCCATGCTCACCATAGGCGCAACGGCATCACCCACATGGGCCGGCGCACTGTCGGCACTAATCTTTTCAGCGCTAGCCGCCCAGCCACTACCAACCGTATAACGATTGCTATACACCGCACTGTTGCTGCCATCAGACTGCAGCCAGGTAACCACGGCATTGCCATTCAGGTCGATCGCCACAGAGGGCTGATAAGCCCCGCTAGTAGTATCAAATTCAATCAGCTCGTTACTCGACCAACCCGATGCTGGCAGATAACGTTGTGCATAAATACTGTTGGGGCTGGCCGCCTCGCCCCATACCAGCACGGCTTCACCGCCAGCATTCATTGCCAGCTGGGCGGTTACTTGCGGTGCCGAGGCATCGCCCACCATTGCGCTACGCAGGGTCTGCGCCCCCTGCCACGCTGCACCACTATAGTTTGCTGCGATAAGATCATAAGACGTTGTATCACTCGTCTGTGACCATACAGCCAGTGCACTGCCCTCAGCAGCCACGCCTAACTGCAGGCCGTTTACACCACTCACCGTGGCCGTATCGATCCTTGCCGCTGTCGACCACGTCGCCGCCGCATAGTGACTACTCCACACACTATTCGGTGCAGTGGTGCCACCTGCCGCCTGACTCCAGATCAACAGGCCACTACCATCACCACTCATGCCGATAGCAAGTTCACCCAGTGAACCCGTGGCACCACTGATCAGTTGTGCAGGTGTCCCCCAACCGCCATCGGCGGTATAACTGTTGGCCCACACACTCTCCTCGGCACTGTTCACCGCACGCCAGGCTACCAGTGCATTACCGGCCTCATCCATATCGATCTGCAGTTCACGGGCATCACTCGTATCATCTAATTCGATAAGCTGCGGAGTACCCCAACCACTACCAACATGATAGATGCTACCCCATACGTTCTGATGCAAACCGTCAGACTGTGTCCACACGGCGATCATCGCGCCGTTCTCCGCACTCGCTATCTGAACATCTGCAAACACACCGCTGTCATTCACCACCAGACCGGGAATACCCCAGTCACGGTTACCGGGGGTCACTGCCACCTCTTGCGACAGCGCCGACTCACCACCCGCCCCAACCGCAGAGAGCGCATAGTGATAGGTAGTCCCGTTTACCAGCCCACTATGAAATGTCGGGCTGCTCACATCATCAATCACACCACTATTGTCTTGAGTCACACCCGGCAACTCAGACCAGTAAAGTCGGTAAGAGTCCGCACCATCAACCGTGCTCCAACTGAGGGTGCTCTCACCATTCCCTGAACTCCCCTCCAGCAGGGAGGGAACCGCAGGCGGTGGCAGAGTCGGATCGGTACCATTGAGGTACTCATCCAGATCAGAGACCCCATCACCATCGGTATCACCACTGCCGTCATTATCCAGCGAGCCGAAGTGCTCCATCTCCCAGGCATCATCTAGCCCGTCGCCATCGCTATCCCAGGCGGGGTTAATCTTAATCGTTGCACTCTGGCTATCGCTCAGCGTGCCATCCGAGGCCTTGTAAGTGATGGAATAAACACCCGCCTGCCCCTCGCTGGGCATCCAGTTAAAGTGGGCGGTACCATCCCCGTTATCTACAAAACTTGCGCCTGCAGGCAGCGGCGATGCCGTCAGGATCATGGCATCCTGATTGACATCACTCGCCTCAACCAGGAAGCCAACCTGCTTCCCCTCTGCGCTCACCTTGTCGTCAATAAACTGCAACACCGGTGGCGCAGCAGTCACATCGGCCTCACCAATATGAAGAATGTAGATACCTGTGGTGTTCACATCGAACAGATTCAGCCAGTGCTCCCAGCTGGGCGGATTGGTATTACGATCACGGGTTTTCGAGTTCCAGCCGTTGTCCGGCGAAATCACCTTGCCGTCTGAGCGCACGATAGATTTGATCGCCTTGGTCCCATCAAAGGGATCAACCAGGCGCGCATAGACGAACCCCGGCTGCACTGGAATGCTCAGGGTGTAGTAAGACTCGGTGCCACTCACATTATCCAGCACCAGGGTGGCCGATGTAGAAATGTTGCTCACCTCACTATCCACCGTATCCGACTCATACACCGTTAGATTGTCGATATCCCCACCCACAGAGAAGGCAAGAAAATCGCGCACCGAATCACGGCCAGGCAGATCCACGCGCACATCACGCAGCAGATAATGGGTATTGATATCGTTGTTATCGATAAGTGAGGTCACCGCCCCACCCAACTCATCAGAGTGACTCACCGAGGCGGTGAAGTCGGTAAATTCGCCAGAGAGAGTGGTCTCCATGATCCAACGCCCTACCCGTGAGCTTGCCGGCTCAATATCACCAAAGTTCATCTTTAGATCAGGTTGGGCCGGTTGATCATCAAGGGTACTGCCGATAATGGTAAAACCGATCAGCAGCCCCTGCTCGTTCTCGGTGATCTTCGGCTGACCAGAATCAATGGCAACATTGTTGGCCGGTCCCGTCCCCTTGTTGTTAATACGAAGGCCCAGGGTATAGGGCTCTGGCAGTTCCACCTCAGCGGTAAAGGCGTCATCACCTACCACATCACGGGTCAAAAAATAGTCCAGTGCCAGTTGCGGTAGTGGCTTTACAGTGATGAAATCTGGAGTAACATCCACCTCCTCCAGCTCACCACCAATGGTGTAACTAAGGTGGGCACCGATGTAGTAGAGCTTGCCACCGGGTGCACCCTCAGCCGCACCGGGAATGGGAATAATCAGCCAGTGGATCTCACCCGAAGTGTTGGGTGCTACCACACCATTACCAGAGACATCGGCGATCCCATCCATGGTATCGATACGAATAAAGAACTTGGCGTCAGGATTTGTCTCGTTGGGATCAGAGGTCGCGAGTACCGGATTGCCGTTTTCATCGGCAAAGTTAACGCTAACGGCAATGTTCTCAATGGCCAGCGTATCCAGGCCATTATTAATGCGCATCATCGCATCAAAGGCCTGGCGCTCCAGTGTCAGCTCCTGCTGAATCTCAACCTTAACCTCCGCGCAGACCGGCTCCTCAGCAAATGCATTCGCACTCACCAATAATGACATCAACAACAAAAGCTGCTTAACGCCGATAAAGAGCCTATTTTTATAGCCACGACAGTCCATGTATTCCATGCCTGTTATCCTGTTATCAGTTATTTTTCAAATGGGGTCAGACTTTTTCTGATACCTTTCTCTGCCTTCCCCGCGGTTTCGTTTGCGCCCTTCGCCCCGTCAGTTGCTCCACGCGCGTCTTAAACTTCTCATTACCCAGCGCCCACGCCTTATTGGTCGCCTCTCGTATCTCCGTCAACACCGCATCCCCCAGCGATGCACGAAACAGCCGCCGATAAGCTAGCCGACGCTCCGCTGCGGTGTCACCCAGCGCCAGATAGCGCTCATGGGGTGTCACCAGTAAATCCTCTACCCCCTGCCCGTTCGCACCATAGCTAGACCAGCCATAGCCACCGGGGGCCTCAACCATCCCTGCACGCACCGGATTCATCTCGATGTAACGCATGCAGGTCAATAAATAATTCTCACTGTCGATCAGCGTTGCCCGGTAACGCCCCTCCCACAAAGTGCCGGTGCGCTGGTAGCAGTGGTTAAAGTACTGCACATACCGCCTGCCGACCGACTGCATCGTGCCCGGAATGCTCTGCGCATGCTCCGGCGTTGCCAGCAGGTGCACATGGTTAGTCATCAGCACATAGGCGTGAATATTCAACCCCTGTCGCTCAGCCGCCTCACCCAGACACTCCAGGTAGAAGCGGTAATCCTCCTCCGTCGCAAACACCACATCGCGATTGTTTCCGCGCTGGATGATGTGTTGCGGCATATTCTCAACAAAGTATCTTGGCAGCCTTGCCATCACCACGTCCTCCTTGCGTTTACATCAAATCAATTCAAATCTGACACACTTTTTGTTCTGGTTATTCCTGGATATTCTGCCTTTGCTTATTCAGGATATACCCTCCCCAGATAAAGCTCCCTGTCATCAATACGGCGCCGATCCCAAAACTGGTCACAGCAAGAAAACGAGCACTATCAACCGCCCCCATCATGGAAAGCAGGTTTCCCCAGTCATGCGCCTCCTCGCCCGCCCCGAAAATAAGAGGAAGCGCACGTGATTTCGCATCGGCAATATATGGCGAAACATCAATAAAATTTTGCCCTCCCCACCAAAGCATGATCGAAGCTGCAAAATTATCCCCTTTCTTAACAAAGGCGCCCAACACAATAAACGGCAAAATAATCTGAAAAAGGCTGCCGCCAAGAAACATCATAAAAGTCCCAAAGGGGCTAAACAGAACATGGCCAAACTCGTGAAACGGCAGATTAATATTGTGCATAAAAGATCCACCAACCTTAACCCAATCAATGCCTGAAAAAATGAAACTCAAGCCCCATAGCAAAAACACAAAATAAACAATACCCCGCCCCAGCAAGACATCCGCAGGAACCCGTTCTGGGACACTCAGCAACAAATCAACTACAGTTTCACGAAAGCCTGCCGTATCATCCTTATCCTGCCCCTTACCACCGGCAAGTTTTGATTCCTGCAATAACAACCACTTATTGTATGCAATGCCACATGAAGGACATATCTCATGTGATACATGATCGTCCTTCCACGTTCTAACATAATCACACTTTGGGCACTGTTTCACCGCCTAAAAACCTCGCTTCACTAAATCTTCAATATCGCTTCACCAAATTAATTCGAGTCTGACCCCCAAAATCTCCGCTGCCTGGTTAAATTAATTCGAGTCTGACCCTGAGGGATCCCCACGAATTCACCATCCCTCGCCGTGACTTGTTACCGTCTCATAAAGCATCACTGTAACAGCTTTTAACTCACTTAGTG
>JBDLJH010000019.1:0-57113 GCA_039714395.1 Pseudomonadota bacterium | reverse complement strand
GGGATATTGATCATGAAAAGAATAATATATTTACTGGCACTATTATCATTAATGGCTTGTAGCGATAATATGAGTAGTTCAGTAACTAGTGGCGACAAGAGCGGCCTTTTTAAGGCGAATATGGGAGATAAGCAATATGAAGTTGGTATTTCCTGCATTGGCCTAGATACGGCACATTACCAATTTAAGTCTGATAACACACGTAGTATTGATTCAAATGGTGATGATCTTGTTATAGCTGGTGTGGAAATCAAGAAGCATTTGGCATTGACAATTTTGGATGACGGCGTGCTGTATAGCAATGGAGCACAACCTGTGCAATGGAGTAAAAACAGTAATGGCATAACAGGAAGTGGTGAGTTGTATCTCAGCGAGGGAGGTTTGAGACATGCCTATAAAACCACCTTCGAGGTAATCTGTAAATGAGCAATGCAAGTAATGCAGTTGGCTTTGGGATTAGTGCTGTGCCTGTTGCTTTCCCATGTTAGCCAGAACATATCAGCGAGTGAATATTCGTCTGTCGTATCAGAAGAGTATTTGCGTACGCAGTTCGTATTTAAAGAAAGCGATCAACTTAAATATTCTACCTGTAAAAAGAAAACTTACCCTACGTGCACCTATATCTGGGGTGTAAAATCCAAAAGGGATGATGCAAGGATTAAATGTAACCTTGAATCAGAGGGAAAAAACTTATTCAGATGCTGTGAACGTTAAGAATATAGGGGGAAGTTCTGTTTGCTCAGAAAGTCACAAACAACTTTCTCTGATTACCATTAACAACCTCATTATACATATTTATGTTGATGAGCGTAGTGATAGCATTTCAGGAATGAAGCCAAAACTATTGCAACCTATATATTAGAACGGTTGTGATTATATTTGTTAATTGACAAATAAGAGCAGGAGATAATTTGATGAAAAAGTACCTCAAGCCATTTTGCCTTGTTTCATTGGTTTTTGTCTCTTTTGCGGCCACAGCCGGGAAGAGTGCGAACCTTTACATAACAAGCGGGCCAGTGAAACCAAAAACATATATGGCTGTTAAATGGGATGGCCCAGATAATAATGGGGATAAGATTGTGTTAGTGATGGGCGGGTCTCACTACTCTGTGTACACCTCTCAGGGGAATTCCGTAGGATTTCATATAGGTGAAACCCCAGGCAAACATGAGCTGCAATATATGTTAAATAGAGAGAATTCCTTTAAGATTATAGCAAGGGTTGATATCGACTGTAGAAAGAAAACATTATCCCGGAATAATGGCAACTGTAAGGTGCCATCAAAAGTATTGAAAGCATCGGCCGGAAATGGCGCAGAAAAAGACACCTCAACCAAGAAGAATGAAACAAAACAGAAACCTTCAGTCGTTGATAAGAAGGTTGATCGTCAAGTAAATAGGCAGGAGAATAAGGTTGACAGGCGAGTGGACAAAGAAGTGGATAAATCGGTAGATAAAGTTATTGGCGGTGCGCTTGATAGGTTGTTTGGCCGCTAAATGCCATTTCTATTGCCTAGATTATTAATCTTTATAGAGGGTAGCAGAAGCTGAGATACTCTTAATCGACACTTAAGATGACGGGTGGATTAATAAATGATTTATTGGTCAAAGCTTTATCCTTTTAGTCCATTTTCTTTTCTCTAATTCGATGAGTATCCATAAGAAGCGAGCTCTATTGTGGTATTTGTCCTCGCTACTGGTATTTAGCTTCGGAATGGGTTTGTCGGCCAGTCACTATCCTGGGGGATATGACTGGTTTTACACTGTCGTTTCGGATCTAGCTTCTCAAAAACATAATCCAGCGGGCAGCATCTGGTTTGCCGGGGCATTGAGTTTGTCGATGGTGTTGTTGTGGCCATATGTGTCAACGCTTAAGCAAGGTATGCGTTCATCTCTTTCGGCATCAAGGTATACTATCGGTGCCCTACGACTAGGATTGATCTGTGGTGCATTGGTTGGTATAGAAAGGCTTCTCGTCCACGATATTTCGGCCTGGCTTCATAAGTCCCACGAAGCTGTAGCGCTCATCACATTTCTTTGCTGGTATTTTGGGATTATTGGATTGCTGATTCAGGTCATGCTTCGTCATAGAATCTATGCTTTTCCTGCCCTCATTGTTGTGTTCCCTCTGCTGGCTATAGGTATTACTGATTTTTTACTTTATCTTGAGCAGCGTGATCTTGGATGGGTGGATGCAAGTTGGCGGGAGATGGGTGTACCGATTTGGCTTAGCTTTGCCTTTTGGCAATGGCTAGCTGTAGGTTTTCTATGGGTAGGGCTAGGATTGTTGTTAATGGCATTTTCTGATGAAGCACGGGGATAATAGTGGATAGATAAATTAAAGACGGCAACTGCCTTTTATTTTTTTACTTAATGAAAAAAAGGAGGTTGTAATGAAAATTGCAGTCACAAGTCAGAACCGTAAGACCATTACGGAGCATGCAGGTCGATGCAGAAAGTTTTGGGTATTCAGTATCAAAAATAACAAAATAGCCAATAAAGAATTGCTTGAGTTACCTAAAGAGCAGGCATTTCACGAGAGTTCACCGCATGAGTCTCATCCGCTAGATGATATTGATGTATTTATTAGTGGCGGCATGGGGCAGGGTCTAACGATGCGCCTTGAGCGGAAAGGTATTAATAGCCTGGTAACGAGGGAAAGTGATCCAGAGAAGGCCGTTCTACTCTACCTAAATAATTTGCTCGAAAGTGATCAGTCTAGTTAACACTATTATGGCCATGTTCTATAAAGTATAAAAGTTGGGAGCTGAACAGACATAAACCTGTATAAGGTTAAACGTGACATGACAGATATGTATTACCACGGTTAATCAGAGGTGAACGGTAGGATCGGCTCTGCAGCGATATTTAATGAAATCGCGCTGGAAGTGCTCCTACAATAGAGCTATTTTGAGACAGGATGTAGAGCCGATACTGCATGGCGGTAAAAGCTTGAATATGCCAGTCCCAATTCAAGAGGCTTTAGCATATTTGCGCTTACCGCATCATATGGATGTTAGATTTGGTCACGGGCTGTTTTTTAAGCCGGTCAGCTTAAGTTTGAATTACTACAGATAAATTTTGCGGATAACTTTTTTAAATCTGGGTGAGGTAGTGTTTCCATGCTAAAGCCTGGAAACAGACCACTGTCATTTAACTCATTCGTGCAGAAAACGCAGAATAATGGCGTCTTCATCTGCTACCTGATTCAGGGTATCTCCAATCTCCCCACCGAACATGGTTGCCATAAGCCCCATATTCATACTGGACACATATGTACTACCATCACTTTTCTCATAGACGGCGACCGAGCAAGGCATCATCGCCCCAACATACTTGCTGTCGTCCGGGGTTAGCATCTTACTGGCAATTGAAGGATGACAAAGTTTAAGCACCTTGATCCGCCCCGGATCGGGCTGATTGTTTTTTAACATTGATTGTTGGAAATCGTAGATCTTTGGGACTTGCCACCCCTGGGCCCTGGCATTTCTGTAGTGCAGGGACAGGCAAGCAGAGGGTTACTGAAGCAGGTGGTAGAGCTTCTCTAACAGAATGTCTTTTTTAACAGGTTTGGTGATGTAGGCATCGGAAGCGCTCATCTTCCCTTTTAACTTATCCATCAGGCTGTCGCGAGCGGTCAGCATTATGATAGGAATGTTCTGAAACTGTACACTGGCCTTCATAATATCGACCACCTGATAGCCGTCCATACCGGGCATGATCAGATCCAGGATCACCAAATCCGGATGCTCGTGTTCCAGTTGACCTATAGCCTCGAAGCCGTCTTTTGCCTCGACTACCGCAAAGTCAGCGGTAATAAGGTGTCTCATTACTACTTTGCGTGCCAGGGCGCTATCGTCAACCACAAGTATCTTTGCTACGGCTGCCTGCTGTGTACTCTCTTCGGTAGCAAGAGGTGTTGTTCCCAGACCGACCTTGGGAAGTACATAGTCGAAAAAATAGAAAAACTTATTATTATCCATGCGGGCTGTTCCGGGAGACTGCAGAAGTTCATCTAGTGCCTTTCCGTGGGCCGGACGGAACATGAACTGAATCGATTCCATCGGTTGGAGGTAGTCGAGCACCTCTGGGCCACGATAGTCTCCAAGGCCAATGGAGTGTATCTCTCCGTTATGAATAGCCACCTTTCCCCAATCTCCTGCTTCTGAGATGAGTACTACATGTCCCGATGCATTCTGTTCAACCAACCCTGCCATCACCTCGACAAAGCCGTTTATCGACCGTTTATATTTCATCGATGATCTCGTTTTTAGCCTAATTCAGTTGCTTTACGCAGGAAGGGTCAAAAGAATTTGAGTTCCCTTGCCAGGTTCACTCTGGATCGTGATGGTGCCCTTGATGCGCTTCATCAGCTCCTTGCAGAGCAGTAAACCCATGCCACTCCCCGTCTCTCCGCTCGTTCCTGAGTGGGTGATACGTTTATCGAGATGAAACAGATTTTGCTGGTCTTCAATGGATATCCCGACACCCTGATCCTTGATGGTGATGTACCAGTCATCGTTCTGCCGACTAGCAGAGACAGAAACTTCACCACCGGTGTGGCTAAAAGCAGAGGCGTTGGTGAGGATTGACTGTGCAACACGCTGCAGCGAAGACTCGTCGGCATGACAGGTCTGCCCCTCATCAATCTCTATTTTGTACTGTATGGCCTTTTGAGGGTTTTCGGCACTGACCTTGTTTGCTGCCTCGGCGAAGAGATTGTGAAGATCGACATTAACGGGTCGCAGGGGAATAGAGTCTATCTGCAAGCTGGACCACTGGATCAGGTTTGAGGAGATGACGTCCAGGCTCTCTGCGGCCAGAGCCGCCTGGGCGATATAATCATGTTGTTGCACCGCATCGAGTTGCTGGGGGGGATGAGCGAGCATGTGAAGAACGCCATTCAGTGCCTTGATGGGGCTGCGTAACTCTTCAGCAATGATGGTAATAAAACGATCCTTGGTCGCATTGGCCTCCTTCAGTTCACGCTCCTGCAGACGAAGCTGCATGTGGGTGTTGATACGGGCAATAAGCTCACTCCCGTTAAATGGCTTGAGCAGATAGTCGACACCACCCACCGAGAATCCGTGGACGATATCCTCGGCCTCGTGTTTTGCCGTAATGAAGATCACAGGGATATCCCTTGTGGCGGGGTCCTGCTTGAGCTTCTCACACACCTCATAGCCGTTCATCTCCGGCATCATGATGTCGAGTAGCACCATATCGATAGCTTGCTCGGAGCAGATACGCAGGGCCTCTTCACCTCTTGTAGCGTGGACACTTCGATATTTACCGTCCATTGAGATGAATTTCTCGACAACTTTAATATTGGTCGAATTGTCATCGACGACCAGAAGGGTCGGTTGAGCTTGAATCACGGCAGATATCCCCATAAGCTGATAAAACCAATAAAACTGATAAAACCAATAAAACTGATAAAATATTAGCATTTGATGATATACTTGTCACTTAAAACAATCAATACCACCCAATACCAACTTTAAGTGTAGGTTAATAGGTTTTTATGTCGACAGAGACTTTTATAGGTAGTGCCAAGGCTGCGGAGATGCTCAATGTCTCGCTGCGGACCGTGCAGTTGTGGGTGGAGAAGGGGGTGCTTAGGGCGTGGAAGACGCCCGGTGGCCATCGTCGCATAGCACTAAAGGACATTGAGGCACAGCTGCGGCAGCGAAGCATCCAGGTCGGTCAGCAAGGTGATCAGCTCAAGGTGCTGATAGTTGAGGATACTCCGGCGCAACGCAAGCTCTATCAGAAATATTTTGAGGTGTGGAAGCTACCAGTTGAACTGTGCATGGCCAGTGATGGCTTTCAGGGCCTGATTAAGATTGGGGAGAGGATTCCGGATCTATTGATCACCGACCTGATGATGCCGGGTATGGATGGTGTACAGATGATCGATTCAATTAAGAACAGCCCCAATTTCCAGCAACTTGAGATACTGGTCGTGACGGCGATGGATCGGGATTCTAGAGAGGTGAGGAAGCTGCAGGATATGGGGCTGCAGATCATCTTTAAGCCGATACCTTTCGATGAGATCAAGGTACTGATTGAGAAGCGGATTGCTGGGCAGAAGGGGGCACCGTTGGATTTTAGACAGGAGGTGTTCTGATGAATACCTACGCATCACAAGCAGAGAGAGAATCACCGTTAATCCACCTGATTGAGAATGAGTTAGAGCAGGCTCGGCATATGACCGATGCCCTTGGGCGGGCCCACTACCGTGTTCGTCATTTCTCTGATTGGAATACCTTTGTAACAGCCGTTGATAAGGATGAAAATTCTGCGGCAGTGATAATAGACATGACCTTTCTAGAGGGTGATCTTAGCGGTGCAGAGGCAATAGAGAAAATTCACAGCAAATTTCTGAACTGTCCACCGGTGCTATTTCTCTCAGAGAGTGATGACATCCTGACACGCCTGTCGGCTCATCAAACTGGGGCCAGTCGCTTTCTGGTAAAACCGGTGGAGGCTGGCAAGCTGGTGCGTAGTTTAGACCAGCTGGCCTGCCGGATTCCAACTCAAGCTTACCGGGTGCTGTTGGTTGATAGTGATCCTCTGCTGTTGAACTCTCATGCAGAGGTACTACGCCAGGCAGGCATGGTGGTTCACACCGAGCAGGAACTACTCAAGACACTGGATGCCATTAACAAATTCAAGCCAGATGTGCTGCTGTTAGACGACAGGATGCCAGATATCAATAGCCTCGAGTTTGCAGCCGTTCTAAATGAGGATGAGGCGTTTGCCTCCTTGCCGATTCTATTTCTCTCTAGCGAAGCCGACTTGAGTAAGCAGCTGATGGAACTCAATCTCGGTGATGCCCATTTCCTGACCAAACCGGTTGAACACGATCATCTGGTGAATGCTGTGGTCGTTTGTGCCAGAAAGCATCGGGAGACCAGTGACGTCGATGAGGTGTTGAAACACTCCCTCTACGAAAAGCGGCGTGAACACCTGGCCCTGAATCATCATGCCATTGTTAGTGTTGCCGATGCGACGGGAAATATTACCTACGTTAATGACCTGTTCTGTGAAACCAGTGGCTATAGTCGTGAAGAGCTTATAGGGAATAATCACCGTATCATTAAGTCTGAAGTGCATTCAGATGCGTTTTTTACACAGATGTGGACCACCATCTCTGAAGGTAATGTCTGGCAGGGTGATTTATGCAATCGACGCAAGGATGGTAGTCACTACTGGGTTGAATCCACCATCGTACCGTTTATGGATAAGGCTGGTCTGCCCTATCAGTATGTCTCAATACGCACTGATATTACTCATGTTAAGCACGTTGAGAAGCAGGCAACTACAGCAGCTGAACGCCTTCGCCGTAGTCAAATCTTTGCCAATATAGGTACCTGGGACTGGAATATTCAGACCGATGACCTGTTCTGGTCAGAGCGCATCGCCCCGCTGTTTGGTTATCCTGACGGTGAGCTGGAAACCACCTACGAAAATTTTATTGCCGCAGTGCACCCCGATGATCGGGACAAGGTTGTCAACGCCGTTAATGCCTGTATAGAAGGGAGGGCGGAGTACAACATGGAACACCGTGTGATCTGGCCCGATGGTCAGATCCGCTGGTTGCAGGAGAAGGGTGATATCACTCTTGATAAGGACGGTAAACCCCAGCACATGCTCGGCGTGGTTATGGATATTCATAATCTGAAGATGGCTGAAAAAGCACGACAGGAGAGTGAAGAGCGCCTTGTTTTTGCTGTAGAGGGTGCAGGTGACGGCATATGGGACTGGGATATGCCGAGTGGGGAGATGCTGTTCTCCGGTCACTATGAGGAGATGCTTGGTTTTAACAAGGGGGGGCTCGAAAAAACCATTGATGCATGGGTAAGCAGTGTCCACCCAGACGACCTCTCCAGGGTGCAACAAAATTTACAGGAGTACCTGGAAGGGAAGATCCCACACTACTCCATTGAGCTGCGTCTGCGCTGTAAGGATGGCAGTTACAAATGGATTCTGTGTCGTGGAACGATAGTGGAGCGTGACGGTGAAAATAAGCCGCTGCGAATGATCGGTATTCACAGTGACATTACCAGGCGTAAGCAGGCTGATGAGAAGCTGAGCCGGTTCAAAAGTACGCTGGACGGACTCAATGACTGCGTATGGATGTTCGAGCCCGCCAGTCTGAAATTCTTCTATATAAATCAGGGAACCGTAGGTCAGTTAGGTTACTCAGAAGCTGAGATGATGAATATGACCGTGGTGGATATCAAGCCTGAGTATGATGAGGCCAAATTCCGTCAGATGATTTCCCCATTAATTTCCGGGGAGATGGATGCACTGTCTGTCGAGACCGTACACCGGCACAAGAGTGGGCAGTTGATTCCGGTAGAAATTTCATTGCAATATGTTGAGCCGAAAGATGGCTCCGCTCGTTTCGTTGCCGTCGTGCGCAATACTACTGAACGCATGGAGGCAGACAACAGGTTGCGCGAAAGTGAGGAACGTAATCGTCTACTATTGGAGTCCGTTGGTGAAGGGGTCTATGGCCTGGATACCGAAGGAAAGGCGACATTTGTTAATCCTGCTGCATGTGAAATTCTAGGCTACACAGCGGAGGAGATGATTGGTCAGCCCATGCATGAGCTAATCCATCACTCTTTTCCGGATGGTTCACCTTACCCGGCGGATGGTTGTCTAATTAATGCGGTGCTTACCAATGGTAAAACTTATAAAGTAGATAATGAGGTTTTTTGGTGCAAGGACGGTAGTAGTATCCCTGTGGAATATACCGGTATGCCGGTGATGAAAGACGATGTTATCGTCGGTGTAGTAGCTACGTTTGCGGATATCAGTGAGCGCATAGAGTCAGAACATAGAGTCAGAACAGGCAATGATTGTTGCCCGTGTTGAGGCCGAACGCGCCAGTCAGGCCAAGTCAGAGTTTCTCTCCAGTATGAGTCACGAACTGCGCACCCCGATGAATGCCGTTTTGGGTTTTGCCCAAATCCTCGAGTTTGACGAAGTGCTAGGGGAGGAGCAGCTGGATAGTATTAAAGAAATAATCAAGGCGGGAAATCATCTTCTGGAGTTGATCAACGAGGTTCTGGATCTGGCCAAGGTCGAGTCGGGCCAAATCGATCTATCATATGAGCCGGTGGTACTTTCCGCCTTGATTAAGGAGTGTTTCTCACTGGTTGCACCAGCGGCGGAGAAACGAGGAGTTAGTCTCCGTTACGCAGATATGAACGGATACACCGTTCGCGCAGACAAAACCCGTCTCAAGCAGGTGCTGCTCAATTTGCTCTCCAATGCAATTAAGTACAACCGTGAGCAAGGCTCGGTCAGATTGGATGTTGAGACTGTTAATGAGACTGAATTACGCATTAGCGTTTCCGATACAGGCAGAGGCATAGCCAAAGAGCAGTTTGAAGGGCTGTTTCAACCGTTTAACCGTCTCAATGCCGAGGGCGGTGAGATTGAGGGTACCGGTATCGGCCTGGCCATTACCCGAAATCTGGTGGAAATGATGGGCGGACGTATTGGCGTTGACAGTGAACAGGGTATAGGAAGTAGCTTCTGGATAGAGCTGCCACAGGATTCGTTTGTGAATCCTGAAGGGCAGGATGATAGTGAAGAAGGTTCTGAGGGCAATGCCGCCGAGTTGATAGAGCATCACCATAGTGTGCTTTACATCGAAGATAACCCGGCCAATCTCAAGCTGGTTAGCCAGATATTGGCCAAGCGACAACATATTAACCTGATAACGGCACATGAGCCCAAGCTGGGATTGGAGTTGGCATGTGCTCATCAGCCAGAGCTGATTCTGCTGGATATTAACATGCCGCGTATGGATGGTTATCAGGTGCTGAGCGTCCTGCAAACGGATGAATGTCTGAAGCATGTCCCCGTGGTAGCGATCACTGCCAATGCGATGCCACGGGATATTGAGCGGGGTCTTGCGGCGGGTTTTTCTAATTACATCTGTAAGCCTATTAATGTGTCTGAGTTGCTTCAGATTGTTGACTCGACCTTATTGAAAGGTGAGTAATAAAAATCGATGAGTTATCTGATGGGAAATACGAAACATAAAAACTCACTTGAACAGATAATTTACGCTGAACAGGTTGCACTGCTGTATAAGCCCTTCGCGGTATCTATAGCTGCAACATTCGCTGCGGCTGTTCTACTTGTTACTACCCTGTGGGGAATCAGTGATCACAATATGCTTTTGTGGTGGTTGACTGCCATCATTGTTATTACTTTGTTGCGGGCACTGCTGGTCCATTTCTATAAGCGTATAAAGCCTGATGTGGATGCTGGCAGACGATGGGGGCGGTTTTTCATTCTGGGTGCTGCAGCGGCCGGGATGGCATGGGGAATAGGTAGTCTCCTGTTTTTTCCCGAGGAAAATATTGAGTACCAGATCGTTGTGCTACTGTTTCTGGTGGGCATGTGTTCCGGCGCGGTAACCAGCCTTTCAACAATACCGAGTGCGTTGTACGCTTTTATTGCGCCCGCAATGCTGCCGATCATACCGATGTTTGTTATGAGTGGAACCGAACTTTATATTCTTGTTCCTCTAATGATTCTGTTGTCATTTAGTTTTTTTATAAAAAGCTCTGGCACTATCTATCATAATACTCAGGATAATATTCGCTTACGTCTTGCTGCAGTCGAAAAAGAGAGAATTCTTGCTTTGGCCAAAGAAGAGGCGGAGGAGGCAAGCCAGGCGAAATCAGAGTTCCTCTCCAGCATGAGTCACGAGCTACGCACCCCGATGAATGCCATTCTTGGTTTTGCCCAAATCCTGGAGTTTGACGAAGTACTGGCGGAGGAACAGCAGGACAGTGTTCAAGAGATCCTCAAGGCAGGTCATCACCTGCTGGAGTTGATTAACGAGGTTCTGGATCTGGCCAAGATCGAATCGGGTCATATCGATCTATTGCTTGAGCCGGTAAAACTTTCCGCTTTGGTGGAGGAGTGTTTTTCACTGGTTACACCCGTGGCGGAGAATCGAGGAGTTAGTCTTCGTTACGCAGATATAAATGGCGACATGGTTCGAGCAGACAAAACGCGTCTCAAACAGGTACTGCTCAATCTGCTCTCCAATGCAATAAAATACAATCGCGAGAAAGGTTCGGTCAGGCTGGATGTTGAGACTGTTAATGAGACTGAATTGCGCATTAGCATTTCCGATACAGGTAATGGTATAGATGAAGAGAACTTTGATTTTCTGTTTCAACCGTTTAACCGCCTCACCGCGGAGGGAGGCGAGATTGAAGGTACCGGTATCGGCCTGACTATTACCCGAAACCTGATGGAGATGATGGGTGGGCGTATTGGCGTTGATAGTGAGCAGGGTGTCGGAAGTTGTTTCTGGGTAGAGCTGCCACAGGAGTCGTTTGAGAATTCTGAGGGGCAGAATGATAGTGAAGAAGGCACCGCGAATAATCTTGCCAGAGTGGCAGGGAACCAACACACCGTGCTCTACATTGAAGATAACCCGGCCAATCTTAAACTGGTTAGCCAGATGCTGGCCAAACGACAGCATATCAACCTGATAACGGCACACGAGCCCAAGCTGGGATTGGAGTTGGCAACGGCTCATAAGCCAGAGCTGATTCTGCTGGATATCAACATGCCACGTATGGATGGCTATCAGGTGCTGAGCCTCCTGAAATCGGATGAGCATCTGAAATCTATTCCCGTGGTTGCGATCACTGTCAATGCGATGCCGCAGGATATCGAGCGGGGCAAAAATGCTGGGTTTAGTGATTACCTGAGCAAACCACTTAATGTGTCATTATTTCTAGATGTCATGGAGAAATATCTGATAACCGGAACGCCTACCAGCGTATTTGAAAAAGTTGATTCAGGTGATTAGTCTATGACCATTTTATACCAGGTATTGGCACCCGTACGTGACGCTGTAAGAACTACTAATCTGGCAGTTATTATTGGGGCAGCATTTTTTCTAATAAGTATTTTGCTGACACTTCTATTTCTGGGCCATGAGAAACAGACGCAACAAATGGAACTGGCGATTAAAGAAGGCCGTCTGGCAACAACTAAAATGCTCTATTTTAGTGAGCTCTCGGACTATGCGCGAGAGCGTACACGATTGACAAGCCAGATCCTCGATACGGATGATGTTTTTGAACAGGATGAAATAAATCAGGAGCTGGAATCTTTCGCCGGCAAGTATGCTGCTGTCTATCAGGCATTAAAAGCACTTCCTTTGGACGATGCTGAGAATGAAGTAATAAATAGACAAGACCTGATTGTTCCGGTGATCCTTCCTGCGCAAAGAGAGGCCGTGTCATTGGCCATGGATGGTGATAATTTAAGTCGAAAACAAGCAAAAGAAATTCTTTATCAAATAGTATTTCCCGGGCAAAACAAACTAATTGAACTCTTTCATGACGCTATTCTTCTGCAACAGAAGTTCATTGAAGAACTTGCGATAAACTCGAAACTATCTCTGGATATGACGGAGAACCGGCATACGATGCTTGCAGGGTTTATTGTGTTCTTCACGATAATCATCGCTGGTTTGGTTATTCGAAGAGCACATGACATTCAATCCAGACTTGAGCAATCACAGGTATTGCTAGAGAAGAAGGTAAGCGAACGTACAGCAGAGCTGGAAGTTTCTCGTGATAAGGCAGAACGTTCTAGTCAGGCCAAGTCAGAGTTTCTCTCCAGCATGAGTCACGAGCTGCGTACACCGATGAACGCCATTCTGGGTTTTGCCCAACTTCTGGAGTTCGATAAAGTACTGGCGGAGGAACAGCAGGATAGTGTTCAGGAGATCCTCAAGGCCGGATATCACCTGCTGGAGTTAATTAACGAGGTGCTGGATCTGGCCAAGATCGAATCGGGCCATATCGATTTATTACTTGAGCCGGTGAAACTTTCTGCTTTGGTTAATGAGTGTTTTTCACTGGTTACACCAGCGGCAGAAAATCGAGGGATTAGTCTCCGTTCCGCAGATGTAAATGGCTACACTATTCGCGCAGACAGAACACGTCTCAAGCAGGTGCTGCTCAACCTGCTATCCAATGCAATCAAATACAACCGTGAGCAAGGTTCGGTCAAGTTGGAAGCTCAGACTGTTAATGAGACTTCGCTACGCATTAGTATTTCCGATACGGGTAATGGCATAGCGAAAGGGCGCTTTGATTTGTTGTTCCAACCGTTTAACCGCCTTAATGCCGAGGGCGGCGAGATTGAAGGTACCGGTATCGGCCTGGCCATTACCCGGAACCTGGTGGAAATGATGGGCGGACATGTTGGCGTAGATAGTGAGCAGGGTGTCGGAAGTCGTTTCTGGATAGAGCTGCCACAGGAGTCGTTTGAGGCCCCTGTTGAGCAGGACATTGGCGAAGAATACTCTGCGAATGACATCGTCGGGGTGGCAGAGCAGCTACACACGGTACTTTATATCGAGGACAACCTGGCTAATCTTAAACTGGTCAGTCAGATACTGGTTAAGCGACAACATATTAACCTGATAACGGCACATGAGCCTGAGTTAGGATTAGAGTTAGCCGTGTCACACCTTCCAGAGCTGATTCTGCTGGATATCAATATGCCGCGTATGGATGGCTATCAGGTGTTGAGTCTCCTGCAACTGGATGAGCGCTTGAAGCATATTCCCGTGGTTGCGATCACTGCTAATGCGATGACGCAGGATGTTGAGCGGGGCAAAAAGGCAGGATTTAGTGATTACCTGACAAAGCCTCTGGATGTTTCGTGTTTTCTTGCAACAATCGACCACTACCTGAATGTAACAAAAGAGTTGTCGAAATGAATACCTGGATAGCGTTATGAGTATTGAGTGGAATGAGGGTATCGAGAAGGGACGAATTCTCGTTGTGGATGACGAGCCAACAAACCTTAAATTACTGAATAAACTTCTTGGTAGTCAGGGGTATTCTAATCTTGTGTTAGTTCAAGACCCAAGAAAGGTTATATTCCACTATCAGGAGCAACGTCCGGATCTAATATTACTTGATATCAATATGCCACATATGGATGGTTTTGAAGTATTGGAGCAACTGACTGAACTTAACGATCCGCTGATGCCTCCAGTAATCATCCTGACAGCACAAAACAGCCGCGATTATTTACTGCGAGCTCTTAATGCTGGTGCCAGAGATTTTATCAGCAAGCCATTTGATCGGACGGAACTCATGGCCCGGGTGAGAAATATGCTAGAAGCGTACCTCGCTCATCGTATGGTTCATGATCAGAAGAGTGTACTGGATGATTTGGTACGACAGAGAACCGAAGAGTTGAGGCGCACTCAATTGCAGATGGTGCAGCGTTTAGGCAAAGCCGCAGAATACCGCGATGAGGAGACAGGCAATCATATTATGCGGATGAGTCATATTTCCGCCCTCATTGCACGTAATTTGGGGTGGAGTAATGATGAGTGTGAGCTGATGCTGAATGCTAGCCCTATGCATGATATTGGGAAGATTGGGGTCCCCGATAATATTCTTCTTAAAGCGGGAAAGCTGGAGCCTGATGAGTGGGATATCATGAAAGCTCATACGACTATTGGGGCCAAGATGCTTGATGGCGGTAATTGCAGTTTATTAAAAATGGCCCATACCATCGCCCTGAGCCATCATGAAAGGTGGGATGGGACGGGTTATCCCAACGGCTTGAAAGGGGAGGAGATACCTCTGGCCGGACGTATTGCCGCAGTGGCTGATACATTTGATGCACTGACCTCTGAGCGGCCCTATAAAAAGGCCTGGACCACAGAGAAAGCGAAGGCCCTCATTGTTGAGAATGCCGGAGTGCAATTTGATCCTGAATTGGTGTTGCACTTCCTGGAGTGTCTGCCGGAGATAATAGCTATTCGTGAGCGTTTTTCAGAATAGCGGTTCAGGCCTGATGAATTTTTTCTGCCTCGATTAACGATAAATACGAGAAATATCCCGCAGCCTCAGAATTCAGCGTCGTGATAAATATTCTGAACGTCATCCAGATCATTTAGCATGTCGAGGAATTTATTAAACATCTCCACATCATCGCTGTTTAACGGTGTGGCACCTTTTGGTAAGAACTGAATTTCGTCTACATCAAAGTCAATTTCACCAAAGGCGTCCATTAGCGCCTGCTTGGCCTTAAAGTACTCGGTGTTAGGTGTGAATACGGTGATCTTGCCGTCGCCGCTCTCAATGTCGGTCACATCAACATCGGCCATGATCAAGGCATCAAGAACGGCTTCTTCGTCATCACCAGAAAACACCAGAATGGCGGCATGATCAAACATGTGGCTGACGGTACCCTGGGTACCAATCTTACATTTGGTCTTGGTAAAGCACTGGCGTACATCACCAAAGGTGCGATTTGGATTATCGGTAAGGCAGTCCACAATGATCATGCAACCACCAGGACCATACCCTTCATAACGAGCAGTAGCAAAATCCTCACCACCTCCACCCTTGGCCTTTTCTATAGCTTTTTCGATGACATGGGTTGGCACCTGATCTTTTTTTGCACGCTCAATCATCCCACGCAAGGCCAGGTTGCCGTCAGGGTCAACTCCGCCCGCCTTGGCGCACACATAGATCTCCCGTCCGTACTTGCTATAGACCTTCGCCTTGGCATCGGATGTTTTTGCCATGGACTCTTTACGATTTTGATAGGCTCTGCCCATTATGGTACTGCTCCGTCGAAAGTAGTAATAAGGTAAATTCTACAGACAAATATTTATATAAGGAACCTTTTGCATAAGAACCAGCCTGCATATTGTAATCCTTGCATTCATGTCTATTATTCAGACGTCAGCTATACTGTATCTCAGGCATGAGAAGGAATGATATGCGTAATGATCTTAATGATGGTGTCTGGTCGCTACGCAAGATGTGATCTGAAGGTGACCTCTTTCTTTTAAACGGATTTAGGAGATGAAATGAGCATGCAGTATATAGTTCTCTCTTTGTTGGCAACGATACTAATTATGTTTGGTATTCTCGGGAGATTCGTCCCCGAATTGCTTTTTATCGTTGACGATGACATTGGTGAGGAGATCAAGAGTTATTGGCTTCACTTGATTGTTCTCGGGCTGGTGCTAGGGATGACCAATGCTTACTTAACAGTTTCTTTCACCCGCCAGCGTAACGATGATCGTTGGTGTGACAGCCGTAGTGAGTAAATCTGAAAAGTGTTTGCTGTGTTGATCGGTGACCGTTAACACTGCTACCGGCGGGTGCTTTTAGCTAGCCACTATGCTGTGCAATCCATATCGTGTGCCTGGGGCCTTTGCTTCGACCGTGGGCCCGTACCTGATGCTCTTTCACCTTGAATCCGACCTGCCGCAGCCGTTTGCTAAAGTTGTGGTCGGGTCCTGCGGACCAGACGGCAAGAAGCCCCTTCGGGCGCAGTGCAGCAAGAGCTACCTGTAACCCCTCGGTGCTATAGAGCCAGTTGTTCTGGCAGTGGGTCAGCCCTTCGGGTCCATTGTCAACATCGAGCAGGACCGCATCAAAGGCCGAGCGTTCTTGTCGCAGCAGTGCAGCCACGTCACCTACACTGATACTGCTGCGTGGGTCATCCAACGGGTTGCCGGCGAATTCCCCCAGGTAGTCGCGGTTCCATTTCACCACCGCCGGTACCAGCTCTGCGACCACGACCTCGGCATCGGCCTCCAGTTGTTGCAATGCCGCGGCCAGGGTAAAGCCCATGCCGAGTCCTCCGACGAGTACCCGTGAACCTGCCTGTCCGCCAAGGTGCTGGCAGCCCAGTTCGGCAAGGGCGTCCTCTGAGCCGTGCTTGCGGCTACTCATTAGTTCACCGCCGCCGAGGATCATGATGGAGTACTCCTCACCGCGCTGGTAAAGGCGCAGTTCACCGCCATCGGCTGGGATCTCGCTGCTGTCGATCAGGTTCCAGGGCTTCATTGTTTCATTATCGTCCTGTCGTGGTTAAGAGGCTGAAATGCCAATGCTGAGCTGGCCTGCCATTCTACAGCATAGCTGTTGCTGCATTGCCACTGCCCGCGGCGTGCTGTGGCTGTTATTATGTGGCACAGCACACCGTCACGGTTCTCCCCAGCAAGCCCAAAGAGCATTCCATGAATACCAATTTCTCTAATCTTAAGCTCGACTCATCCCTCCTGAACAATCTCGAATCGCTCGGTTATCATCAGATGACACCGATTCAGGCGGAGGGCTTGCCACATGTGCTTGCTGGCAGCGATATCATCGCCAAGGCGAAGACGGGTAGTGGTAAGACTGTCGCCTTTGGCCTGGGCCTGATAAATATGCTCAGGCGTCGCAGCTTTGCAGTGCAGGCCCTGGTGCTCTGCCCGACGCGGGAACTGGCTGATCAGGTGGCCAAGGAGCTGCGCCGTCTTGCTCGTGCTAATGCCAATACCAAGGTTGTCACCCTTTGCGGGGGTGCGCCCTTCGGGCCGCAGGTCGGTTCTCTGGAGCACGGTGCGCACATCGTGGTCGGTACCCCCGGACGTATTCTTAAACACTTGCAGAAGGGGACTCTGAGGCTTGATAGCGTGGTGGCTGCGGTGCTCGATGAGGCCGACCGTATGCTCGATATGGGCTTCTACGATGATATCTCGACGATCCTATCTGCCACCCCGTCAGAACGTCAGACCATGCTTTTTTCTGCCACCTATCCCGACATGATCCGCCAGCTGAGTAGCGCCTTCCAGCGCAAGCCGGTTGAGGTGACCGTGGAGTCGCAACACGATGAGCGCAAGATCACGCAGCGATTCTATGAAGTGGAGAAGGGGAAGCGTACCAGGACACTGGCTGCACTGCTGGCGCAGTATCGTCCTGCCTCGACGGTGGTCTTTTGTCATACCCGCCAGCAGTGCCAGGAGGTGACTGAAGAGTTACAGCTGCGGGGAGTTCTGGCCCTGGCCCTGCACGGCGACCTGGATCAAAAGGAGCGGGATCAGGTGCTGGTGCGCTTCTCTAACCGCAGCATACCGGTACTGGTTGCTACCGATGTGGCCTCACGCGGCCTCGATATCAAAGACCTTGAGGCGGTGATTAACTACGAGTTGCCGCGTGACCCTGAGATCTATGTTCATCGCATTGGACGTACCGGTAGAGCAGGCAGCAAGGGGCTGGCATTCAGTCTGTACATCCCCTCCGAGGCTTACCGTGTCAATGCCATTGAGGAGTATCAGCAGAGCAAGGTGCAGCTGGAGGAGGTGCACAACCTTAAGCTGCCTGATGACTTCACTCTTACCCCGCCGATGGTCACTCTCTGTATTGATGGCGGGCGCAAGGAGAAGGTTCGTCCCGGTGACATCCTCGGTGCCCTCACTGCCGATCAGGCAATAACCAAAGAGAAGGTGGGGAAGATCGATATCTTCGACCACGTGGCCTATGTGGCGATTGATCGTAGTATTCGCAAGGTGGCACTACGGGTGTTGTCGGAGGGGAAGATCAAGGGGCGGCGATTTAAGGTACGGGCTATCCATTAGCGGCCGCACACATCGAGAATTGATTCAAGGTCAGTGAGGACGCTTATGATAAAAGTCATTATTTATCACTGCCCTGTTCCTTTACCTATATAACGTAAAAAAACAGCAAAACTTGAGGATTAACATGAGCAAATTATTGTATATCGAGTCGTCGCCGAGAAAAGAGTCTTCCGCCTCAACCGAGGTGGCACAATCGTTCATTGACACATTTAAACAAGCAGATGCAAGTCACGAAGTTGAGACGCTGAATCTGTGGGAGATGGCGCTACCGGAATTTGATGGGGAGCGCATCGCCGCGAAGTACAGTCTGTTGCACGGACAGATGCCGGTAGATGATGAAGCCAGGGGATGGGAGGCAATTACAAAAATCACCGAACAATTTAAGGCTGCTGATAGTTACCTGTTCAGCATTCCCATGTGGAACTTCTCTATACCCTATAAGTTAAAACACTTTATTGATCTGATCACCCAGCCGGGACTCACCTTTAGCTTCTCGCCTGAGACGGGGTATCAGGGCATGGTGACAGGAAAGCCGGTCTCGGTGATCTATGCTCGTGGCGGCGACTACAGTGGGGCTGAAGTCAGTGCCATGGATTTCCAGAAAACCTACATGCAGATGATTCTTGGTTTTATTGGCTTTGAGGAGATTAACAGTGTAGTGGTCGAGCCTACACTGGCAGACCCTGAATCAAGAGAGAAGACAATTACGGCGGCAAAAGAGCTGGCGGTTGCTTTTGCGAACCAGTAACCATTCGTGACATGAATGGGGCGGTCGCCGGATAATTTATCCCCGGTGTTACCGCCCCTTTTTTTGTCATAAGAATAATTGCCCTCCGACGTAGCAACTGGATGATTCTGTTTGTCAGGTGTAGAGTGTGTGTTGCATAAGAGAGTTGCTTAACTGGATAGTGGATATCCACCAATAAAATAGCAACCAGATAATGATAACGAGGGGGAGAGTATGAATAATAAATTAAGAGGTGTCGTGCAAGCGGCCCTGCTAGTTGCCACTACCGGTTATATGATGACGGTATCGGCATGGACCGACGATCTTGATAAGTTGGGCAATGTAAATTCCATCTGCAAGTTAGAACCCGAAGCACAGTGCTCATGGGCCGTGCGCGTCAATGTGCAGGCACCGGGTGTCGATATGCATGAGTCCTCAATGGCATCGATGCGCCTGGATGGCTCCAATCTGCAGGGGGCCAATCTGTCGTATTCGATTATCCAGTTGGCTAGCCTTAAGGATACCAATCTGATGTTGGCCAATCTTGAGGGGGCGCATATGCACGGGGTAAATCTGCAAAATGCCAACCTGATGCTGGCGAATCTAAGGAAGGTGAATCTTCTGGATGCGGATCTCTCTGGGGCCAATCTGCAAGGGGCCAATTTGCAGGGAGCGATAGTAATGAAGGCGAAGTTTGATGGAGCCACGTGGACCGATGGCAGGACCTGTGCCACCGGCTCCATTGGTGAGTGCCTCTGAGTTTCGGGGGCTAACCTGTAAATTCCGCGACGGGAGAGTCCTAATTCTATGGTAGCCGTCTGGCATCTTGTTCTGGACAAGGTGCTTACTGCTTATACTCACCCGGAGGGTCGGGATAGCTGGACGGTACGCTCAGAGGGCGTGCGGGCTACATATTGGGTGAGAAGGTGATAAGGGGGGGATGATCTCTGTTAAAATCCCCCGAATTGATACCCCACCTATCGGAGAGTCGGCCGTTGTTTTCCCAGTTTGAACTCCACAAGCACCTTGTTACCGCCATCCAGGACCTTGGATTCGAGAAACCGACCCCTGTGCAGGAGGAGGTTATCCCGCTGGCGCTGGAGCAGGCCGACCTGCGCATTAGTGCCGAGACCGGTAGTGGCAAGACTGTCGCCTTCCTGTTGCCTACCCTGCAGCAACTGCTGCGCCATCGATTTGATGGTAGCGGTGCCCGCGCCCTGATCTTAGTACCTACCCGTGAACTGGCCTCGCAGGTCTACGCCGCCTGCCGTGAGCTGACCCTGCATACCAATCTGAGACAGGCATTGATCACCGGTGGAGATAACTTTGGCACCCAGATGAAACTGCTGGAGCTGCAGCCCGAGGTGGTGATTGCCACACCGGGACGTCTGGTCAAGCTACTGGAGCAGGGTAGTGCCGACTTCTCGCATCTGGAAGTGCTGGTACTGGATGAGGCAGACCGTATGCTAGACATGGGCTTTAGCGACGATGTAATGGCTATTGTTGAGCAGTGCAGCCCCAACCGCCAGAGTATGCTGCTCTCCGCCACCCTGGGTCATAAAGGGCTGCGAGGTCTGGCCGATGCGGTGTTGACTGAGCCGGAGGAGGTGACCCTTAGCACGGTGCAGGAGAAACACTCCACCATCACACATCAGATCGTGCTGGCCGATGATATTGAGCACAAACTGAAGTTGCTCTCATGGCTGCTGGAAAACGAAACCTATGGCCGCTGTATCGTCTTTGCCAATAGTCGTGAGCACGCCGATAAGATCGGTGGTGTGATGGTGGCGAATGGCCGCCGTGTAGGGGTGTTGCATGGCGATAAGGATCAGAACCAGCGTAACCGGGTTATGTCGCTGCTACATGCCAAGGCCTTTGATGTGCTGATCGCTACCGATGTGGCGGCCCGTGGTCTGGATATTGATGGCGTCGATCTGGTAATTAACTTCGATATGCCGCGTCGCGGTGACGGCTATGTGCATCGCACTGGTCGAACCGGTCGCGCCGGTCGTGAGGGGCTTGCTATCAGTTTGATCAGTTCGCTGGAGTGGAACCTGATGGCCAGTATTGAACGCTACCTGCGGCAGAGCTTTGAGCGACGTGGTATTAAGGAGCTACGCGGTAGTTATAAAGGGCCGAAAAAGCTCAAGGCATCCGGTAAGGCTGCCGGTAGTAAGAAGAAAAAGAAGAATGCTAAAAAGAAGGCGGTAGGGAAAGCGAAGAGGCCTAAGAAGAAGTCGTAAGTTAAAAGACTCAAGACTCAAGACTCAAGACTAATGACTAATGACTTACTAAAAGTATGCCCGCGTTGCGGTGGCAGCTTTGAGTGCAACAAGGTTTCAATTTCGCACTGTCAGTGTCGAACGGTTCCTCTGAGTGCCGAACAGTCCGATTATATCTCCAAGCGCTATGATAAGTGTCTTTGTGCCGCCTGCCTTGTTGCTTTGCAAAGTGAGTACAATGTCAGAAAATCTGATTAATACCGGATTCAACTCCGTTCAGGAAGCAGAACGGTTATAATCGCCACTCATTTTAGTATAAATACCTGTTGCCCTACGATGAAAAGCTCCCCTGAAAAACTACTCAAATCTCACCACGAACTGGTGCACTCAGATATGCAGAAGGTGCTATCTCATGTGCAGCGTGAACAGGGTGAATGGTTTATTAACACCCTGATGATAGAAGGCTGCGATGCCCCGTTTCGTTATCGTCGCAAGGAGCGTTATAAGAGCCTGCAGGGGCAGCGTGTTAACCTCACTTACTATCGTAGTGTTGAATCTGTTGCCGGAATGGAGATGGAGATAATGAAGGTGGTGCGGATAAAAATAGCCTAGCGGTCACTGTTAATACGCCGGCATTCAATCGTGATATTCACCCCTTGTTAATGAACGACCATTTCTGTTTGCATTGAAGACATGGCGTGGAATAATGAAAAAGCAGGCACAGGTAGGGTGCAGAATTAAACAAGATCTGATATTTGAGGTGTCGCATGAGCGATGAGCGTGTACCACAGGATGAATCGGGCGTAGAGAAAGGTGATGAGCTAATGTCCGACTTTCATGATCTTTTCTCTGATGATGCCGTGCCCGCTACGGCAGCTGGGCCGAACACGGATGAGGAAAATCCAGGCCCTGATGTGGGTCTGGATGGCGAGAGACTTGGTGGGGAGATGGCTCTCGATGAGGGTGAGTCGGAGGCCGATCCCTCTGTTACTTTAGCCAGGCTGGAGGAAGCGGTGGCCACCGCTGCGGTAGGAGCCACCTCAAGCGTAGCTTCATCTCCTGCTCCAGATATTCCGCCTGTGGCTGATCTAGCTGTGGTCGCTCCAGCCATCTCCAGGCAGCAATTGATCATTGGGGTGTCACTACTCTCTTTGAGCCTGTTGCTTTCGCTGGCAGCGCTGTGGACAGGGATGGGTCTGGGATCGCAGCTTGAGGCTCTGAATCAGAGTGTGAGTGAGTTGCAACAGCGTGTACGGGTGCAGCCCCGGCGCGGTGTTGTCCCGCCGCAGGAACAGTTGGGTGAGCAGCTAACTCAACTGGATGCGCGGGTGAATAATTTGGCGGTGATTATTGAGGGGCCAATGAGTCACCTGCGCGAGAGTAATCAGCGGGCCTTAAATGCATTAAGTTTGCGCCTTGATCGCCTGGAGAAGGGGACGGTAGAAAGCCCGTCGGCAGCCGCTGCAATACCTAAGCTGCATGTAGTGCCCGCCAAAGAGAGTAAGGCGTTGTTGGGTAAGGCAAATCCTGAACCTGAGCCTGCCACGCTGGCCACCGCACCACTGCCAACAGAGAAAAAAAGTGGCTGGGTGATTAACCTGTTGTCGGCGCTTAATGCGAGGACTGCCAATGAAGAGCTGCTACGGTTACGAAAGCTGGGGATTCGTGCCGATAAACAGACGGTGAATAGTGATGGGAAGACCTGGCACCGCCTGCGTGTGACCGGCTTTAGCAGTTACGAGGGGGCCAAGGCCTATATTGAGACGGTGGAGAAACAGACCGGCCTTAAATCGGCCTGGGTGGGGAAGGAGTAGCAAACAAACCGCACGGTCTGTTGCAGGAGCCGTGGCCTATATGGCTGTTGGTCGGTAAGCCCGCAAGATTTAGTCCCAGTTCTGGGTGCAGTCGAGTATTCCCCAAACCCGGCTCATTCCATGTAAGCCATCATCCAGCATGATCCTTAGCGGGATACCACCCAGTTGTTTGTTGCGGTGGGTGAGCCAGAACAACGGCATGTGGCGGTTGAGCGGGTAGACGATATGCAGCGAATCCTGAATGCCAAGAATAGCCTCGGCGTGCTTGATGATGGTCTCATCCTGCGGCAGCGGGGTACCGCGCTTAAAACGGCTCAGCTCACGGGGCTTGGTCTCTTTCGGCAGACCGAGCAGTGCAATGGACTCGTCGGGAGTGAGTTTCCACTCGCCCAGGATATCGAGTACAAATTGCGCCAGTGCGGTGCGTTCATCATCAGTTAATATTTTTGACAAGGGTCTTCCCCAGGTTACGTGTGGGACTGCTGAGCCATCACTTGGCAGTGCGCATTATCCAGTCCTTAGGTAGTGGGGTCAAAAGAGCGGTATATAAACAGGGTAAAGTTCATGGTTAATGACAGTAAAATAACCCACATAGAAAGTGTGGAAGCAATGCAGAGCTTTGTTGCAGGAAATGAGGCCGTGGCGGTCTATTTCGCCGGGGCAGATTGTGGTGTTTGTCATGTGCTGGAGCCAAAGGTACTGGCGTTGCTGAGTGAATCGTATCCACGCATCGCCTTTGCCCGTGTGGCGACCGAACAGGCCGCTGAGCTGGCGGCACAGCAGGGGGTGTTTGTGGTGCCGACGCTGCTGTTTTTCTTTGAGGGTCGGGAGAACTTTCGTTATGCACGCAACTTTAGTTTAGGTGAGGTAGAGCGTGATATTGCCCGGCCCTACGGTCTGTTCTTCGAATAGTTGGTCTGACTAGAGCGTGGCAAAGCGACGACGGGCATCGAGAACTTTTACCAGGTAGCGACGGGTCTCATCCCGTGGATGCTGCTCATGCAGTTTGCGGTAGACTTCTGCGGGGCTGAGGCGATTGATGCGCCGTGCGGCCTCATCACGGTCGGCGGAGAAGAGCTTGAAGACGTTGCCGGCACCGCCGTTATAGGCGGCAATGGTGCAGTACTCGCGACTGAGTGGATGGCTAATGGCGGCAAGGTACTTACGGTCAAGAATGCTTAGATAGGCGGTTCCCAGTTCTATGTTGTTGTTGGCGTTGAACAGGTAGCCTTTGCTTGGGGTGTGGTCGTAACCCTTAACGTAGCTGTAGGCATCGCGCCCGCCAGTGGATGGCACCAGCTGCATTAGCCCATAGGCCGGGGCGGTGCTGACGGCAAATGGGTTAAAGGCACTCTCGGTCTTGATAATGGCGTAAATCAGGCTACGGCTAATGCCAAACTTTTTTGCATGTCGTGCCACCGTCTTTTGATAACGCAGGGCCTGACGGTTTTCGAAGTCATTCACCATTCTCAATTTCACGAATAATACTTTTTTACTCCCCTTGTCGGTCTGTACGGTGCGTTTTTGCGCCTGTCCTTTTAGCAGAAAGTCGGCGTAGCGTTCGGCGCGCCACGGGGTACCAATGGCCTTGCCGTCGTGATCTTCCAGTAGACCATGCAGGTAGGGAGGGCCACTGAGCTTGATGCTCCTGTCTGAATAGAGGTCAACGGCGCGTGGGTCGTCCGGGGTGAGCAGGGTGGTGACAATGGCATTTTTCAGGCTCTGTTGTGGTGATTTCTGATCCAGAGTTTCGATCACCACCGTGCCTTTATCGAAGTGGATGATGGCGCGGCTTTTGTAGTTTTGTGTGTACTTAACGTAACGCTTATTGGCAGGGATGAGTATTTCGCCCCTGCCCCAGCTTTTTCCGACCTCACCGCGCAGTAGTGATAATAGTTTTTCGTAGTTACGCTGAGCCCGCTTGATGTCGCTGACCAGACGCACCGGATTGGTTTTGTAGCTCTCGGTGCGATTGCGTGCCATTGAATTGAGCGCAGTAGATGGGTCGCGACTGACGGCTACCTGCATCACATCGGTAACTGAGCAGCCAGCGAGCAGTAGCAGCGCAAAGAGTGAGACCAGGAGGGATCTTAAGGTGTTCATGGCACCTAGCATAGCGCAGCTGAAGGAGGATGAAAAAATGTTATTAGGCTAGTGTTACTGTTTTTTCTTGACAGGGTTGCACGACGGGGCAATGATGAGGGCATGAATTTTTTACACACCGCAAAGATTATTGAGATGCCGGTACGTGTCGCCCTGTGGCGAGACGCGGTGTCTTTGCGGTGTATGAGGGAAGAGCAGTAATACTGAATTAGCAACAATATTCAGACTTTCATTAAAGGCCGCGGACTACCATCCGCGGCCTTTTTTTATTTCAGGAGGAAAAAAATGTCGGTTCCTGCCGCCTATCTGGGGATCATCTTGATCTGGGCCACCACGCCACTGGCGATCACGTGGAGTAATGACAGTAGTGATTTTCTGCTGGCGGTGAGTGCGCGTATGGCGCTGGGCTTCATCGTCTGTCTGCTGTTGTTGTTGCTGCTGCGTATTCCGCTGCGCTGGCATCGTGAGGCGGTGATGACCTATGTGGCGGCAGGGCTGGGGATTTATGCTGCGATGATCAGTGTCTACTGGGGAGCGCAGTACATCCCCTCTGGGCTGATCTCGGTGTTATACGGACTTTCGCCGATGGCGATAGGGCTGTTTGCTGCACTGTGGTTGGGGGAGCGCTTCTTTACCCCGGCCAAGGTAGGCGGACTGCTGGTGTCGTTGCTGGGGCTGATGGTGATCTTTTTGCCGCAGAGTGATCTGGAGACGGTTTCTGCGCGAGGTCTGATAGGGGTACTGTTGTCGGTGGTGCTCCATGCGGCGAGTGCTGTCTGGGTGAAGCGCATCGGCACACAGATGCATCCGTTGGCGATTAACAGTGGTGCGCTGGCGCTGGCGGTGCCGCTCTATCTCATTAGCTGGTTGTTGTTCGGCAATGGGGTTCCGAGTGAGCTGCCGCAGCACAGTGTGGTATCGATTCTTTATCTGGCGTTAATCGGTACGGCGCTCGGCTTTAACCTCTATTTTTATGTATTGAAGCGGGTATCTGCCTCGGTGGTTAGTTTGATTACACTAATCACACCGGTGCTGGCGCTGTTACTGGGGCAGGGCTTGAATGGTGAACAGATTGGCAGCCACGTGTGGTTGGGAACTGCGGCGATCCTGCTGGGGCTGAGTCTATTCATGTGGGGTGGAGAGTTGCGTCGCTGGCGAGCGTAAGGTTGAGAGGATGGGCGCAGCTGCGCCCATTCTAGAGCCGCAGACCGTTAAGCCAGGTGCTGATTATCATTACCTTCAAGGTCATGTTGGCAGCATGCTGATGACATTAGTTAAATATAAAAGGGGCCGTTAGGCCCCTTTTATCTGTCACCATTGCGTAAGCTTAATTGAGTGGCTTTGTTATGGTGAAGGCACCGCGGATTTGGCCGACTTTATAGCCACGAGCTTTATCTTCTGGATAAAGCTCGTCGAGTTTGGCGGTGATCTTAGGATCGATGTTTTCACCGTGGCACTTGAGGCAGGGCATCTTGGCTAGCGGCGGCATGCCGATGGCCTTCATGAAGCGGAAGTTCTTTTTGCCGGACTCCTCAATGATCTCGAAGTGGGCCATGTTGGCAGGGTTTTCACCAGCGGCCAGACGCTCTTCAAACTTTTTCAGCACTGTCTTTTCCCAGGTATCGGGGGCGTTGGCGCTGTTGCGGGTCTTGAGGCTGGTGCGCGCGACTTTCATGCCGTGCTTCTCGGAGAGAGCCTTGGCGATTGAGGGTGCGCTCTTGCTGCATACCTCAATGGTGGCAACCGGGCCACTGGCTTTCATCGATTTGCCCAATTCACCTTTGAGTTGACCAAAAAACTCTTTCACTACGGCCTTACTCTCAACGGCATATTTTTTTGCATCGTCGCCGGCAAAGCTTGCTGACAGTGGCATGGCGCACAGCAGTGCGGCAGTCATAATCTTCTTCATGGTAATCCCTCTTTATGATTGGTTGTTTATCACACCAGAGCATTTATATAGCAGCACAGCAATAAGCTCAACATCTATTAGCAGGGGCTAATATTATTCGGTGCGCAGCGCTTCAACCGGATCAAGGGCGGCGGCATGACGTGCAGGGAGGATTCCGGCGAGCAGTCCGATAGCGCCAGCCAGGCACTCGGCAAACAGCACATAGTTCCAGGCGATCTGTACCGGCAGTGCCGGGATAGCGATATCTAGTAGCAGTGCGCCGCCCAGCCCTAGTCCCAGCCCGGCCAGCCCACCGATGGCTGCGAGTATGGTGGCCTCACCAAGAAACAGCAGCAATACCTGGCGCCGGGTGGAGCCGAGTGCACGCAGCAGACCGATCTCCCCGGTGCGCTCGCGCACGGCGATGGTCATGATGGTGAGAATGCCTACCGCCCCGACCAGTAGCGAGATTCCCCCCAGTGCACCCACCGCAAAGGTGAGCACCTCCAGCACCGAATTGAGCACTTCCAGCATCTGCTCCTGGGTGGTGATAGCAAAGTCCTCTCGACCGTGTCGCGCAATGAGTAATGCCTTGATCGCCTCGGCCACCGTATCGGCGTTGGCGTCGCTACGGTAGAGCACGTCGATCTCCATCAGGCTGTCGCGCTCGAACATCTCTAGCGCCTTGGCGCTGGGGATGTAGACGGTGTCATCAATATCAAAGCCCAGCATCTGTCCCTTGGGTTGCATCACGCCAATCACCCGGTAGCGGTCACCGCCAACCCGAATGCGCTCGCCAAGCGGGTTGTCTCGTCCGAACAGCTCCCTGGCCATGGTGTGGCCGAGCACCACGAAGGCTCGTGCCGAGCGCGGGTCGTCGTCTGGCAGGAAGCGGCCACTGGCCAGTCCAAAGGTGAAGACAGTGGGGAAGTTGGCCCCCACACCATAAACATTACCGCGACGGCTGCGGCTGTTGCCCTCAACCACACCGTTGCCTGCAATCACCGGTTCCGATGCGATGACACCGGGCAGATGTTCCATCGCCTCGGCATCTTCAATAGTGAGCGGGCGCACCGTACCGAAGATACCAACTGAGGTGCCAGCGGTGGTCACTCGTCCTGGGTTGATGCCGATGATATTGGTGCCGAACTGGGTGAACTCGGCGAGGATGAAGTGGTGGATACCGGAGCCGATGGCGGTGAGCAGTACCACCGAGGCGATGCCGACAGCGATCCCCAGTGCGGTGAGCAGGCTGCGCAGGCGGTGGCTGATGACCGAGCTGAGGGTGAGGTGGAGAAAGTCGCGGCTGATCACGGCTTAGCGTCTCGCTAGCGCTTGTACCGGATCGAGACGGGCAGCACGGCGTGCCGGCATCACCCCGAAGATCACACCGGTGGTGAGGGCGACGCCGAGTGCGGCGATTAGTGCCCATAAAGGGGCTCCAAACTGCAGGTCGGAGTATATTTTATCCAGTAGCCAACTGCCTCCCTGTCCCAGTAGCAGGCCGAGCAGGGCACCGAGAAAGGAGAGCAGAATCGCCTCGGTGAGAAACAGTGACATCACCTGGTTTGATGAGGCACCAATTGCCTTGAGCAGGCCGATCTCGGTGGTACGCTGGGTTACCGTTACCAACATGATGTTCATAATCAGGATACCGGCGACGATAAGGCTGATCGCACCAATTCCGGCGATGGTGAAGGTGAGTGCGGTGAAGATGCGGTCAAAGGTGGTGAGTAGCGCATCCTGAGTGATCACGGTGACATCCTCTTCACCATCGTGGCGTTCGCGTAGCCGTTCCAGCACGGCCTCTTTTGCCGCCTCGATGGCGGAGCGACCACGCGCCTCGATGATGATACGGAACAGGGTGCTGGTGTTGAATAGCTGCTGTGCCGAGGCGACCGGGATCACCACCAGCTCGTCGGTGTCGATGCCCAGAGAGACGCCAGTGGCGGTCATTACGCCGATCACCCGAAAACGCCGGTCGCCGATACGCACCCACTCGCCGAGAGCACGCTGATTGCCGAACAGCTCCTGGCGAATCACCTCGCCGATGACCACCACCGGGGCAGCGCGTTGAGCATCCATTGGTGGCAGGAATTTCCCCTGTGTCAGTTCCAGTTCGCGAATGGTCTGCATTGCTGCGGTGGTGCCCATGATCACCGCCTCGCGATCACGATTACGGTAGGCGATGTCGGCGGAGCCGATATTTACCGGTGCGAGGTGGCGTATGGTGTGGATGCGTTGCAAAGAGAGGGCATCGTCGAGGGTGAGGTCGCGCGGTGTTTCATTGAGCATCGGCGGTGCATTGCCGGTTGTTTCGTTGCGTCCGGGAAAGACGATTACCATGTGGGTGCCGAGGGAGGAGAACTGGCCGACGACGTAGCGACGTGCCCCTTCGCCAAGGGAGGTGAGCAGCACCACCGCAGCAACCCCGATGGCCATTGCTAGTAGCATCAGTACGGTACGCATGCGCGCACCATGCAGGGCGGTGAAGGCAAAGCGCAGGCGGTCTTCGATACTCATCGGCTAGCGCCGTCGTTAATGATGGCACCATCGACCATATGTAGTTGTCGTTGTGCCCGCCCACCCAGTTCCGGGTCATGGGTGACGACAATCAGGGTGATGCCCTGCTGCTGCAGTGTCTCGAGGATCTCTACCACCTCATGGCCCGAGGTTCGATCAAGGTTGCCAGTGGGTTCGTCGGCGAGGAGGAGCCGCGGTTGCATCACGGTGGCTCGGCCGATGGCGACGCGTTGACGTTGACCCCCGGAGAGTTGCTCAGGGCGGTGGTGGGCGCGATTTTCCAGACCGTAGTCCTTGAGGATCGCCTGCACCCGCTCTTCACGCTCTTGCGGTGGGATTCCCGCCAGTGTCATTGGCAGCTCGATATTTTGAGATGCGGTGAGTCGGGGGATGAGGTGAAAGAACTGGAATACGAAACCGATGCGCTCGCGGCGCAGACGCGCTTGTTCTTCATCGCTATAGGCGCTGATCTCCTGCTCTTCCAGGCGGTAGATACCGCTGCTGGGTCTATCAAGCAGACCAATAATGTTGAGCAGGCTCGACTTGCCGGAGCCGGAGGGTCCCATTAGTGATATGTAATCGCCCTGCGCGATGCTGAGAGTGACATCATTCAGTGCGTGAACCTGCTGGTCGCCGACATCGAACAGGCGGTGAATCCCCTGTAGTTCAATTAAATTGCTCACGGCTAAGGTTCTTCTGCTTCGATGGTCACCAGCACCCCGTCGGCCAGCCCCTCACGGTTGGGGGAGGTAACGATGCTGTCACCAGTAGTGAGGCCGGAGATGATCTCGGTATAACGCCAGTTGCTGAGGCCGATCTCCACCGTACGTTCTATAAGGTGATTATCCTCAGTAATAAGGTAGACCTTGTTCTCATCAACTAAAGCTTCACTGGGAATGCGCAGCACATTGTCGTGGCTCTCCAGAATGATCTCCACGTCGGCACTGTAGCCGGGCAGCAGGAGTTTGATCTGCTCGGGGTCGCTGAAGAAGACTTCGACCTCCACGGTGCGTGCCTGTTTTTCCACGTCGAGTACGTAGGGGGCTATGCGTCGTACCTGGCCGTTGAATTCATGATCAGGAAAGGCGTCGAGGGTGATGCGCACCGGCAGGCAGATTTCGACCTGAGGGGCATCTACCTCATCGATAGGGGCGGCGGCATAGAGGCAGTCGGCATCGATAATATCGACTGCAGGTGGGGTGGGGATACCTGGCGGTGAGGGGGTAACAACCTCACCCGGTTCACCGTTGATCTCGGCGACCACACCATCGAAGGGGGCGGTGAGGAGGCTGCGCTCCAGAAGGCTCTCGGCCAGTTGGATCTGATCGGCACTGACCTGTACTTTGGCCTCGGCAGCACGGCAGGCAGCGTCGCTGATCTGCGCTACGCTACGGCTTTTATCACGCTGCTCCTCACTGGCCAGTTTGCGCTGATAGAGGTTACTAATACGCTGCCACTCATTTTGTGCGTTCTCTGCCTTGAGGCAGGCCTGTTCTCGCTGTGCTTCGACTGTGCGCGCCTCGCTCTGTGCCAGTTGCAGTTTGGCCTCAAGATCCTTGTTCCACAACTGTAGTAGTGGCTGGCCGGCCTTTACCTTTTGTCCCTTTTTTACCAGCAGTTGTTCCACCTGCCCACCACTAAGAGGGGCCAGTCGTGCGCGACGGCAGGTTTTGACGGTGCCAGCGCGGGTGTTGGCAATGCTCTTCTCTACCATGCCGGTTTCAATCGCTGCCGCTGTCACCGCAATCGCTTCGGGACGGCTGCTGTACCAGGCGATGGCGATCACAGTGGCGATCACCGCGGCGACAATCAGTCTGCGGCTTTGTTTTGGGTTCATGGTCTATGCTTCCTTTTTTACCTCAGTATAGAAGAGGACTGGCGATGCAGGTATGCCCAGTGGGTGTATTCCACGTAAAATCTAGCTATCATTAGTGCCAGAATTCTTTATGACAGATAGTCTGATAATAAGTGAGGGTGAATGATGAAGTTACAAAGGATGGCAGCTCTGCTGTGTGCATTGTCGGCAACCCCGGTGCTGGCTGATAGTATTGATATTAACCTGCATGACAAGGCAATCCGTGGCACCTACACTATGCAGTTGCAGAATACCAAGGGCTTGAGCGGCGAGGCGGGGGTGCTTTACACAGAGGATCGCTTTAATAACAGTGATACTTTGTTGCATGTCGGGTTGCTGGTGTCCGGTGAGAACTGGAGCAAGTCCGGTACCTTCGATATCTCCATGGGGGCACGTATGGTTTACGCCTCTCTCGATCCTTTTGATATGGCGGCCGTTGCCTTTGGTGGTCGCTTGCGTTTCTCTCCCGTTCCTCGTCTAGGTATCGGCGGACATGCTTATTTTTCACCTGAAATCACCTCTTTCCTTGATAGCGAGAGTTTTCAGGAGGTGGGTGTACGTGTTGATTATCAATTGCTGCCACAGGCCTTTGTCTATGTTGGTTATCGCAATATAAAGGTTGATTTCGGAGCTCCTGGTAACTGGGAGGAGATGGATGATGAAGCACACGTTGGCTTTAAGATGACTTTCTAATGGTTCATTAGTATTGAGAGATAAAAAAACCGGTATCGAATGCGATACCGTTTTTTTTGTGATGCAGGATTATCTTAAACTTTGGTGCTGGCGAGTGCCTCCTCCAGTTCAGCAAAGGTACGGGCAATTTCTGCGGTACTGATCTCGATCCCCAGTTGCTTGCTGATCTGTTTGGTGGAGAAAATGCCTCGCAGGGTTTGATTACCCTCATCGTCTATATCTGCAACAAGGGCGTGCTGGCGACCAACGTTTTTCATGGTCTGGACAATATCACCGACCATTACATTCTCCACGACCTTCATCTGTAGTACATCCAGTTTGGCGGTAGGGGTCATGATATCTTGCAGGAAGATATCTTCGCGTTTGCCGCCTACCTGTTGAATATATTTTATCGGGCGGTCACCTTGAATATCGGTGGCGGTAATAATACCGAGAATTTTGTTTGACTGTTCGGTAACCAGGAGTAGGCGTACATTACTGGCGACCATGCGCTGTTCGGCGGCACTGAGGGTGGCACAGGGCCCCATGGTGATTGCCGCAACCTTGGTGAAATCGGTCATCACATCGGTAGCGGGACTATTCGCCTGTACACGCTCCGGTAGAACCTGCAAAGGACGATGGTAGGTTGTTTCTGGGTTGAGGGTGGAGTAGTCAAGCGCTTCGTATTGTTCGGTATTCATGGGTACCCCTCGTAATGTTGTTTTATGTAACGATTACTATGAATAAAGCATGACGGCGTCTATTTCAAATATTCGCAGCAGAATGTTTTTCGTCTTCTATTAGTGAATTCAATGACAGTGGCTCCTTATAAAGTAATATGTTTCACCACTTTCATCTTGATCTGTTGCTTCTGACTCATTTATCGTTAAAGCGTTTTGGTAGCCAGCGCGGAACTTTCTCGCAATAGTTTCTGTACTCATCTTCAAAGCGGCTCATTAGCACGGGTTCCTCGTAGGCGGAAATGAACAGGGCACCAGCTCGCATGCCAAGAGGAATCCATAGCAGTACCAGAATGGAACCCGTGACCAATACCTCACCAATGGCCACAATCAGTAGTGTATACATCATTGGGTGGCGAACATAGGCGTATGGTCCTGAACTGACCAGTTGTGTTGCGGGTGTGGAGGGGATGGGGGTGCCACCGCCGTGATGCATCAACCAGGTGCACCAGAGGGCCAGGGCCGCCCCCAGATCCATCAGCAGAAAACCGGCATGCTCTATCTCTGCAGAGGTGAAGCGAGGGAGGCTCATGGCGCTATCAACCTGCATTAGCAGTAGCGGTATTGTTCCAATCACTGTGAAGGGACCTATGAGCAGGTAGATCAGGCCATCGACAACATCATTTATCCGTTTCAATGTTTTCATAATCATGGTGTTCAGTCGCTCTAAAAGTTAATCCTGCAATCAGGATATTTACTATTATTGTTTTTTTTGAGGCATAAAAAAAGGCTCGCAGGTGCGGGCCTTTTTAGTATTCACCTCTTGGGTCTAACCCTTCTTGGCGATCATGTCGTGGATGATGGGGGCCAGGATAACTTCCATGGCGAAGCCCATCTTGCCGCCGGGCACTACGATAGTGTTGGGGCGGGACATGAAGGAGTTGTCGATCATGTTGAGCAGCATCGGGAAGTCGACGCCAAATTTCTTCGGTTCGCGGAAGCGGATAACGATGAAGCTCTCGTCCGGGGTGGGAATATCACGCGAGATGAAGGGGTTGGATGTGTCGACAGTGGAGATGCGCTGGAAGTTGATGTCGGTACGTGAGAACTGCGGGGTGATATGGTTCACGTAGTCGGGCATACGACGCAGGATGGTGTCGACGATAACATCGGCACTGTAGCCGCGCTCGGCACCGTCACGGTGGATCTTCTGAATCCACTCCAGGTTAACGATGGGTACGACGCCCACACCCAGATCGACCTGGCCGGCCACGTCGGCATTATCAGTCTTTACCAGACCATGCAGGCCTTCGTAGAAGAGTACATCGGTCTCTTCGCTGATCGCTTCCCAGGGGGTGAACTGGCCGGGGGCGTAGGTGTTGCCGTCGTTGAGGCGGGCACTGTGGTGTACTGACTCTTCGTCGCTGTGAATGTAGTAGCGGCGGTTGCAGGTGCCGCTATCGCTGTAGGCTTTGAAGGTATCGGCGAGGATGTCGAAGTGATTGGCATCAGGACCGAAGTGGCTGAAGTTGTTATTGCCTTCGGCCTCGGCCTTGGTGACGGCCTCTTTAAAGGCGGCGCGATCAAGGCTGTGGTAGCTGTCGCCCTCGACGACCAGCGGGGTGATCTTCTGGCGAACAAAGATGTGCTCGAAGGCACGCTTAACGGTGGTGGTACCGGCGCCGGAAGAACCGGTTACCGCGATGACAGGGTGTTTAACAGACATAGGCCTACTCCAAAAACTAACTTAAATTCTTTTATTTCAGCAGCTTAGAAATATTGAACCGCACATTTTATCGAAACAGGGGTGTTAAGTCTCGGTAAAAATAGGGTTCCCCCCGAAAAAGAGGGGTTACTATTTGATAATTAAGGGATTATTTTGTTTCGCGGGCGATGGCACGGTAGCCGATATCGCGGCGCATAAACATGCCGTTCCAGCTGATCTTATCGGCCAGCTCATAGGCCCTGGCTTGTGCCTCGCTGACGCTGTTGCCCAGTGCGGTGGCGCAGAGCACGCGGCCACCAGCGGTAACGACATTGCCGTCGCTCTCGGTGGTACCGGCGTGGAAGATCTTGGCATCGGCCGAATCTGCCCCGTCTAGGCCGTTGATTACATCGCCTTTGCCATAGCTGGCAGGGTAGCCGCCGGCGGCCAGTACCACGCCCATCGCCGCGCGGTCGTCCCACTCGGCGCAGACGCTATCGAGTTTGCGATCCAGTGCGGTGTTGCACAGTTCGACTAGATCAGATTTCAGACGCATCATGATCGGCTGGGTCTCCGGATCACCGAAGCGGCAGTTGTATTCGATCACCCTGGGAGCACCGTCGGCGTTGATCATCAGACCTGCGTAGAGAAAGCCGGTGTAGGGCTTGCCCTCGGCGGCCATCCCCTCGACGGTGGGGACGATCACTTCGGCCATAATGCGGTTGTGGATCTCTTGAGTGACTACAGGCGCAGGGGAGTAGGCACCCATGCCGCCGGTGTTGGGGCCGCTGTCGCCCTCGCCAACCCGTTTGTGATCCTGGCTGGTGGCCATAGGCAGAATATTCTTACCGTCAACCATCACGATAAAGCTCGCCTCTTCGCCCTCAAGAAACTCCTCGATCACGACGCGGTGGCCAGCCTCGCCAAAGGCGTTGCCGGCGAGCATGTCTTTTACCGCCGCCTCGGCCTCTTCCAGAGTCATGGCAACGATCACGCCCTTGCCGGCAGCCAGGCCATCGGCCTTAATGACGATAGGCGCGCCCATCTCTTTAAGGTAGGCGAGGGCGGGCCCGATTTCGGTGAAGTTCTGGTAGCCACCGGTAGGGATGTTATGGCGGGCAAGGAAGTCCTTGGTGAAGGCCTTGGAACCCTCCAGCTGGGATGCCCCCTTGCTGGGACCGAAGCAGCGCAGACCGACCGCCTCGAAGGCATCGACCACGCCGATTACCAGCGGTGCCTCGGGGCCGACGATGGTCAGGTCGATGGCGTTCTCTTTGGCGAAGGTGATCAGCTCATCGATCGCCTCAACACCGATATTGACGTTCTGCAGTTTGGCTTCGCGGGCGGTCCCGGCGTTACCGGGGGCGACGAATACTGTCTCCACATCGGGCGACTGCGCAGCTTTCCAGGCGAGGGCGTGTTCACGCCCACCACTACCGATTACCAGTACCTTCATCTGTTCTGCCTATTTTTTGCTGAATGTTGTGAAATGACATGTATGCCAATGAGGCACGCGATTGTATCATAGGGAAATATCACGGTATGTTGCTGTAGGGTGAGTGCTGGCTACCGGATTGTTTAAGTTAATTTCCTGTTGAGGAGGAGAAGCGAGTGAGTTTGATGCAACAACGCTCCTTTCGGTGGGGCATTCTCGGTTTTTTCCTCTTTTTGTTGCTGCTCTCTGCCGGGCGTGTAGGGCAAGTTTATCTGGACAGCCGTCTGCAAGGTGTGCGCGGTCCCTACCTGCAGATGCCCACAGCGGATGCCATCACTATTCGCTGGCAGACCCTGAATCAAGAGAAGGGAGTGGTGCGCTATGGCAGCAGTCCCGACGAACTGAACCGGCGAGCCGAAGGGGGGCTCGCTACTGTCCACGAGGTACGTCTTAGCGGCCTTAATCCCGACACGGCTTATTACTACAGCGTTGATGAGACGGTGTATCCGTTCCGTACCTCACCGTTGCCCGGTAGTGATCGCCCGGTACGCCTCTGGGTGCAGGGTGACCCAGGGCTTGCCATCCCATCTACCATGCAGGGGCGTGATGCGGCGATAAAATGGGCGGTAGCCCATCCACGCGACGGACTGCCGCCCATCGATCTGTGGCTGACCACTGGTGACAACGCTTACCGCTCGGGTAAGGATGAGGAGTTTCAGAGACATCTGTTTAATGCCTATCCCAAACTGCTGCCTACGCTTCCCTACCTGCCGGTACATGGCAATCATGATGCGCGTCGTAACGCCTTCTACAAACTTTTTACCTTTCCAGAGAAGGGAGAGGCAGGTGGCGTTGCCTCGGGCTCCGAGCACTACTTCTCTATCGACTATGGACAGCTGCACCTGATCTTTCTCGACTCCCATGATGGCGATCTCGATAAGGATAGTGCGATGCTGCGATGGTTGAAGAAAGATCTCGAAACGACTAAACAACCGTGGATTGTTGCCCTGTTACACCACCCGCCTTACACCAAGGGATCTCATGACTCCGATGATGATGGTGATAGCCGGGGACGTATGCGTCGGGTGCGAGAAAATGTGCTGCCGCTGCTTGAGCTGGGGGGAGTTGATGTTGCGTTGTTTGGCCATAGCCATGTGTATGAACGATCCCACTTAATGGCCTGCCACTACGGAACATCGGATAGTTTTAAATCAGCAATGAATCTGCAACATAATGATAAGGGGCAATACGAAAAGTCCATTACACGTAGTGCACAGGATGGAATTATCTATAATGTGGTTGGTTCCAGCGCCCGTGCCAATAGTGGACCGCTCGATCATCCGGCGATGACTATCGCCAGGAGTGAACTGGGTTCGCTGCTGCTCGATATCGATGGCAATAAACTTAGCGCTATAGCGATCACACCAAAAGGAAAAGTGTTTGACCGTTATGAGATAAGAAAAGATGCGAAAATCATGGTCGAACCACGTGATTGTGGCGTGTTATAAAAAGGACGTAGCGGTTCCTGGCGTTGACCTGGCAGTGCAGTGAGAAATCTTCCACACTGACTTTAGCCGAGAAAAAAATCCTCTTTCAAACAACATACACGTGACGAAATATTCACAAATATGAAAATTACGTCTAATACATAGGTAATGTTGTGAATATAAGCAGATAAAAGGCAAGCAAGGTGCATAGATATACTCGAAATATGCTATATGCCGTGCAAGCAGTGTTGCTACTGCTTACTGCTGCGGCTTGTGCCGATGATGAGCGAAATACACATTTTGTCACTATGCAGCTGGAGAATGATTCGTTCGGCGAGAACAGTGATGGTTACTATACGCATGGTATAGAGCTTTCTTTTCTACGCGGTGAAGACTCTCCACCGGTCTGGCTGGCAACATTGGCGGAGTGGATGCCACTCTATATAAACGATAGTAAGCCGAATTTGGTTAATTATGTTATTGGTCAGAAAGTATTCACCCCCCTGGATACTAAAACCACAGCACTCGTGGCTGACGACAGGCCCTATGCGGGTTATCTCTATGCCACAGCCTCGGTTTTATCTCTTATCGATCATCATGAGAATTATGATGGCGGCAATATGTTAGATGTTACTGTTGGGCTCGTGGGGCCTGGTGCCCTGGGAGAGGAAACACAAAATACGGTTCACGACATACTGGGGTATGGGCGTGCAAATGGCTGGGAGCATCAGCTGCAGGATGAGTTTGTGCTCGATTTTGTCTATTCACGGTTTTGGCGCATGGTGTGGCCGACTATAGCGGGGCTGGAGTATGGCATCAACCCACACATCAGTATGGCTCTTGGTAGTGGGCAGACTTATGGTGCGGCTGGTGTGATGTTTCGCCTTGGCGATAACCTTAAGCGGGATCTCAACCCGCCAAATATCCGCCCAGGCTTTCCTGGTGTTCCTTATTATCAGTCAGTAGAGGGTGTGGACTGGTATGGCTTTCTCGGTTACGAGATTCGCTGGATCGGTAGAGATATCTTTCTTGATGGTAATACCTTTGTCGATAGCCATCGTGTTGAAAAGGAACCATGGGTTGGTGATATGCAGTATGGCATCGCGTTTGTCCATAGAGATATCCGCCTGGCGATTAGTCATATGCAACGTACCCGGGAGTTTAAGGCACAGATAGAGGGTAGCCGTTACACGGCGATCAATGTGTCATTTCGATATTGAGTTGGTGATCGCACGTTTACTCAGTGCAGGTAATGGGGGACCGTAGCTTTCATTACAGTGAAAAAAAGGGCCGCGATTGCGGCCCTTTTTCGTGGGTGCGTGTTCAGCTTAATGGCGGAAGTGACGCATGCTGGTGAACACCATCGCCATCCCATGCTCATCAGCAGCGGCGATGACTTCATCGTCACGCATTGAACCGCCCGGCTGGATCACCGCGGCGATGCCTGCCTCGGCGGCGCTGTCGATGCCGTCACGGAAGGGGAAGAAGGCATCAGATGCCATCACTGAACCCTGCACGGTGAGACCGGCGTGCTCGGCTTTAATGCCAGCGATGCGTGCGGAGTTGATGCGGCTCATCTGTCCGGCGCCGACACCGATGGTCATGTTCTCGCTGCCATAGACGATGGCGTTGGACTTAACGAACTTGGCGACGCGCCAGCTGAACAGCAGGTCGTTCATCTCCTGCTCGGTAGGCTGACGCTTGGAGACAACTTTGATCTCGTTGGTCAGCAGCAGGTCGTTGGACTGCACCAGCAGGCCGCCGTTAACGCGTTTGAAGTCGAGGGTTTCAAGCGAGCCGTCCCAGCTGCCACACTCGAGCAGGCGTACATTTTTCTTATCTGAAAGTACTTCAATCGCCTCCTGCGAAACCGAAGGGGCGATGATCACCTCGACGAACTGGCGGTCAATAATGGTTCTGGCGGTGTGACCGTCAAGCTCGCCGTTAAAGGCGATAATGCCGCCGAAGGCCGACTCGGGGTCGGTAGCGTAGGCGCGGTCGTAGGCGGTGACCATGTCCGGGCCGATGGCGACGCCGCAGGGGTTGGCGTGCTTGACGATAACGCAGGCAGGACCCTCATCGAACTGCTTCACACACTCCAGTGCGGCATCGGTATCACCGATGTTGTTGTAGCTCAGCTCCTTGCCCTGTAGCTGGCGGGCGGTGGAGATGGAACCGGCGGGGGCGTTCTGCTCTACGAAGAAGGCGGCCTTCTGGTGCGGGTTCTCGCCGTAACGCATAGTCTGCACCTGACTGACCTGCAGGTTGAAGGTGCGCGGAAATTCGGATTTCTCTTCGCCGGAAACCAGCTTGCCGAGGTGGTTGGCGATCATACCGTCGTAGCGGGCGGTGTGCTCGTAGGTCTTTACTGCCAGATCAAAACGGGTCTCGTAGCTGGTGGCGTTGTTATTGCCCTTCATCTCTTCGAGTACGCGGCCGTAGTCGTCGGCGTCAACAACGATGGTGACATCCTTATGGTTCTTCGCTGCGGCGCGAATCATGGTGGGGCCGCCGATGTCAATGTTCTCGATGGCGTCCTCCAGAGTGCAGTCGGGCTTGGCCACGGTCTGCTCAAAGGGGTAGAGGTTGACCACCACCATGTCGATACCGCCGATGTTGTGCTCGTCCATTACCGCATCGTCAGTACCGCGACGGCCAAGGATGCCACCGTGGATCTTCGGGTGCAGGGTTTTCACCCGGCCATCCATCATCTCAGGGAAACCGGTGTAGTCGGAGACCTCGATAACTGCGATGCCGCTGCCGGCCAGTAATTTGGCGGTGCCGCCGGTGGAGAGGATCTCCACGCCAAGGCCGCTAAGCTCTTTGGCGAAGTCGATGATGCCGGACTTGTCGGAGACGCTGATGAGGGCGCGTTTGATGGTGTTCATCTTCTCTTCCTGTAGGCTGATGCAACCGCTGTACTCGGTCGCCGGGTCAAAGTGAATTCAGAATTATTTATCGAGCTTGTACTGGACCAGTTTTTTGCGCAGGGTGCCACGGTTAACACCAAGAATCTCGGCGGCTTTGGTCTGGTTGCCTTTGGTTACCTGCATCACCTTTTCTAGCAGTGGTAACTCCATCTCGCTGAGGAACAACTGGTAGAGCTCGCCTGCAGGGTGGTCGCCAAGGTCGCTGAAATATTTATCCAGCGCCTTACGGACACAGCCGTTTAATGGACTGCCACACTGGTGCTCGCTCATGCGGCCATTCCTCTGCTGTCGATGAGTTGGGTAAAGAACTCTTTAGTCATAATTAATTGTTGTTCAGCGCTGTCTACGTGGTTGACCGCCTGGCGGAAGGCGCCGCCGTGGGCCTGCCCCTTGCTGTACCAGCTGATGTGTTTGCGCGCCATGCGCACACCGGTGTATTCGCCGTAGAAGTCGTAGAGGTTATCAAGGTGGCCAAGCAGAATGTCACGCACCTCCTCAAGTTCCGGCTCCGGTAGTTTCTCGCCGGTCTCCAGGTAGTGGGCGATTTCACGGAAGATCCAGGGGCGGCCCTGGGCGGCGCGACCGATCATTATGGCATCGACGCCGCTGGCCTCTAATACGTGTTTTGCCTTTTCCGGTGTGGTGATGTCGCCGTTGGCGATCACCGGGATGGTGAGGGCCGATTTGATTTCGGCGATAGTCTCGTACTCGGCATCGCCCTTATAACCGTCGGCACGAGTACGACCATGCACGGCCAGCGCCTGAATACCTGCATTCTCGGCGATGCCGCCAATGGTAACGCCATTGCGACTGTCATGATCCCAGCCGGTGCGAATCTTCAGGGTGACAGGAACCTCGGGCACGGCGGCGACGACGGCGTTGAGGATCTGCCCCACCAGCACCTCGTCGCGTAGCAGCGCGGAGCCTGCCTGTACGTTGCACACCTTCTTTGCCGGGCAGCCCATGTTGATGTCGATGATCTGTGCACCGTTGTCGACATTGTAGCGGGCCGCCTGGGCCATCAGCTTAGGGTCGGCACCCATAATCTGCACTGAACGCGGCTCGATTTCACCCTCGTGGTTGGCGCGACGTTTGGTCTTGTCGCTGCCCCACAGAAGGGAGTTGGATGAGACCATTTCTGAGACGGCCATGCCCGCACCCAGCTCCTTGCAGAGCTGACGGAATGGTCGGTCGGTAATACCCGCCATCGGGGCCAATATCAGATTATTGCTGAGTGTGTAAGGGCCGATTCGCATTTCCGTGTCGATCAACTAGTGGTCAAAGGGCCGCCAATGATACCGACTTAGGGCGACGGTATAAAGTGTTGCCGATCAATAAAAGCGGAATTCGAAGCCGACTGCATCGTTGCCGGGATCGAGAACCTCCAGCATCAGGGGAACCTCGCTATCGGCGGGGAAGCTGCTGCTGCCGCTGTGGTTGGGCAGGTACTGCTCGGGAGTGAAATGGCGTCGTGCCACTACCTGCTGGTCGATGTTGGTCATCAGCACCTCTACCAGCGGGTAGGGCTGAGCGAAGTCAGCACGGTTGGCCAGGGTTGCCGTGATCAGCAGACTCCGTTTGTAGTTGGGGTGGAACTGCATCCGGTGTTCGGCCAGTTCGATCTGTTCCAGGTCACGACGTGGCGGTAGTTCACAGTTGGTGACATCACAGATGGTGGTGAGTAGGGGGCGTAGCTGTGGGTTATCGACCAGCTGTAGACGGAAGTAGTAGAGGTATTGCAGTAGCAGCACGACACACATTAATACGATGCCCAGCCCCCACATTATGCTGGCTGTACCTGAACTCTGCCTGGCCTGTGTCAGTTCGGCAGGGATGGCGTAGCCGTTGGTTTTGGCAGCAACAGGAGTTTCTTCAATAGCGGGCTGCTCTGCTGGCTCATCACTGGTATCGGGTTCCAACTCGTCATCGGTGTGTTGTATGGGCTCTTGTGTGGTTCCATCCTCGGCAGTCGGCTCCTCAGAGGAGGGGGCGAGTGAGTCGATAGAGGACTCGGTAGGGCCAGACTCCTGTGGTTCCTCAGGGAGCGGGAACTCGTCCATCGTGGTCTCTTCGTCAGGCTCTCCCTGAGGCTTGTCGATAACACTATTTTCAGGTTTCTCATCGAGCCCTTCCAGCAGGTCACCCTGTTCCTCGATCACACCGGGTTGTTCTGGCACCGTCGTGGGCTCATCACTCACCGTTGCTTCAAAGAATGTATCGAGGTTGTCTTCGAGCTCGTCCGTAGCTGCTTCGATCTCGGGCTCATCCTCCTCGAAAAGGTTATTGAGCTCATCATCATTGATGAGGGGAGCGATTTCACTGCTTAGTTCTTCGGTTGCTTCCGTATCGGCTTCTTCGAAGAAGGAGTTGAGCTCCTCATCACTGGCCATGGATTCAGCCCCGGCCCCGGTACTGTTCAGCGGCAGGGTCTCTTCCTCCACAGGTTCGATGCTGAAGGCCTCTTCAAAGGTGTCTAAGGATTCTTCGGGAAGCTCCTTTGTTTCAATCAACGGTAGGGTCTCTTCCTCAGCCGGTTCGATGCTGAAGACCTCTTCAAAGGTGTCGGAAGGCTCTTCGACCAGATCCTCTGGCTCAACCAACTCCAGGGTCTCATCCTCTGCTGGTTCGATGCTGAAGCTCTCTTCAAAGGTGTCGGAGGGTTCCTCGACCAGCTCCTCGAGTTCAACCAGCGGCAGGCTCTCATCCTCCACCGGCTTGATGTTGAAGCTCTCTTCAAAGGTGTCGAAGGGCTCCTCTACCAGTTCCTCGGGTTCAACCAGATCCAGAGTTTCTTCCTCTACTGCTTCTATGCTGGAAATGTTGTCAATGGCGTTGAAGGCGGTGCTAAGAACATCGCTGTTCGCTGGTGAGTTATATTCCTCAGGCTCATCGGCTGCCATTGTTATGTCGTTGCTGTTAGCAGTGGACTCTTCCAGCTCGTTGATAAAGGCGTTAAGGGTGTCTTCTTTTATCTCTGCGGTGGGGAGGGCTATCTTCGGTTCTGCCAGGGATGTGGACTCCACCTCGGGTTCCACATCAGTGGTGCTGGCGATCTCCTCTATGGATATAGGGTCAGGGGCAATATGTTCTTCGGGTGGTACTTCTGGTGTCGGTGTTTGTTGCTCGGCTTGTGCAGGGGTTGCGAAGAGGTTATCCAGGGCGTCAAAGGTGGTGTGACAGCGACTGCAACGCACTTTGCCGTCGGCGGCCTTCAGCTGCTTCAGATGAAGGTGAAAAGTGGTTTTGCACTCTGGGCATTGGGTTAGCATGTGATAGGTAAGGCCGCTATCGGTTCCGGGATCTAAGAGGGTGTCGGTTTTATTTTCCGTTGGGATGACAACTTAGCCTATTTTGTCAGGTCATCCAAGTTCTACAGAAGAGCTGTAGAAGTATCTATCACGCCCACTTGTTGCGATGGTTGCCAGATCAGTGTGGTAGACATCTTATGGTGATGGGTGGGCGGCGTTCTGGCTGCGGCGCAGATACCATCTGAACAGCAGCGCACTACCGGCCAGTGTGTAGACGATCATTGCCCCCGCGGGCATATCTAGCAGGGCTGCCAGCAGCAGGCCGAGGCCATAGCCACTGATGCCTATGGCGTAACCCCAAAACAGCCCCTTCGGCCCCCAATCCCTGATTGCCAGGGCCGGGATGATGAGCGTGGCGAATACCAGGTAGACGCCCATCAGTTGTACCGAGGCGGTAATGCTCAGGGCAAAAAGCAGGTAAAAGGGCAATGAGGAGGCATGTTGGCGCAGCATGAAGCCGAGGCTGAGCACCGTTGCATAGAGTAGTGCCACGGGGGTGAGCTGCTCATAGCCGACCCAGAGGATCTGCCCAACCAGCAGCTCTCTTAAGTGTTCACCGCCATGGGGATTGTTGGCCAGCAGCAGGATGCCGCCGCTTGAGGCGAGCACGAACAGGGTGCCGATTAGCGCCTCCTGAAGCTGCGGCCACTGTTTTTCCGTAAAGTGTAAGGCCATAGCACCGGCCAGTGCAGCAGTAAGGGCTACCGCTTGTACCTGCCATCCCCCAGGTTCCCAGTCGAAGCTGTGGGCGGCGATCAGCCCCAGCCCGGCGATCTGTGCCAGTGCCAGGTCAAGGAAGATGATGCCTCGGGCCAGTACCCGTTGGCCCAGTGGCACATGGGTAGAGACCACCAGCAACCCCGCCACAAAGGCAGGGCCGAGGATGGTGAGGTCAAGCGCCGCCCAGTTCATTGGGCCGCATCCAGCAGTCGTTGCAACGTGTCATCAAACAGGCCGAAAAGGTCAGTGGCCTGGTCACTACCGCCGACGGTATAGGGCAGCTCCACCACCGGCAGGCCGCTCATCTGCGACAGCCGTTGTGCTGCACGGTCACTCTGGTAGGCAGTGTGCAGGATCATCCTGGCGGGCTCATTTTTAAGCCTGCGCCTTAATTCGGCTATATGACCGACACTGGTCGGCAGTCCTGGTTTTGGTTCCAGTGCACCGGCCTCGATCATCTCCAGCCAGTTGAATAGATAGACCCAGTCCTTGTGGTGGACTACGATACGCATCCCTTTGAGCGGGGCCGCCACTTTCTCCCAGCGGCTAATGGCCTGTTGCCAGCGCTGTGCAAAGCTGTGGTGCTGCTGGCGGTAATGCTCGCGGTTGTCGGGATCAATGTTTGCCAGACGCTCTGCAAGCCGTTCGGCAATCCGTGCCACGCGGTGCGGATCGAGATGTACATGGGGGTTACCTGAGGCGTGAATATCACCCATGGCGCGATCCAGTTCCTCTGGGATCTCAAGCCGTTCGACAAAGCTCGATGCTTCAAAGTGGCCGGGCTTACCAGGCAATACCGCCGGGTTACTGGCCTGGCGCAACAGCATCGGCAACCAGCCGATCTCCAGTTCCGAGCCGCTGCAAACCACCAGATCGGCACGACGCACCTTGGCGATGAGGCTGGGGCGGGCCTGGATGTGGTGTGGGTCCTGCTGTGCGCTGGTCGCCGTATAGACCGCGACCTTATTGCCGCCGAGCTCCATGGCCAGTGCAGCCCATTCCGGTTCGCAGGCAAATATGTTGAGCTGTGCCACTGCCGGGGAGGTGGTGGCTAGCAGCAACAATGCGCCTGCTATTTTATGCAATGGTTTCATTACTGCTCTCCCTAGAACTGGTGGGCGCCATGCGCACCCAGACTCATCACGTACTGCACGGTGATGATGTTGTCGCTCTCCTCGTAGGAGTCATCCATGGCGTACTGCAGGCGGATACGGCTGTACTCGCTACGGGAGTAGTCGACCATTAATGTGGTGCGGGTTGGTCTGTGACCCTCATCATCCAGTCCCGCTTCAGCCAGCACCATATCATCACTACCGCTGTTATCCGATTCGAGCTGGTCGTAACGCAGCCCCACACGCCAGCGTGGCATGAACTGGTAGACCGTCTGGGCGTACCAGCCCGACTGCTGGCCATCGTAGCTGCTGCTCCCCAAGGGGGTGCTGCCTGCCAGCTCGACGGTACCGTCTTCGTCGCGCACAAAATATTCGGCCTGCAGCTTCAGGTTGCGCTCGCTGGCATTGCCGTTGGGTGCCCACTTCCAGATGAAATCGATACCGTTAACCGTACTGTCGCCGCTGTAGGTGGGGATCTCAGTGGTGCCGCCGCCGTGGTCGTGAGCGCCGGAGGTGCGCCCTTCGATCTCCGCCTGCCAGTGCGAGAGGCCAAGCTGCCAGGCGTGGCTGGCACCGACATCGCCGCCGAGTTTGGCAAAGATGGCACTGGCGCCACTGCCGTCATTGGCGGCACCACCGGCGGGAAAGTGCGCTCCGCGGGTGATCTCGCCGCCGAGCTTGAGATAGAGATCAGTGGGAGCAACCCAGCTCAGCTGCACGCCGTCGTCACGCAGCTGATCACCAAACAGGCCGCGGTAGATTAGCGGTGCATCGGCAAAATCCCAGCTGTGCGGGTGCTGGTCGTTGAGATAGCCGATGCCGGAGAAGAAGCGGCCGGCCTTGATAGCAGCCCCGCCGCCCAGACCCAGGGTCTCGATATAGGCCTCCTCCAGCTCGACCTCGGTGGCACCCTCGTGGTCGTGCAGCGCTGCGGTCATCTTGCCGTAGAACATGTCGTCGATGTTGGCACTAAGAACCAGCTCACTGTGGCCGAGGTGAAAACCCTCTTCACCGCGGCCAGCCTCGCCGCCGAGCATGAAACCGGGCAGTTCGTAATCGCTGTCATTGCCATAGCTACTGTAGCGGCCATCGAGGATCAGGCTGACATCCGGGTTGAAGCTGCTGGCGGCATGAGCACTTCCACTGGCCAGAATCAGGGAAAGCGCGATAGAAAGGGATTCTCTCTTGAGCATGATGTTGTCTCCAATACACACGGCAGCCATCGCACAACAGGCGCGACTGCCAGAATAAACAGTTAGGGTTTAGGTGTTGTGTGGATTAGAGAGAACGGGGTGGTGCGCGCGTGGCGTAGAAGCGCGGGGTGGCGGTTGCCAGTAGAGATTCGACGACAGGAAGGAGAACCCCACTGTCCTGAATGGGGGGAAGTTGCGACGAAGAAGATGTGGCGGCGGCATGTCCCGAGGCGCTGAGGCAGACCTCACACACCTCATTCTCCTCATGCTCGTGATAGGCGTGCTCTGCCCCTCCCCACTGGGAGAGTAGCAGCAGCATTACGAGCAGACTAATGAGTGGGCGACGCATGAATATAGTTATCAGTTCTTCTGAAGAGGTGAGAAAGTAATCTATTTTGCCCTGCTTTCCAAGTGCTGGTTCCATCTGTGCCTGCCAGGAGAGAGTGAGCCAGAAACATCAGATGCTGGGTTACTGAGTCAAAGTCCGAGTGTACTGCTTGATGTGAATTCTACCGTTGCTTCGCAGCAGCAGGCCGAACCGTCGATGCAACTACAGCGCTTGGTAGAGCCTTTTCGTGTGTAGGCCATGTTGCTCTGCCAACGTGGATGGATGACTCTTCTGGAGCAAAATACTAATTGCAAACGAGAACTATTTGCATCTAGGGGTCGGGCTTGATAGATTCGCTGCATGTTTTTTGAATCCGATTAACCTGCTTTGGATAGAAAGTGAAAAATATTTCTCGAATTGAGGTGGCTGTGTGCGCTGCACTGCTGTCTTCACCGCTGGCTGCAGCGGAAAACCCGATCACCATCTCCGGCGCCGCTGAGGTCGAGGCCAACATGAGCGAAGACTACGCTGGTGCTAGCACTGCCGACATCGTAGTGGCTACCGCCGCCTTTGTCGTCGATGCACAGATTAATGACAGTGTCTCCGCCCATCTCGCCTTCCTCTACGAAGAGGATGCTGCTGCATTTGACGGTTCTACTTTCGTTCTGGATGAGGCCACCGTTACCTTGCAATTTAACACCGCCACCTCGTTGAGCGCCGGTCGCATGTATGTGCCCTTCGGCAGCTTTGAAAGCAATATGGTCTCAGACCCGCTGACACTGGATCTTGGCGAGACCTCCGAGACCGCCATCATGGTGGGTATGGAGAGCAGTAATATTTCCGGTTCCCTCTATACCTTTAATGGCGACACCGACGAGACCAGTGCCACTGACAACGGTGCACTCTCCTTCGGTGGCAACATCACCTACAGTACTGACACTTTGTGGATGGGTGCTGGCTATATCTCCAACATCGCCGACAGTGACGGTATTCAGGATGACTCGGTGCCCTTTACTGTTGATTCCGCCGTTGCCGGTATGGGCGTGAATTTTGGCATGAAGATCAACAGTTTCACCCTGCTTGTCGAGCATGTGGCTGCGATGGAGAGCTTCACCAATGGTGATCTCGGTGGCGGTGTGACCAATGAGGAGACCCCCACCGCCAGCAATGTGGAGGCGGCCTTCCTCGGCCTGCCCGAGACCGCCACCTCTGTTGCTGTCTCCTTCGACGTGATGGAAGGCGCCGGTGTGGGAGTCGAGTATAGAACCTCTGAAGACTATGCCGGTGATGATGACAGTACCTTCACTCTACAACTGGCCGTAGAGTTCTAAGCAACTCTTCCCAGTCAAAAAAAGGCCGCCCCGGTGTATATCGGGAGCGGCTTTTTTTATGAACAGTTCAGTAGCTCATGTTGCAAAGCCACATACCATTCACCTACCTGCGAACCCCTTCGAGCCGAATCCAGCCGTCCAGTTCTGTAGCGGGAGCCATCTCGAACCACTCACCATAGACCTCACGTAGCCCTTCGGCCTGTTCCGGCAAAATACCCGATAGCACCAGGCCTCCCTTGCTCTTAACCCGCTCGGCAAATAGTGGTGCCAGTTCGGCCAGTGGCCCGGCAAGAATATTGGCGAGTAGCAGGTCTGCAGCTTCTTTCGGTTCATGTCCCGGCAGGTAGGCGTGAATCTGTTCACTGACTTTATTACGTCGTGCATTTTCATCGCTGGCGGTGATCGCCTGCGGGTCGGTATCAACACCTACTACAGAGGTGGCTCCCAGTAGCGCGGCGCCAATGGCAAGAATACCAGAGCCACAGCCGTAGTCGATGACTGCTTTGTTGTTGATGTCGTGCGCATCCAGCCACTCCAGACAGAGTCGGGTGGTCGGGTGGGTACCAGTACCGAAGGCCAGGCCTGGGTCGAGCAGGATATTCACGCCACCGGTGTCTGGTGCCTCCGTCCAGCTCGGTACGATCCACAGTCGTTCACCAAACTGCATCGGTTTGAAATCATCCATCCAGGCCCGCTCCCAGTCCTGATCCTCCAGCTCCTCCAGGCGATGTTCCGGCAACTCACCACCCAGTGCATCACGCAGTTGAGTGAGTACGGTGTTCATATCGAAGCTATCGTCGTACAGGCCGACCACGTTGGTTAGTTGCCACAAGGGTGTTGCCCCGGGTGGTGGCTCATAGAGTGGCTGATCGGCAGCATCCTGCATTGTTACCGAGGCAGCACCCAGTGCTTCGAGCTGAGCGCTCAGTGTTTCAGCGTGCTCTTTGGTGGTGAATAGGGTGAGTTGTTGCCAGGGCATGGGGTGGGTCTCAATGTGTATTAGCTTGGGGGTAGTATAAGTGTCATTACGAGTGGAAGCGAAGCAATCTAGAGGTAGGGCGCAATAAATGGAGTGCATTGCACCTGTGAATGATATGTGACGCAATGCCCGTTGGTTATTGCGCCCTACGGACTAATCCAGACAATGTGAACCGAATCTGAGTTTTTCCACACCAGTTGACTATCATCTGCAGAACTAATCCGGCGACAATACGAGCAGCATGTCATCAGACCTCTTCAAAGAAAACCGTAAATTGCGTAGCCAGCTACAGCTTTTCCTGGCTGAGGCACGCAAGAACGAGGAGAAGATGCAGCGCTTTGACGAGCATGAGCGTCGCCTGCTTTCTACCACCTCGCTTGTCGATCTGTTGCAGCTGATTATCTACCAGACACGTGATGCTTTCGGCCTTGATGTGATCACCCTCAGCCTGCTCGATCCGGATTATGAGTTCAGTCAGATCCTGGAGGCCAATGGACTTCAGCTGAAGGAGCTACCGGAGTTCATCATCGAGCCGGTAGCGAACAATCTCAATTATACTTATAGCGGCAGTCAGCAACCCAAGCTGGGAGAGTTTCGAGTCGCCGATCACGGCATGCTCTTTCCGAGCGGTGCTACCCAGCCCTGTTCTGTCGCGCTGTTACCGCTGGTGCGCCAGAATAGACTGGTTGGGAGTCTCAATTTCGGTAGTCTCGATAGTGATCGTTATAACCGAAATAGCGGTACTGCTTTTCTCAAGCGCCTGGCGATGATGGTTGCCATCTGCATGGAAAATGCCCTTAACCACGAGCGGCTGAAGCAGGTTGGGTTCACTGACCCACTGACTCGCGTCCATAACCGACGTTTTTTCGACCAGCGCCTCATTGATGAGGTGTCCGCCGCAGACCGTTACGAACAACCGCTGGTTTGTATGTTTCTCGATGTGGATCACTTCAAGCAGGTCAATGACACTCTGGGGCATCAGGCTGGCGATATGGTGCTGATTCAAATAGCCGAGTTGATTAACAAAAAATTGCGACGCCATGACATTCTCAGCCGTTACGGTGGCGAGGAGTTCGTCGCCCTGCTAACCAACACCCCATTGCATGCTGCCGTTGAGATTGCCGAGCGCACACGTGAACTGATCGCTTCACACTCCTTTCGCCTGAATGACGGTACAGCAACTGCTATCACAATATCCATCGGCCTGGGCGCTCTGAGTAACCAGGAACATCTTGATGTCGAGGCGGCAAGCCGCAGCTTGTTGCAGGCCGCTGATGAGGCGGTCTATCAGGCGAAAGAGAAGGGCCGAAACCGTGTCGAAGTCATGCAGTTACAAGCCTCAGAGTCGTCGTAAAGGTTTTACCGTTAAAGGGGGAGACAACTTTTCCAGGAATATCGGCTAGTCCGTAGCTCCGATTAGCGAAGCGTAATCGGAGGAACAAAAGGTATACTGAATTCGACTCAACCCTATTGTCGCAGAGCGACTCCATCCTGCATTCCCACGCAGAGTGTGGGAACAAGAAATAAAAAAAGGCGCCTAAAAAGCCGCCCTTTTTTTAAACCAACAGAAACCAGAATTACAATCCTAGTTTCTTCTCCAGGTAGTGGATATTGGTTCCACCTTCCTCGAAGTTGGTATCGGCAATGATCTTTCTGTGCAGCGGGATGTTGGTTTTGATCCCCTCGATGACGGTCTCATCCAGCGCAGTACGCATGCGGGCCAGTGCGGTTTCGCGGCTGGGCCCGTAGGCGATGAGTTTGCCGATCATTGAGTCATAGTGTGGTGGCACGGTGTAGCCGCTGTAGATATGTGAATCTACACGAATACCAAGACCACCTGCCATGTGCACACGCTCGATCTTACCGGGTGAGGGCATGAAGTTGTCGGGGTCTTCGGCGTTGAGTCGACACTCAACAGCGTGGCCGCTTATCTTGATTTGCTCCTGAGTGTAGCTGAGTTTTTCGCCGGCGGCGATAAGCAGCTGTTCACGCACGATGTCGACACCGGTGATCATCTCGGTGACCGGGTGCTCTACCTGTACGCGAGTGTTCATCTCGATAAAGTAGAACTCGCCGTTTTCGTAGAGGAACTCGAAAGTACCGGCACCGCGGTAACCGATGTCGATACAGGCCTGGGCACAGCGGCCACCGATTTCGTTACGCAGCTCTTCGCTAATACCCGGGGCTGGTGCCTCCTCGACTACCTTCTGGTGGCGACGCTGCATTGAGCAGTCGCGCTCACCCAGATGGATGGCGTTGCCGTGGGTATCGGCCAGTACCTGAATCTCGACGTGACGTGGGGTTTCGAGGAATTTCTCCATGTAGACCATGTCGTTGCCGAAGAAGGAGCCGGCCTCGGTCTTGGTCAGGGAGATGGAGTTAAGCAGATTGGCTTCGCTGTGGACCACGCGCATGCCTCGACCACCACCGCCACCGGCGGCCTTGATGATGATCGGGTAACCGATCTCACTGGCCAGGCGCATGTTGGTCTCATCATCCTCACCCAGCGGGCCGTCGGAGCCGGGCACGGTGGGAACACCTGCTTTTTTCATCGCTTCGATGGCTGCAACCTTGTCGCCCATTATGCGAATGGTTTCACCCTTGGGGCCGATGAAGGCAAAACCGCTCTCCTCGACGCGCTCGGCAAAATCGGCGTTCTCGGAGAGAAAGCCGTAGCCGGGGTGGATCGCCTGGGAATCAGTAACCTCAGCGGCACTGATGATCGCCGGGATGTTGAGGTAGCTGGCAGTGGAGGGTGGAGGACCGATGCAGACTGATTCGTCTGCAAGGCGAACGTGTTTCAGATCTTTGTCGGCGGTGGAATGCACCGCTACGGTTTTAACACCCAGTTCGCGGCAGGCGCGCTGGATACGCAGGGCGATCTCGCCCCGGTTGGCTATAACTATTTTATCGAACATGGCTCACTCGCAGGGTACGTGGCTGATGAATGATTATTCAATGATGAACAGCGGCTGACCGAATTCGATAGGGTCGCCATCCTCGGCAAGAACGGCTTTAATTACGCCGGCCTTGTCGGCCTCGATCTGGTTCATGATCTTCATCGCCTCGATAATGCAGAGGGTGTCACCGACATTGACGCTTTGGCCAACTGTGACAAAGGACTTGGCATTCGGTGAGGGGGAGCCGTAGAAGCTACCAACGATGGGCGAGGTGACCTGGTGGCCGCTGGGGGTGTCGGAGGCATTATCGTCAGCGGCGGGGGCGGCAGCAACAGGTGCAGCGGCTGGAGCTGGTACAGCAGCAACGGGTGCAGCGGCAACCATTGCTGCCGGCATCTGATTGTTGCGGCTGATACGTACTGACTCTTCGCCTTCATGGATCTCAATTTCGGCGATACCGGATTCCTCCAGTAGCTCGATCAGTTTTTTTACTTTGCGAATATCCATAGTGATATTTACCCGTATGTTAGTTTTACGTTATTCGGAGAGGCGACGAATGACCGCCGCCAGTGCCAGCTCGTAACCCTGGGCACCCAGGCCACTGATCACGCCGTTGGCGATATCTGAAAAGAATGAGTGCTGCCGAAATTCTTCGCGTGCGTGAACATTCGACAGGTGGATTTCGATAAAGGGAATGGCGACTCCAGCCAGTGCATCGCGAATGGCAACGCTGGTGTGGGTGAAGGCGGCAGGGTTGATAATGATCCAGGAGACCGACTGTTCACGTGCCAGATGGATGCGATCCACCAGCTCGTGTTCGGCGTTACTCTGGAAGGTATCGAGTTTGTGCCCCGCAGTCTCGGCCTGTTGCAGCAGACCGGTATTGATGCTGTTCAGGTCATCGTTGCCGTAGTGACCCGGCTCGCGCACACCGAGCAGATTGAGGTTGGGACCATTGATTACCAGTATATTGGCCATGGTGCGAACTCCTGCGTTCACCTTTGTCGTAAGTACCTGTCGCGTTTTACTTATGTTTGTTTGCGACTATTTAGCCCTGTTGCCGTCAATTTCCGCGCTGTTCAACGGATTTGTATCAATTCAGCCCAGTAATGGACGCCATTTTGCCTGATGGCGTGGGTCATGTCCAGAAAAGTCGAGTTTCCTGCACGATAAGCGAAGATATTTGCACGATTAACGCTATTCGCCTGTGACAGCTGTCACAAAACGGTTTCGAAAGGGAAAAATAATCGCCTGATGGCGAGAGCCCTTAGGGAGCAAAAGCCTGCTTGACGTGGGCAGCGAAGGTGGACGCATCCTTATAGCCGACTATGCGGTAGTCTCTCAGCTCCTCACCTGCACGGTTATAGAAGATGATGCCGGGGGGGCCGATGAGGTTAAATTGCTTCAATAGCTGCTGATCCGACTCGTCGTTGGCTGTGACATCGGCCTGCAGGCTGACGGTATTCGCCAGTGTTGCCAATACCTGTGGATCAGAGAATACGTATTTGTCGAACTCCTTGCAGGAGACACACCAGTCGGCGTAGAAGTCGAGCATTACGGTCTTACCCGCAGCGCTGGCGGCGGTGATTTCGCGTTCCAGATCGGCAACGGTTTTAATGGTTTTGAACTGTAGATGCTGTTGCTGGCTGGCAGCACCGCCGGAGAATGCGACCCCTTTAATCGGTTGCAGCGGATCGGTGCTGCCCCCGGCCAGACCGATTAGCATCAGGCCTCCGTGGATCAGCAGTACCAGGCCGAGACCTTTCCACAGCTTGTACCAGCCGGAGACCCCCTCCTTAATCGTATCGATTGCGCCCATGTAGACTGCGGAGGTAATTGCCAGCAGTGCCCACAGCAGCATGGTGATGGTGGCAGGCAGGATGCGCTCCAGCATCCAGATAGCCACTGCCAGCAGCATCACGCCGAATACCGCCTTCACTGCATCCATCCAGCCACCGGCCCGTGGCAGGTATTTGCCCGCCGAAACGCCGATGGCTAGCAGTGGTGCCCCCATGCCGAGGCTCAGGGCGAATAGTGCCAGGCCACCGAGTACCGCATCACCGGTCTGGCCGATGTAGATCAGCGCGCCCATTAGTGGTGGGGCAACGCAGGGGCCGACGATGAGTGCTGAGAGCAGCCCCATGATAGCGACTCCGGCGAGGGTGCCGCCTTGTTGCTTGTTGCTCACTGCGGCCAGCTTGCTTTGCAGTGCTGTGGGGAGTTGCAACTCGAAGAAACCGAACATGGAGAAGGAGAGCACGACAAATACGGCGGCGAAGCTGCTGAGGATCCACGGATTCTGGAAGGCCGCCTGCAGGTTGGCACCGAACAGTCCGGCGATGACCCCGGCCACGGTATAGGTGAGGGCCATTGCCAGTACGTAGACCAGCGACAGAATGAAGGCCTTGCGGGTTGTGAGACTCTCCCCCTGGCCGACGATGATGCTGGAGAGGATCGGGATCATCGGGAATACGCAGGGGGTGAAGGCAAGCAGCAGACCCATACCGAAGAACAGGGCGATGGTGGCAAAGGTGTTGCCACCGGCCAGCGAGGCGGCGAGGCTGTCCTGCTCGGAGAGTGGTACGCTGGCCTTGTTGGTTTTGATGGGAGTGACGGCCCCGCCCACTGTCGAACTGCTGGCAGAACCTGCTGGAAGGGCGATGGTTAGGCTTTTCTTTTGTGGCGGGTAGCAGATGCCGATATCGGCGCAGCCCTGGAATTTGAGTTTGAGAGTGACCTCGGTGGCGTCGAGATTCTCACGCAACAGTGGCAGGGTGACATCGACGGGGGTGTGATAGACCTCGATGCGGCCGAAGAACTCATCGTCCTTCTCCTCGCCTTTGGGAAGCTGTGGTTGTCCCAGAGTGATGCCCTCGGCATCCTCCAGGCTGAAGCTGAACTTATCTTTATATAGGTAGTGGCCGGGGGTGATGTCCCAGCGGGCAACAATGGTGTTGCCGTCTACCGCAATGGCATCGAAGGGAAAGGCTTGCTCAGGAGTCAGGACCTCATTCTCATTGCCAGCCCCCAGCCCTAATCCCAGGCTGTCACTGAGGCTGCTCAGGCCCTGCATCGGCGTACTTATCGCAGCGGCGGGCAGGGCGACTTCCAGGGTCTGGCGCTGGGGCGGATAGCAGACACCGATATCGGCGCAGCCCTGGGAGGTGATGGTGACGTTGATGCTGCTGGCGGCATTGCCTAGCCATTCGATCGGGATGCGTGCCTCGATGGTGTTGCGATAGGTCTCGATCTCACCGAAGAACTCATCCTGTTTCACCTTGCCCGGAGGCAACACCGCCTCGTCCAGTGCTGCGCCGGGGGTGTTGCTCTGGAACTTGATCTTGCTGCGATAGAGGTAATAGCCCTCGGCGATATTCCAGCGGGCGATCAGGGTGTTACTGTCCTCGGCCTCGACGCTAAGGGAAAAGGCCACCTTGGGATCGAGCAGTTCATCCTCCTCCTGGGCCTGAAGCAGGGCGAACGGGCCACTAATAAGCAGTAAAAGGCTTAGCAGGTGAAGAGATATTTTTTTCATTTATTGTTGTCCAGTTGTGCGTCGATCCAGTTCAAATAGGGTGCCAGACCCTCTTCAATAGGGACAGCGATAAGCTCGGGTAGTTCGTAACTATGGCTGCTCTGCACCAGCTTCTCAAGCTCGGGAAAACCCTCAGATCGACTCTTGATGAGCAGCAAAAACTCCTGATCTCGTTGCAGTTTTCCCTGCCACTCATAGAGCGACTGGATGCCCGGCACGATGTTGACGCAGGCGGCCAGCCTTGCTGTCAGCAGCTTTTCGGCCAGTGCCTCGGCTTCGGCCATAGAGGGGCAGGTGGTGATCACCAGACGGTAGCCCATGGTCTCTGCTCCTTTTGTTGTTATACGTAGTCTGTCGCCACGGTTTCGTGATGGTGGCTGGGGCAGGTATACTACCGGCCTTTCAGCAACCTTGGCCAGAAGCTTGTTCCGCATACTCTTCATCCTGTTTTTATCTGTTCCCCTGTTGGAAATCTACCTGTTGATCCAGGTCGGCGGCATTATTGGTGCCTGGCCCACGGTCTTCCTGGTGGTTTTTACTGCCGTACTGGGGGCCGTTCTACTGCGTCACCAAGGGCTCTTTACCCTGAATAAGGTCCAGACGGCGATGGCCCGTGGCGAGATACCGACCCTGGCGATGCTCGAAGGGGTGGTGCTGATACTCTGCGGTGCGCTGCTGCTCACCCCTGGCTTCTTCACCGATGCCCTGGGCTTCCTTGGCCTGGTGCCCCCACTGCGCCAGGCGCTGATTAGTGCTGTGCTGGCCCGCGGCGTGGTCAGCGCGGTGGGTGGAGCCTATAACCAGCGGCACCCCCACTCTCATCAAGATGGCCAGAATACGCTTGAAGGTGAGTACCGCCGTGAAGATGATTGAGGCAGGGTTCACCCTGTAGTAGCAAAAATCTTATCCCCCATTGTTGAGTACCTCTTGACTATTTCGCTTTGGTACTTATTATTAGCACTCTCGCGAGGGGAGTGCTAACAGCAAATTATCCCCCTGATGACCCGCCGCCATATTGCGACCGGGTGTCGTTTTCACTTTATGAAGCTTTGTAAGGAGCAAAAAATGAACATTCGTCCGCTGCATGACCGTGTGCTTGTCCGCCGCGTTGAAGAGGAGACCACCTCTGCCGGAGGCATCGTGCTACCCGGTTCTGCCACCGAGAAGCCCAACGAGGGTGAGATTCTTGCTGCAGGCAAGGGCAAGATCCTGGAGA